>CAZUVO010000016.1:6279-28810 GCA_964623955.1 uncultured Rhizobiaceae bacterium
AAACACCGCGCCGCCATACCAGAAATCCGCCGCCGCCGGCGCGGCGGAGACCCTGCCGCGCCCGGGCTTGAGGCCGACCAGCCCGCAATGCGAGGCCGGTACGCGGATCGAGCCGCCGCCGTCGCTCGCCTCGGCGATCGGCAGCACGCGCGCCGCCACCGCCGCCGACGCGCCGCCCGACGAGCCGCCCGGCGTGCGCGACAGATCCCACGGGCTGTTGACGGTGCCGAACAGCTTCGGCTCGCACGCCAGCGCCCAGCCCAGCTCCGGCACATTGCTGTTGCCGAGGAGGGTGAAACCGGCCGCTTTGGTGCGTGTCACCGTGAGCGAATCATAATCCGCCGACAAATCCTTCATATAGGGGCAGCCATTGGTCATCGGCTGGCCTTTCCAGGCCGTCCCCAGTTCCTTGACCAGCCAGGGCACGCCCTTGAACGGGCCGTCGGGCAGATTGGGGTCGGCGGCCATGCGCCGGCCCTCGTCGAACGCGTCGGAACAGAGGAAGTTGAGCGCCGGATTGAGCGCCTCGCTGCGCCGGATCGCCTCCTCCATTATTTCGCCCGGTGTCACCTCTTTGTTGCGCACCAATTCGGCGAGGCCGAGGCCGTCTAGATCTTCATATTCCGGAAATGCCATGTCTTCTCCAGCCCGTATTGATCGAAACTCAAGGATCGGCGGCAAGTTTGTGCTGCAGGCTGCGCAGGGTCTCGACCGTCGTCCGCAGCGCGGCAATATCCATATCCTTTGAAAGCTCCTCCGCCAACTCCAACATGCGCGCGCTCATCGCCGCATAGAGCGCCGCACCGTCGGCGGTGAGGCTGAGGAGGCGCGAGCGCTTATGGGCCGGATTGGCGATGAACTCGACCAGCCCCTGCGCCGCCATCTCATTCGCCATGCGCTGGATATGCTGGCGCGCCACCGGCCGGGCGCGGGCGAGCGCGGGGACGGTTTGCGGGCCTTGTTCAGCGAGGGAGCGCAGCAGGCCATAGGTGCCGGCGCCCGACGGCGCGACCACGCCGACCGCTTCGCCGCGCGCATCGGGCGCGGTGATCGTCTTGCCGGCGGCGCGCAGCTTGAAAAAGGTCTGCGTCAACACCCACATCAATTCCATCAGGGCCTCGCCCTCCCGTGTCGGAGGCGCCGGGGGCGTCGGGTGGCTGGGCCTTTTGCCATGGCTCGTCATCGCCGCAACCCTATCTCAGGCCCACCCCCTTGAAAAGACAAACAAGACAATTATATTGTCATTATGACAATTATGTTGTCATAATACGTTTGAACTTCGGCAAAGGAGAATGGCGATGAGACGCAGGCATTTATTCATTGGTGGCGCGGTCGCGGCAGTGGCTTTGGCGGTGAGCCTGGTCGGCCTCAAGGTGAGTCACCACTCGGCCTGGGCCCACGGCGCG
Organism: uncultured Rhizobiaceae bacterium; assembly: GCA_964623955.1. GTDB lineage: Bacteria > Pseudomonadota > Alphaproteobacteria > UBA828 > UBA828 > PTKB01. The sequence goes on from CAZUVO010000016.1 coordinate 7,686, forward strand.
GGACATGGTGCGGGACACGGTGCGGGACATGGAGGTAGTTGGCATAAAGGCGGCGGATTGGCGCATTTTTGCACCGCCGGCGAAGGCGAGCATTTCGAGCGCATCGCCGCCCATATCAAGCCCGAGCTCGAACTGACCGCCATCCAGGAATCCGCCTGGAACGAATTCGCCGCCGCCTGGAACACGGGCGAAGCGCGTCTGCGCGAAAGCTGCGATGCGGCCGATGCGGCGGGCGACGGCGCCGGCAATCTGCTGGCGCGGGCGGAAATTCAATTGGATGCGGGCCTCGACGCCGTCCGCACTGTGCGCCCGGCATTCGAGGATTTCTACGCCACATTGGACAACGACCAGCGGCGCACCCTCGACCAGTTCGGGCACCGCTAATTGGCTGGCCTTGGCGCAAGAAGCGGAGCAACATCACCCATGGCCAAGGACAAAAGCGATTCGTCGGGCGCCATCGCCCCGCCGCCGCTGATCGCGCTGGCGATCATCGCGCTCGGCGTGGCGCTCGGCGAATTGTTTCCGGCGGAGATCATCCCCGCGCCCTGGCAATATATCGCCGGCGGCATCATCATCGCCGCGTCGCTGCTGCTGGTCGCCAGCGCCTTCCGCCGCTTCGGCCAGGCGAAAACCCCGGTGCCGACCTACCGCACGCCGACCACCCTGGTGACGAGCGGCGTCTACGCCATCACCCGCAACCCGATCTATCTTTCGATGATGCTGCTGATCATGGGCCTCGGCGTGACCCTCGATAATATCTGGCTGTTCCTCCTCGCCGCCATCTTCCAGCAAATCATCCGCTGGGGCGTCATCGCCCGCGAGGAAAAATATCTCGAAGCAAAATTCGGCGAGGAATACCGCAGCTTCAAGGAGCAGACGCGGCGCTGGATCTAGCTGGAAACCACGTTAGGGCGGGTCGGGCGGCAGTGAAATCTTGCGCAGGCAGGTTTCCGGGCGGCGGTAATATTCCGCCTCCTCGCGTTCCGCGTCGGATGCGTAGGTCTGCTTCATCTGCGAGCCGAGCAGGCGCGCATGATGGGTGAGATAGCGGCCATAGCGGCAGCGCTCGGCATCGAAGATACCGAGGGCATGGGCGACATCGCCGGGAAAGGCGCTTAAGAGTTCGGTCAACAGCACCGCATCGCCCGCCGCCTTGGTCACGCCCATGCCGAGATGGGGGCGCGCCAGGAACGCCGCGTCGCCCATGATAACGGCGCGGCCCGACACGATGCTCTCGGAATTCATATCGACCACGCTTTGGAAAAACGGCGTCTCGACCAGCTCGACCATTTCCAGAAATTGCGGCGCGAGCTTCTCCCGCGCCGCGGCGCGCATCTCCGCCACCGCCTCGGCGCGGATCAGGCCCGGCGGTATGCCGAGCGGGTGGTAAGTGCCGGTTTCGTCGGTCATCAGGCGCTTGAGCTCGTCCGCCTCGTTCGCCGAGCGGTACCAGACGAGATTGTAGCGCCGGTGGCCGGGGCGGTTGTCGCCGTCGGCGCCGGCGATGGGATAGCCCAGCATATGCTCGCCCGGCGGCAGGCAGAAGGCGTAGCGCGAAAACAGCATGTCGTGGGTTTCCGGCGATATCTTCGCCTCCGGCGCGGCGCCGCGCCAAGCGATATAGCCGGCATATTGCGGCTTGCAATCGGGCCAATATTGCCGCCGCAGGGTCGAATGGATGCCGTCCGCGCCGACGACAAGATCGGCGTCGATCGCCGTGCCGTCGGCGAAATGGGCGCGCACGCGATCGCCCTCCTGCTCCGCCCGCTCGAAACCCATGCCGGCGAAATAACGCTCATCCGGAAAGGCGGCGCGGAGGAGCGCAAGCAGGGCGTTCCACGAACACATGGTCTGCGGCACCCGGTGCTCGGCCGCGATGGTGCCGTCGCGCGCCAGCACGATGCGGTCCTCCACCGTATTGCCGAGGGCCTGGCTGGCATCGACCCCGGCGCGCGAGAAGGCGTCGAACAATTCGGGATGGGCCGCGATGCCGACGCCGCGACCGGCAAGCTCCGCGCCGATGCGCTCATGCACCGTGACGTCGGCGCCGGCGCGCATCAACATATTGCCGGCGAGCAGCCCGCCGAGCGAGCCGCCGATTACAACGACGCGAAAACCCTTCAAACCGCTCAGCCCCACAATCTTGCGCTGGCGAGGCGCGCGCCGTCGGCGAGCGCGCCGATCTTCGCCCAGGCGACATCGGTGGCGACGAACTCATAACTCGCGAAGGTGCCGAAGCCGCAATCCGTGCCGGCGATCACGCGCTCCTTGTCGCCCACGGCGTCAACGACATTGCAGATGCGGTTGGCGACCACTTCCGGATGTTCGAGATAGTTGGTGGTCACATCGATCACGCCGGGGATCAGCAGCATGCCGTCGGGCACCGGCAAATCGCGAAACGCGGTGAACTCATGCTCATGGCGCGGATTGCCGAGCGGAATGCTGAGCGCGCCGACTTTTGCCTGATAAAGGATCGGCAGCAGCTCCTTCACCGGCACATCGTCCTGATGCGGCCCCTGCCAATTGCCCCAACAAACGTGAAGCCGCACCCGGTCCGGCGGCACATCCGCCAGCGCGATATTCATGGCTTCTATGTGCAGCTCGACGCGCGCAAGAAAATCTCCGAGCGGCTTGTCGCCATACATGATGACCCGCTCCATGGCGAGGTCCGGCGCATCGAGTTGCAGGATATGGCCTTCGCCGACGACATAGTCGTATTCCTTCTTCAATTCTTTTGCCACGGCGAGGACATAGTCGCGGTCGTCGGCATAGGCGGTGTTGCCTTCGGACCTGAGAAGGGTGGTGCTGATGATGCCGGGCGAAGCGGCGGTCATGAAGGTCTCGGCGAAACCGCCATCCGAAGCGGCGAGCCCGTCGGCGAACAGCGCGCATTCCTCGCGCACGCCCGTGAGCGTTTCATCATAGGTGAGTTCGGTCTGCGCCTCAGGCGCGTTCCACACCTTTGCGAGATCGTCGGTCGAGCCGATCTGACGCACGAAGAAATCGGCAAACTCGGGAAACTTCACCATATCGGTCGGCGTCTTGCGCACCGATTCACCGCCGAAGCCGGACATGCGCTCGGCAACATAAGTGGAAAAGCCGATGCGCGGCATCTCGCCGTCATTGGCGATATCGACGCCGGCGGCAAGCTGCTTGGCGAGCACGATATCGAGCGCGGCACGCGCCTCGCGCGCCATATCCGCCGCATCGTATTCGCGCTTCTGCTCGCGCGCGACTAGCAGCTTGGTCAGCGCCTCGGTGCGCGGCAGGCTGCCGGTATGCGTGGTGAGTATGCGTTCATCGCTATGTTTCATTTTTCCCCCTAGGTTTCAGGCAGGCCGACCTTGCGCAAATCGTCGAGATATTCAGCTTTGCCTTCCTCGTAAAATCCCGCCAGCATCCGCCCGACCAGCGCCACGCTGAGATCGGGCCGCATGACGCGCGCCTCGGCCAGCGCCGCCTCGGCCTCGGCCATTTTTCCCATCCGAAACAATGCAAACATCTTCCCCAAACGCGGCCAAAAATCAGAATTGGGATATTGGATCGCTCTTTGCACGGCGACCAGGGCTTCGTCGTAACGCTCCAGTCCTGCCAGACACGACGCCTTCATATTTTCGGATGACCAGCCACTCGGATCGTTGGGGCTGAGACGCAGCGCCTCGTCCAAATGCGGGATCGCCTCCGCATTGCGCCCGGCCCATGCCAACGCCAGCCCCATGGAAAGACGGACGATGGCGGAATTGGGGTTGAGGTCCATAGCGCGGTCCAGCGCCGCGATCGATGCATCGTGCTGGCCTGACATGACGAGAATGCGACCCATCATGCAATGGCCGAGAGAATCCTTCTCATCCAACTCGACGGCGCGCTTCGCCGCCTTGAAGCCAGCGTCCAGCTCCTCAGCCGGGCTCTCTGAATACCCCAAAACGACATTGAGATAATGCTGATAGCTCAAACTGGCATGAGCGGTGGCAAAGCCCGGGTCCGCCGCGATGGCGCGCTCAAAGAGCGCCTCCGCCGCCGCGGCGTCCGCCTTGTTGAAGCGGTAGAGATGCCACATGGCGCGGTTGTGGAGATCCCAGGCATCGAGGGATTCGGGCGCCTTTTTCGTCGAGAGCGTGCGCTGCGTCTCGGCCAGCTCGGGCGCGACGGCGCCGGTGATCGCGCTTGTGATTTCGTCCTGGAGATCGAAGATATCGACCAGCTCGCGGTCGTAACGCTCGGCCCAGATGTGATTGCCGGTGAGCGCGTCGATCAACTGGCCGGTGATGCGCACCCGATTGCCCGCCTTTCGCACGCTCCCTTCCAGGACATATTGCACGCCGAGCTCGCGCGCCACCTGGGGGATGTTGGGCGATTGGCCCTTATAGGCGAAGGTCGAGTTGCGCGCGGTAACGAAGAACCAGCGGAATTTCGACAGCGCCGTGATGATGTCCTCGGTGATGCCGTCGGAGAAATATTCCTGCTCCGCATCGCCCGACATATTGTTGAACGGCAGCACCGCGATGGACGGCTTGTCCGGCAGCGCCAGCGGAGCATTTTCCGCCTCACCGGGCGCGGCGCCCTCGGGCTGCCAGCGCCACACATGGACGGGCTTGGAAATATTCTTGAAACTTTGCTCGCCGCCATCGTCGAACGACGCCTCGACCTTACCGGCGATGTAATCATGCACGGCGGCGGAAATCAGGATGCCACCCTCGGGCGCCGCCGCTTCAAGCCGCGCCGCGAGATTGACGCCGTCGCCGAAGATATCGTCGTCGTCGATAATGATATCGCCGATATTGATGCCGACGCGAAAGCGGATATCGCCGCCCGCCGCCGCCATCTCCTGCTGCACCTCAACGGCGCCGCGCACCGCCTCGACCGCGCTGGTGAACTCGACCAGTATCCCGTCGCCGGTGGTCTTGACGATGCGCCCGCCGCATTCGGCGATCTTGGGATCGACGATTTCGCCGCGCACCTGTTTGAGGCTGTCCAACGTCCCCGCCTCGTCCGCCTCCATCAGGCGGGTATAGCCGATCACATCGGCGGCAAGAATGGCGGACAGACGGCGTTCCATATAATCCACCTCAGCCGAACGCCGGCATCACTTCCTTGGCGAAGAGTTCCATCGAGGTCGCGCAGTCGGCGCCTTTGATGCCGGGCATGTGCATCCAGCAGATCATCTCCGTCGGGTCGAGCTCGGTTTCGTATTTCTTGATCTCGGCGGCGGCGAAATCCGGGTCGCCGATGATGTAGCGCTTCTTGAAGCCCTCGAAGGCGACCGTGTCGCTGTCGTCGATGACCTCGCCGTCATCGCCCTTGAGCACTCTATCGCCCGCCGCCGAGGCGGCGCCGTAAAGCTCGCGGTAGAGATAATCGACCGCCGGCGCCGCCATCTCCTCGGCCTTGGCCATGGTTTCGGCGACGAACACCTGGCGGATGATCGGGCGCTCCGGCGGCGTCCAGCCTGCTTCTTTGGCGGCCGCATCGTAGACCGCGTAATGCTCTTTCAGCTCCGCGATGCCGTGGCGCGGCGACATGATCTGCGTGGCGCGGCGCGCCACCGCGCGGCGCAGCGAGGACTTCGCCGAGACGCCGTACCAGATCGGCGGATGCGGGCGCTGCACCGGAAGCGGCGTCACCCGCGCTTCCGGCGCCTTGAAATATTTGCCGTCGAAATCGAACGGCTCGCCGGTCCAGGCGGCGGTCATCAGATCGAGCGCTTCCTCGAAGCGCCCGACGCGCTCGTCGCGCGGAATATTATGGGCGGTGAATTCGCCGCTGACATAGCCCGGCGCCACGCCGAACACGAAGCGGCCGTTCGAGAGATTGTCGATCGTCGTCACATCCTCGGCGAGCTTCAAGGGCGCGTAGAGCGATACCAGAAGAACGCTGGTGCCGATGCGCATCTCTTCGGTGACCGCGGCGGCGCCGGCCATGGCGATCAGCGGCGACGGGCAAAAGCCGTCCTTCTGCACATGATGCGAGGCCTGAAAGGCGGAGCTGTAGCCGAGCGCCTCGGCGCGCGGCAAGGAGCTCAGCATGTCGGCATAGGGCTCGTGCGACGGAATGCCGCCGCCGGGCGGATTTTGATAGGCGAACAAAAGACCGAATTTCACGATTCAGCGCTCCTTGGTATCAGACGCGAACTGTTCCACTTTAGAGCAAATCCCGAGCAGGTGGAATCACCTGCGACGACGCATTTGCTTGAAAAAAAAGATAGAGACTTTCGCGTAAACGCAAGTGAACGTGAAAGTCTCTAGGGCCCTGGGCGGCAATAAAAAACGGGGCCATCCGGCCCCGCTTTTCAAGTTGCGACAGGAACGCCCCGGTTATGCGGGCTTCCACGATCCGGCCTTGACCAGCTCGTCGGTGACGCGGTTGAGGGCGCGCTGGAAGCGGCCGACGACCTCGTCCACTTCGCCCTCATTGATCATCAGCGGCGGCGAGAAGGAAAGCGCGTCCATCTGCATCAGGGCGCGCGAGATGAGCCCTTCCTCGACGCAATATTTGGCCAGCGTCGGCGCCACCTTGAGGCTGGGATCGAACCCCGACTTGCCGGGCTTGTCGGCGGTCAGCTCGACACCGGCAACGAGCGCGATGCCGCGCACATCGCCGACCAGCGGATGATCGGCGACCTCCTGCTTGAGCTTGTTCTGGAAATAGGCGCCGATACGCGCCGAATTGGCCGGCAGATCCTCGCGTTCCATGATGTCGAGATTGGCCATCGCCGCGGCGGCGGCCACCGGGTGGGCGCTATAGGTATAGCCATGGGCAAACGCACCCATCTCGGGGGTGCCGTTCATCAGCACCTGCCAGATATCCTCCGAGATCACCGAGGCGGACATCGGGATGTAGCCGCTGGTGAGACCCTTGGCCAGGGTCATGATATCGGGCTCGATATCATAGGTCTCGCTGGCGAACCATTTGCCGGTGCGGCCGAAGCCGGTGATCACTTCGTCGGCGATCATCAGCACGTCATATTTGCGCAACACCGCCTGGATTTCCTGGAAGTAACCTTCCGGCGGCGGCACCACGCCGCCGGCGCCCATCACCGGCTCGGCGATGAAGGCGCCGACCGTGTCGGGGCCTTCCGCGACGATCATTTCCTCGAGCTGGGCGGCGCACCATTTGGAATAGTCGCGCTCGCTCATGCCGGGCTCGGCATTGGCGTAATAATGCTGGTTGACCGTGTGCAGCATGCGCGGCAGCGGCACATCGAACGCCTTGTGCACCATCGGGATGCCGGTGAGGCTCGCCGCCGCCACGGTCACGCCGTGATAGCCGCGGATGCGCGAGATGATCTTCTTCTTCTCGGTCTTGCCGCGCAGATTGTTGTAATACCACACCAGCTTGACGTTGGTGTCGTTCGCATCCGAGCCCGAATTGCCGAAGAACACCTTGCTCATATTGTCCGGCAGCAGGCGCAGCAGACGGTCGGCGAGGCGGATGGAAGCCTCGTTCGCCATCGACGCGAAGGAGTGATAATAGGCGAGCTTACTGGCCTGCTCGGCGATCGCCGCGACCACTTCCTCGCGGCCCCAGCCGATATTGACGCACCAGAGACCCGCCATGGAATCGATATATTCCTTACCCTGGGTATCGGTGATTTTCACACCGTTGGCGGCGGCAACGATGGTCGGGCCGCTCTCCAGGTGATCCTTGAGGGGGGTGTAGGGATGCAGAAAGCTCTGCTTGTCCATCTCCTCGAGGGAGAGATTATGGGCCGGCTGTACGCTCATGCTGTTCTCCTATTGCCGCGGGCGCCGCCACCGGCGCTGTGATCACACTATTCGTCTGGCGCGACTATCGCCGATTCCGCGCCGTCGCGCCAGCGCGTTTTCGCCCCCGGGCGCCGAAATTCCGCATGGCCCGGCGGCCGGTGTTATGCTCGCCGGCCATGGACCAAGAAAGCCCCCCCCGTCATACCCCAGTCGAACGTGCCGGGAATCCTGTGGCCCGCGATCAGCGATCAGCAGGGCAACATATTGCTCAGCCTGCTGTTTCAGCTCGAGCAAAGCCAATGGTGGCCGGCCGAACGCCTGCGCGCCGCGCAATTCCGCCAGGCGCATAGCTTGCTGCGCCACGCCTTCGAATCCGTGCCCTATTATAAAAAGCGCCTCGGCGAGGCCGGCTACGATCCCGAAGCCGCGCTCGACGAAGATCGTTGGCACAAACTGCCCTTGCTCAAACGCGAGGACATCCAGCAGGCCGGCAAGGAACTATGGACCCGCGCCCTGCCGAAAAGCCACGGCAAGACCAAGAAGGTCACCACCTCCGGCTCGACCGGCAAGCCGGTGGAACTGCTCGCCACAGGTCTCACCAGCCTGTTCTGGAACCTCTTCACGGTGCGCGATTTCTTCTGGCGGCGCTGCGACCTCCAAGGCACCCTCGCCGCGATCCGGCATGTGGCGGCTCAAGCTCCCGGCTATCCCGACGGCGCTCGAATGCCGAATTGGGGCGCCGGTTTCGCCTCGGCGGTCCCCACCGGGCCGGCGCATGTATTGCCGATCGCCACACCGGTCGCCCAGCAGGCGGAATGGCTGGCACGGCAAGATGCCGATTATCTCCTCACCTACCCTTCCAATCTCGAGGCGCTCATGCGCCATTCCGCCGAGTCCGGCCTGTCCTTCCCCGCACTCCGCGAAGTGGAGACCGTGTCGGAGATGTTGCCGCCCCACCTGCGCGCAAGCTGCCGCGAACAATGGGGCGTGCCCCTGGTCGATATGTACACCAGCCAGGAAGCCGGCTATCTCGCGCTGCAATGCCCCGAGCATGCGCATTATCACGCTCAGGCGGAGCATGTGATTTTGGAGCTGCTCGATGCGGACGGGAAGCCATGCGGGGCGGGCGAGACCGGCCGCGTGGTGGTGACCGACCTGCATAATTTCGCGACACCCCTGATCCGCTACGACATCGGCGACTATGCCGAGGCCGGCCCGCCCTGCGATTGCGGCCGCGGGCTGCCCGTGCTCAGCCGTATCCTCGGGCGGGCGCGCGGCATGCTGACCCTCCCCACCGGCGAACGCCGCTGGCCGGTGCTCGGCGACGGGCAGTTCAACGACATCGCGCCGATCCGGCAATATCAGTTCATCCAGAAAAGCCTGCAGAATATCGAAATCAAACTGGTGACGGGAGAACCGCTCAGCCCGGATCAGGAGGGCGCGCTCACCGAGCTCATCCATGCCAAGCTGGGCCACACCTTCGACCTTGCCTTCAGTTACCCGGACGAGATCCCGCGCTCGGCCAGCGGCAAGTTCGAGGATTTCCGATCCGAGATCGCGACATAGACCGCTAGCGGCGGCGGGAAAACGTCACCTCCGGCGCGAAGCCCTCGGCGATCATGGCGCGTTTCATCGCACCGCCCAGATCGAGCAGATCCGCCCGGGACCCAGCTTCGCTCTCCAGCCGCCGGGCGACACCGGCGCACCAGTCCCGCGCGGATCGTTGGGCCAGGGCCTCCCAGTCGAACGCCATCGCAAGCGCGCCGCCCGTAACCTTGCCCGTATCTTCCGCTTCGCCGGAAGCGAGGACGTCGAGAAATTTGTCGCGGCTGTAAACGAAATCCTCGTAGCGCGCCGGCTGCGCGTCCTCGGGCCGGGGCGGCGTCCAATTGTCGAGATCGAGCGTGCCGATCGGGAACGCATCCGGGCTGTCGCCGGAAACTTCGCCGGCAATGGAAAGCGGGATCAAATTGGCGGCCGGCAGGATATCGTGCGCGCCGCAATAATCCGAGGCGACGATCATCTTGCCGCGCGCCGCCGCCTCGACGATGACCCGGCCCAGCGATTCGATGCTGGAGATGGAGGGGAACAGAACGATATCGACCGCGTTCATGGTGCGAATGGTGCGCCGGTAATCGAGCTCGCCGAGATAATCCACGGCAACGCCAAGTTTCTCGATCTCGGCGCCGGTCCTGCGCGTGAACGCCCCGCCATCCGCATCGGAGCCGCACATATCGAGCGCCGCAATGGCCCAGCCGGCGTCGCGCATCCGGCGGATGATGTCCGGCACGAACTGGAACCCTTTGTCGCCGCTCACCCGGCTGAAAAACCCGCACCTGACGCCATCCGCTGCCGGTGGGGGCGAATGCGGCCGGGCGCGTCGATGCGAATTCAGCAGCGGATAGTGCTGCACCGCGCGGCGCGCCGTGCCGAGCGGCGCCCACACATCGCGGCAATAGTTCGAGACATGGGCGCACACATCGCCGGGGCGCTCCAACTCGCGCGCAACGAACTCCTGAAAGGCATAGCCGACCCAGCCCAGCGTCCGCACCTCGCGAACGATGCGAAAATCGAGGCGATGCGCCGCGCGCAATTCGAACAGGAGCGCCGCCAGGGGGCCGCAATTGGCGTAAACCACATCCAACTTGGCAAGCTGTGCGGGCAGGCCGCCGGTGAGAAAATCCGCCACGTCGAGCGAAACGATGCGCCAATCCCCGGGGCCCGCATCGGCACCGGCCTTATGGGCGGCCCGTTCGATATCGGCGAAACCGAGCACGGCGCCGTCGCGCGCGGTATGTCCGGTGCGCCACGGCCCGGCGAAAACGCCGAGCCGGCCGCCTGCCCTATCCCGCGCCGCCGTCCCGCCGCGTGCAATCCGTCGAGCACCAGCTCAATCATCGCCACGACATTCTGCCGCTTTCGCCATTCGTCCTTGCGCGCGTCCGCCGTGACTTGCAGTTCCGCCAGCCGATCGCTGGCCTCAATAAGCGCGGCGGCGACCGATTCGGCGTTCAGATCATCGAACTGAACACCCGCGCCCCAGCCCGCCCGCAATTGCCGCGCCATCCAGCCCTGGGCCGGCACGACGCAAACGATTCCTTGCCCCACCGCTTCGGTAAAACGGCCGGAGGTACGAAAAATATAGCGCTCGCCCATATAGGGCAGCAGGAGGATCTCCAGGCTCCGCAGATGGTCGACATAATCGGGCTGCGGCATGGCGCCGCGCCAATAAGTACAGTCTGCGCCTTCGATCGCATCGAGCCGCGCCGCGATGCCGTCGATCTGTTGGTCCGCGCCCTGGACAAAAATGCGCTTGCCGGGCCGCGCGCGGCAAAAACGATCAAGCACATCCGCCAGGATATTGCTTCCCGTCTCCGGCCGGAGATGGCCGATAACGCCGACATGGAACGGCTCGCCGCCGACCGGCGCATCGGCGCGCGCATCGATTTGCTCGACCGGAACGGGGCATTGGGAAAAGGGCAGCTCCATGACATTGCTCAACAGCCCCGCCAATTTCTCCTCGGTCGCGTAGAAGTGCCTCCGCTCCGCCGGCAGGAGCTGCTTGATCCGATGGGCGGCGAAACGGTGGAACGAAATATTACCGGCGACCTTGGACGTCTCCAAATTCACCCGCCAGGCATAGTCGGGATTGTGAAAAATAAAGACCATTCTGGGCCGGCGTTCGGCAGGCAGTTGCGCGAGCCAGAGTGCGGCGCCATGAACCTCGACATCGGTGCTGTAGGGCACCACCACCACGTCGGCCGCGGCGATATCGGGCATCGCCTCCAAGAGCGTCTTGGCGAACAACGGGCCGAGCGCGCTAAAGCTCTGAAGCCGGCCGATCACCGGGTCCTGGCTCACCACATCGCCGGAGCGAAACGGAAATAGCGCGATCCCGCCGGTATCCGCGATCATTTCCGGCTGGGCCGCGCGGTTGATGAAGAGCCGCAGCTCATGGCCCTGTTCCGCCAGGACGCGCTTCCACGCGAGGGCCTCGTTATAGCTGTGGCCCAGCCGGTTGACGAGATGATGCTGAATGAGATGAAGCCGCATGAAATCTATTTGGCTTGTATGTGCGAAACCGCCCGCCGCTTCGGATCAGGCGGTGGCGCGGAATTCGCGGGCGCTGATGGTGTCGGCGCTGTTGTCGGCATATTTGACATAGGCGGCGATGTGAAACTCGGCGCCGTTGGTGGTCTCGCGCGCGCCCCGGGTTTGCGCCATTTCCTTGTTCCAATCCTGAAGCCGGGTGCATTCCTGCGGCAGCATTGCGCCGCGGTAATGTTCGAGGGCGGGCAGCCGCTCGAACCAGGGATAGAGCGCGAGATCGGCGAGCGATAGCCGGTCGGCGAACCAATAGGGGCCGGCGCCCTCCTCGCGCATCGCCGCCTCGATCAGGCGGAAATGGGATTTGAGGGTCTCCCCCTCCGCCGCCTGCCTGTCCGCCTCCTGCGCCATCAGCAAACGGTAGAAGCAGGGCAGGAGCTTGACGTTCATGAAATCGATCCAGATGCGGAGCGCCGCGCGCGCGCCCGGCGCCGCCGGCATCATGGCCGGCTCGGGAAAACATTCATCGAGATATTCATTGATGATCGAGGATTCATAAACCACCCGACCGTCATGGCGGATCACCGGCACTTTGGAATAGGGCGAGATGTCGAGGAACCAGTCCGGCTTGTCGTTGAGATCGATTTCGGTGAGCGAAAAGGGCACGTCCTTCTCGATCAGCATCATGCGCGTGCGCTGGGCGAACGGACATACCTCGGCGCTGAAAATTTCCACCTCGCTCATGATCAGTTTCCTCCCCTGGCTTGCATCATTGTCGGCGCATTGCCGCCCGCAAGCCAAGCCTTTATCTTGCCCGGCCCATGCATATTGCCGATATCGCCCTTCGCTTCGCCGCCGTCTCCCAGCTCGTCCTGCTCGCGGTGCTCCTGCTGCGCGCCCATTGGCGCCATCCGGTGGGGCCGCTCGGCGCGCTCTATCTCTACGGCGTCATCGCCTATCTGCTGTGCCCGCCGGTGGCGCGCGATTGGCATTTGGGCTGGCTGGAGGTCTTTTTCTTCGTCGGCTGTTTCGGCGCGGCGGTCTATTTCTGGCTCTTCACCCGGGCGCTGTTCAACGATTCCTTCCGTTTCACGCCCTATCACGCGCTGCCCATTATCGTCGTCGTCGGCTTCGCCCTAGTGCAGCGCTACGCGGCGGACGCGGATGCGGTGTTCGGCCCCGGCGGCGGCGCGGCCAAGGAAATCTACGGCGTCATTCCGCAAATCCTCTCGCTCTCTTTCGTCCTCCTCGCCCTCGCCCAGGCGCAGATCGGCCGGCGCGACGATCTCGTCGAGCCGCGCCGGCGCTTCCGCGATCTCATCACCGGCCTTTCCGGCTTCTATATCGTCATCGTCGTGATCAGCGAGATCCTGCTGCGCGGCGAGGGCCCGGTGCCGATCCTGGAGATGGTCAATGTTACCGCCATCCTGGTGCTGGCCTTCGGCTTTACCCTCTACAGCCTGAGCCTCAGGCCCGGCCTATTTGCCCGCGCCCAGCCGCTGCACAAGACCGGCGGGGCGGCGCAGCCGGGAGAGGCGCCGGACACCGCCCTCCTCGGCGCGCTCAACAAGGCGATGGAAGAGGAGCGAATCTATCACCGCGAAGGGCTCGGCATCGCCGCCCTCGCCCAGCATCTCGGCAGCCAGGAATATATTCTCCGCCGCCTCATCAACACCCAACTCGGCCACCGCAACTTCAACCAATTTCTCAACCGCTACCGGGTCGCCGAGGCCTGCCTGCGCCTGGCCGACCCGGCGGAAGCGCGCCTGCCCATCCTCACCATCGCCATGGAGCTCGGCTACCGCTCCCTCGGCCCGTTCAACCGCGCCTTCAAGGAGCAGATCGGCATTACGCCGAGCGAATTCCGCGCCGGCGCCATACGAAGCGCGCAACAAGCGCCTAAATAGCGAAAAAATAGAGCAGATTTCGAAATCGGCGAGGTTTTTTTCGGCTTCGGCGAGACCCGAAGCCCGTCCTCCTCCACCTTGGTCCGCAAGACGCCGTACCCGAGATGGGCCGAGGAGGACCACTGATGCCGATCTGCTTCAACGATATCGTCAACGCGCTCGACGCCTGGCCGGATATTTTCGTCACCGACCTGTTGCGCTATCTCATCCCGGCGAGCGCGGCCTTCCTGCTGCTTTGGGTGCTGCTGCGCCGGCGCCTCGCCAATCGTAAGATTCAGAGCGCATATCCGGAATTTCGCCATCTCCGGCGCGAGTTTCTCTATTCCATGCTCAGCGTGCTGATCTTTTCCGCCAACGGGGTGCTCGTCGTCACCTCCATCCAAAGCGGCCACAGCCTCTATTACAGCGAGATCGCCGACTATGGTTGGCTCTATTGGGCATCCAGCCTGGTCGCTATTATCGTTTTACACGACGCCTATTTCTATTGGACCCACCGCCTGATGCATCACCGGCGGTTCTTCCGCTTCTTCCACCGCCTGCATCATCGCTCGCACAATCCCTCGCCCTGGGCGGCCTATGCCTTCGCTCCGGCGGAAGCCGCCGTCCATGCCGTCTTCCTCACCATATTCGTCTGGCTGATACCGCTGCACGGCAGCGTCATTTACATCTTCCTGATCCATATGATCGTGCGCAACGTGCTGGGCCATGCGGGCTTCGAGCTGTTCCCGCGCGGCTTCGTGCGCCTGCCGCTCGCCGGGGTGCTGACCACCGTCACCCATCACGACATGCATCACAGCGACCCGCGCGGCAATTTCGCCCTGTATTTCACCTGGTGGGACCGTATCATCGGCACCGAGCACGCCTCCTATCGCGACACCTTCGAACAGGTCACGGATTGCCAAGCATGCCGGATGGCAAAACATGAAACTGCGTCCCGCCCGCAGAACGGAGCTGGCTGAACTGAGCGCGCTTTGCCTGCGCTCGAAGGCCCATTGGGGCTATGACGCGGAGTTCATGGCGGCCTGCCGGGCGGAACTTACCCTGAGCGCGAAGGACCTCGATGCCAGCCTGTTGCAGGTCGCCGAACAAGGCGGGCTGGCGATCGGCGTGGCGCAGCTCGGTCTGCAGGGCAACAAGGCCGAGCTCGATAAGCTCTTCGTCGAGCCCGGCCATATCGGCAGCGGCATCGGCCGCGCGCTCTTTGCCTGGGCCGCCCAGGCCGCGCGCGATGCCGGCGCCGGCGAAATGGTGATTGAATCGGACCCGGCGGCCGCGCCATTCTATCGCCGCATGGGCGCGCGCGACGCGGGCACGGCGCCGTCGGGCGCCATCGCCGGGCGCGAGCTGCCGCGCCTGATCGTCACGCTCTAACCGAGGATAAAATCATGGACACATTGCGCGGCAAGCGCGCCATCATCACCGGCGCGGGGCGCGGCATCGGCCGCGCGACGGCGGAGCGCTTCCTCGCCGCCGGCGCCGAGGTTTATGTCTGCAGCGTCACGCAAGATTCGCTCGACAGCGTGCTGGCCGACAATCCGAAGCTCAAGGGATGTCTCGCCGATGTCGGCGAGGCGGACGAGGTGGCGAAGCTGTTCGCCGGCGCGGAAGACCATCTCGGCGGGCTCGACGTGCTCATCAACAATGTCGGCATCGGCGATCCGCGCAAGCCGATCGAGGAGGTGACGGACGCGGAATGGCGCCATGCCTTCGCGGTCAATGTCGACGCCATGTTCTATTGCGTCAAACGCGCCATCCCGCTCCTCAAGACGGCAGGCGGCGGCGCCATCATCAATATTTCGACCGCCTCGACGCGCACCGGCCTGCCGCTGCGCACGCCCTATATCGCCAGCAAATGGGCGGTCGAGGGCTTGAGCGACAATATCGCCCGCGAGCTCGGGCCGCATAAGATCCGCTGCAATTCGATCCTGCCCGGGATCATCGACAATCCGCGCGGCCGGCGCCTGGTCGAGCGCATCGCCGAGGAGCGCGGCCAAACCTACGAAGAAGCGGAAGAACATTATTTCAGCTTCGTCTCGACGCGCAGTTGGGTCGCGCCGGAGGAAGTCGCCGACATGGCGGTGTTCCTCGCCGGCGACGCCGCCAAGAACATCACCGGTCAAGCCATCGGCGTGTGCGGCAATCTCGAATGGGAAGAATAGACCGCAGCGCTCAGCGCAGTTCCGGATAGCCCTGCGCGGCGGCCTCGGTGGCGCACTCCCGGATGCGGTCATAATCGTCAAGCGGTACGAATTCCCCACCGGCGATGCAGAGAGTTTGACGCGCGCCGGATAAAGCCGGGTCGGCAAGGACTTCCAACAGCGCTTCCCGCAAACGCCCGGCGAATTCCTCGCCTCGGTCAATCCGCACAACGAAGGGAATGGCGGGCGCCGGTGCGCTTTGACAAAGAATGCGCGTGCCCGCCAGCGCCGCCGGGCGGTGGCGCGCCAGGAGCGCATGGGTCACGCAATCGATGGCGCAGATATCGCCATCGCCGCGCGCCACGGCGGCGATGCTGTCCGCATGGGTGCCCCACTCCGTCACGCGGGAAAAGAACCGCCCGTCGCGCTGATGCGGTGCGACGAGGGCGCGCAGCGCATTCATGCCGGAATGGGATTCGAAACCATTGACGGCGCAGACACCGCCTCTGAGCTCGCCCAGTTCGGCAACCCGCGAATTCTCACCGACCAGGATCTGGCTGCAATATTCCGTGCCGCTGCAGCCCGGCGCCGTGTAGCGCGGCGTCACCAGCGGAGTGAGAATCCCGGCATAGCGGTTGACCAGATCATAGCCGCAGCACTGGCTGATAAAGAGCCCGTCATCGGACCAAAGGGCGTGCAGCGCCCGGCCATGCACCAGAGAAGCGGGGGCATCGCCGGAGAGCGCCTCGCGGAGAGCGGCGTAGAGCGTATCGAGCGCGTCCGCCACCTCCGGGAAGTCATACATCGGCAGGCTGGCGGTCGCGCGCATGGTGGGGTTCGCTTTCGCCGGCGCGTCAGGCCCCGAGCCGCCCGGCCAGGGCACGCAGCAGCGCAGCGCCGTCGCCGCGCCAGGCGCTGCCATGCATGCAGGCAAGGACGCCCGGCTCGAGCGCCGCCAGCCGCTCCAGCATCTCGCCGCTGTTGGGCGCATGGGCGTAGTAATCCATGCCGCCGCGTGCCTGCTCGCTGGCCTCGAGGATATCTTCCTCGGTTATCGGCGGATGATCGGCGCCGAACCGAGTGAAGAGATCGCCGCACAGTAAGGTCGACGTCGAGGTCTCGAACATATAGCCGCACTCCCAGCCATGCGGCAGGTGCGGCGTCGCCAAGAAGGTAACGGCGTGGCTGCCGAGGGAAAGGGTCTCGCCGTCCTTCATCACCCGCGGCGGGCGGTCCGCCATATCGCCGACCGAGACCATCGCGGCGATCTCGCCGCAGAGCGGCGCCGAATCGGGCGCCGCCGCCAGCACCTCGTTGAGCGCGCCGCATTCGTCGGCCTCGACATGGCTGAAGCTGACATGGCGCAATTTCTCGAACGGCATGACCAGCTCGATCGCCTGGCGCAGCAGGGGGAACATCTGGCGCAGCCCGGTATGGAACAGCAGCGGCTCGTCATCGGTGATAAGAAACTGGTTGAAGGTAAAGCCCGGCGGCAATTGGTCGTTCGGCGGAATCGGCGTCGAGATGCGGTGAATGCCGTCGGCGATCTCGTCGATCCGCGTGCCGGTCTCTTCGTTGGCGATAGGCATGGTGCGATACTCCCGATATGTCTGTGCCGGCGGATTATCGCGCCGCGGCCACGAAGGATTCAATGCCCGGCGTGCGGTAGCCGTCCTCGCGCCAGATGATGGGGAAATAATTTTCGTCCATCACATTCGTGTCGAGCCGTTTGTAGCGGCCGTAAATCCGGCCGATGCCGGAAGCGAGATGGTCCGGATTGAACTCCGCATCCGAGCGCATGGCATGCAGCACCAGCGCGCGGCGCGGGCGGTCCGAGCGGTTATAGCCCGAGCCGTGCCACACCCAGCCATGATGGAACGAGCCGCCGCCCGCCGGCACTTCGACATAGGCGATCCTGTCCTCGATATCGTCGATGCCTTCCGCCTCGGCGGCTTGGACGAGATAGCGGCGGTAATCCTCGGGCCCGTGAAACTCGCCTTCCGGCGCGGATTGCTTCCACCGATGCGAGCCGGGCACGAATTCGAGCGTGCCGCCGTCGGCGGATGTCTCGTCAAGGGCGATCCACATGCTGAGAAGGTCGGACGGGCGGAACCAGTCGAGATAGGCGCTATCCTGGTGATAGGCGAGCGGCCGGGCGCCGGGCGGCTTCCACAGCACATTGTCGATCATCACCCGCACCCCGGGCCAGCCGCCGAGCTGCGCCACGGCGCGGCCGAAATCCTCGCGCATAATGATCTCCGCGATGGCGCGATCGGCGCGCCAGCCATTGCAGATTTGCCGGGTCAGGGTCTTGTCGCCCGTGCCGATCTGCCAATTGACTTCGTCCGGCGTCACCCCGGTCTCGAACGCGCCGGCGAACAGCTTGTCGAACCGATTGCGCAGACGAAGAACGGTTTCTTCATCGACCAGCCGCTCGACGGTCAAAGCCCCGTGATCCTGATAGCGCTGGATTTCCGCCGTATCGAGTTTGAGCGAATCCGTAATTCCCATGGACCCCAGCCTATCCGTTATAATAGGCCTGCGCGACATGAGAAGCTTTGGAACCATATCGCCCGACGGCAGCGTGGCGGGGCGCCCGGGCGGCGCCGAGATCGCCACCAGCCGCATCGCCGTGCTGGTGCTGCTCGCCGGCCTGCTTGTCGCCGCGATCCTCCACCCGCCATCGGATTACCGCGTCCCTAAAACCACTGACCAGGACCGGCGCATTACCGCCATCCATGAAAGCGGCCATGCGGTGCTCGCCGAAGCGCTGCCGGCGGGCGGCGCCATCGCCGAAATCACCATCGTTTCGCGCTGGGGCATGCTCGGCAGCGTTCAGCGCGTGCCGGCGGCGGCGGAGATGGACGCCCGGGCGCGGCGCGAGCGCCGGATGGCGGAACTGGTCATTGCCCAGGGCGGCCTGATCGCCGAGGAGCTTCTGCTCGGCGCGGAACCGGACACCGGCGCCGCGACCTCGGATATCAAGGCGGCGGAGAAAATCGCTTTCGAGCTGCTCGGCGGCCAGGCGGCGGGTCTTTCGGCGGACGAGGCGGAAGCCGGCGTCGCCCGCCTGATGGCGGCGGCGGAAAGCCGCGCCCGGGCGCTCCTTGCCGCGCGCGAGGACGCGCTTCACCGGCTGGCCGGCGCCCTCCTCGAACATCAAACATTGAGCGGTGCCGACGTCTCGGCCATTCTCACCCGCGAATAAAGGGCGAATAAAGACGAACAAAGGAGAGCGCGCGGTGACGGTTGCGGTCGGCTTGGGCTTCATGGATTTCCCGTTTTCCTCGGCGGACGCCTATTGGCGCTGGGTGGCGCTCTGTGAGGAAGGTGGCGTCGATTCCGTGTGGCAGACCGACCGCCTCGTCTCGGAGCAGCCCTTTCTCGAATGCATGAGCGCCATGGCGGCGCTCGCCGGCGCCACCAAGCGGCTCAAATTCGGCATGAATGTGGTGTCCGTGGGCTTGCGCGATCCGCTGCTGCTCGCCAAGCAGTGCGCCACCATCGACATGCTGAGCAATGGCCGCCTGCTGCCCGGCTTCGGCATCGGCTCTATCCGCGCCGCCGACTGGAAGGCCATGGGCGCGGATACCGAAGGGCGCGGCCGGCGCAGCAACGAGGCGCTCGAGATCATCGCCCGCCTGTGGGTCGAGGAATCGGTCGATTTCGACGGCGAATTCTACCGCTACCAAAACGCCATGATTTCGCCCAAGCCGGTGCAGAAGCAATTGCCCATGTGGCTGGGCGGCGCCTCCAAGCCGGCGATCCGGCGCACCGCGCGCTACGGCACCGGCTGGCAGGCCGGGCTGGAAACGCCGGACGAAGTGGCGCCGGTGATCGCGGCGATCAAGGAAGCGCTGATCGAGGAAGGCCGCAGCATCGATTTCGATCATTATGGCGGCGCCTTTTCCTACCGCTTCGGATCGTGGGACGACCGTCCGGTCCAGGCCACCGCCGCCTTCTTCCGCGACCGCCTGGCGCGCGAGCCGGAACAACGCATCGTCGCCGGCGGCGCGGCGGACATATTGGACCGCATCGAGGCCTTCATCGCCGCCGGCGCATCCAAATTCATCCTCAGCCCGATCGGCGAGGGCGACGATGAAATCTTCTTCCAGACCGAACGCCTGATCGGCGAAGTCCTGCCCGAAATTACAAAATTCAATCCGCCGCCTGGCAAATAGCTCGAAAACGGTGCAGCTTTTACGAGCGCCGCCTCACACCAGTAGACGTCAAAATAGAAACAACCCGAAGCAGTACTTGGCTAAGGGCAACGTTACCAAACGTAGAGATCGCGTAAATATAAGTTAACCAGACGAAAAATAGTCTTATTACGCACACGCGAACTACTCGTCAGAATTTTGCAAATCCCGAACGACTATCTATATATTTCGTTACTTTTATAATAATTAATAATTGATTCTAAATTGAAATTAGGTCCACATTGTACATTTTAAATATTTACTTGCAATACCAAACCAGGATACGGCTATTTTATCACTGAAATACACGTATAAAGATACAAGTATACAATATTTACTTAATGGTATTCGCCAAAGTGGAGATATTTAGATCGCATTATTATACGCTTTACGGGGTATTTTTTTAGCTCATGATAATACTTGGGAGGTAGCTAAGACATGACCGAAAAAATACCCGTTAATCCAGCCAGCCGGACTTTGTTCGAATTCCTGGCGGCGCGGCGGTTGACGGTAGCTGAAGTTGCTCGCGCTGCCGGAATTTCAGAAGGAACGCTTAGAGCCTACCGCGATATAGAAGGTCGAGGGATCAACTCCCGAACTCTGCACAAAGTACTCGGTGCGATCGCGCACTTATCCGGTACGTCGGAAACCTGCGACCTGTCAGTACCGGAGCATGCAAATGGCGAAAATGCGCAGTGCGTGTGCGCACCGCCAGCGGTAAGCCGCACGCCGGACAGCTTGGCAGCGCCCGGCGGGCCGGAATTTGCCGCTCCCGCGCAAAATGCCCAGGGCGTATATGCACTGTTTGTCGAGGACGATACCATGGTGCCGCGATACGAACCCGGCGAACTGATCTTCGTTTCGCCGCACCGTCCGGCTTCCAGCGGCGACGATGTCGTGATCGTGCGGCGCAACGGAAACGGCGAACAAATCGCCGCAATCAAGCGTCTGTTAAGGCGCGGCGGCGAGGAAATCGTGGCCGAACAGTTCAATCCGTACAAGGAAATCCGCTTTGCCGCCGGCGAGATCGATTCGATCCATCTTGTCCTCCGCATGGCCGATCTCTACGGCTATTGACCCCGAGAGACCGCGCCAAAAAAGATGACGCCGGCCTGGGGGGGGGGGGGGGGC
>CAZUVO010000016.1:28820-34214 GCA_964623955.1 uncultured Rhizobiaceae bacterium
CCAACTGTTCGGTGAGGCAGAATTCATTCAGGAAGATCAACGATCTACATATGTTTCCTTTCGATGGCCCCGCTACCCGCTTCTTGCGGGCCGGAGGCTTTGCGTCCCGTCGTCGCCGACGGTTTGCCGTTTCGTGGAACCTGCGTACCTTCCTGGCGCGCAAGACAAACTATCGCATAGATGGCTTAACCGCATATTAACTCCTAGGGTTAATATGTTTTTTTCGTATTTCCTTCTCCCCAGTGCCATAAGCAACTGTTAGCAAATGGCGGATAGACTGGCTTTTTTATGGTTAAGCCCGTGCAGCCCTTTGGCATGGGAGGGGAGCCAACAAATGATCATCATTCCCGAGCTGTTGAGTGCCGAGCAGGCCGGCATGATCGCCACCGCGCTCGATAGCGGCCGGTTCAACGACGGCAATGCCACCACCGGCAATGCCGGCGCCGGTCTCAAACACAATCTCGAGCTCGCCGCCGATGAGACACGCAAGCAGCTCGGCGAAATGGTGCTCGCCGCCGCGGGCGGCAATCCCACCTTCGCCACCACCGCCTTCCCGGCGAAATATTCCTTCCCCATGTTCAGCCGCTACGATCCGGGCATGTATTACGATTTTCACACCGACGCGGCGATCATGAATATGGGCAGCGGCAATCCGGTGCGCACCGATCTCTCCTGCACCATTTTTCTCAACGATCCCGGGAGCTATAAGGGCGGCGAGCTCACCGTCGAGGGGCCGGAAGGCCGGCGCCAGGCCAAGCTGCCGGTCGGCCATGCGGCGCTTTACAGCACCGCCGATCTGCACCGGGTGGAGGAAGTGACCGAGGGCGCGCGGCTCGCCGCCGTCTTTTGGGTGCAGAGCCATGTCCGCGACGCCGGCCAGCGCGCCATCTTGAACCGCCTCAACGAGCTATGCCGCCGCCTCGCCGAAAGCGGCCAGCCGAAAGCGGATCAGGACCTCGCCTCGCGCTCGGTGCACGATCTCCTGCGCCTGTGGGCCGCCTAGCAATATTAGAAGCGCAGCGCCTTGACCTGAAGGATATTGGGCAGCGCGCGTAGCTCCTCGAGCACCGCATCGGACGCGTCGCTGTCGATCGACACCAGGCCGATGGCATCGCCGCCGGCTTCGGCGCGGCCGAGATGGAAACTGGCGATATTGATATCCGCATCACCGAGCACCCGGCCCATACCGCCGATCAGGCCGGGCTTGTCCGCATTGGTGAAATAGAGCATGTGCGGGCTCAGCTCGGCCTCGATCTTGATGCCCTTGATCTCGACGATGCGCGCTTTGTCGTTGGCGATCAAGGTGCCCGCGAGAGAACGGGTCTGGCGCTCGGTGACGACCGTGAGGCGGATGAAGGTCTGATAATCCTCGGCCTGATCGCGCGTCACCTCGCGCACATCGATGCCGCGCTCCTTGGCGATCACCGGCGCGTTCACCAGATTGACCGAATCGAGCTGCGGGCTGAGCAGGCCCTGCAGCATGATCGCGCTGAGCGGCTGGCAGTTGAGCGCAGCGGCGGCGCCTTCATATTCGATCGTCGCGCCGACCAGGCCGGTTTCCGTCAATTGTCCGGCGAACGAGCCAAGATGCTCGGCCAGGCGCATATAGGGCGCGAGCTGGGCCATGTCCTCGGCCGCGATGGAAGGCGTGTTGACCGCATTGGTGACGCCGCCATCGAGCAGGTAATCGCTGATCTGCTCGGCCACCTGGCGGGCGACATTCTCCTGCGCTTCCTCCGTCGAGGCGCCGAGATGGGGCGTCGCGATCACCTGATCCAACTCGAACAGCGGATTGTCGCGCGCCGGCTCGGTCTCGAACACGTCGAGCGCGGCGCCGGCGACATGGCCGCTCTCGATGGCGGCTTTGAGGTCCGCCTCGACCACCAGCCCGCCGCGCGCGCAATTGACGATGAAGACGCCGGGCTTTGTTTTGGCCAGGGCCGCGCCATCGAGAATGCCTTTGGTTTCGCGCGTCACCGGCACATGCAGGGTGACGATATCGGCCCGCGCCAACAGCTCGTCGAGATCGACCCGCTCTACTCCCAGGCTGTTGGCCCGCTCCGGCGAAAGATAGGGATCGTAAGCGATGACGCGCATCTTCAGGCCGAGGGCGAGGGTCGCGACGATGCTGCCGATATTGCCGCAGCCGATAATGCCGAGCTCCTTCTTGCAGAGCTCGATCCCCATGAAGCGGCTCTTTTCCCATTTGCCGGCGCGGGTCGAGCGGTCGGCGAGCGGGATCTGCCGCGCCAGCGCCGCCATCATGGCGATGGCATGCTCGGCGGTGGTGATCGAATTGCCGAACGGCGTGTTCATCACCACGATGCCGCGTTCCGTCGCCGCGTCGAGATCGATATTGTCGACGCCGATGCCGGCGCGGCCGATCACCTTGAGATTATCCGCGGCCTGGATGATTTCCGCCGTCGCCTTGGTCGCCGAACGGACGGCGAGGCCGTCATAGTCCGCGATAATTGCTTTCAATTCCTCCGGCGCCAAGCCGGTCTTCACATCCGCCTCGACGCCGCGCGCGGCGAAAATCTCCGCCGCCAGCGGGCTCATCTTGTCGGCGATCAATACTTTGCTCATGGTGCGTGCCCGGCGCGGATTTCGGCCCAGGCCCAGTCGAGCCAGGGCAGCAGCTTTTCGAGGTCGCTCGCCTCCACCGTGCCGCCGCTCCAAATCCGCAGGCCCGGCGACGCGGCGCGGTGCGTCGCGATGTCGTACGCCGCGCCCTCGCGGTCGAGCATCTGGGTTATGTTGTCGACGATCCCCCAGCGCGCCTTTTCCTCGAGCGCCTGGAACCAATCCTCGGTGAGGCTAAGACAGACCGAAGAGCGCGAGCGCGTTGCCGGATCGCGGGCGAGGAAATCGACCCAGGGCGTTTTCGCCACCCAATCGTCGAGCACCGCGAAATTCGCGGTCGCGCGGGCGACCATGCCGGCGCCGCCGCCGATGCTCTCGACCCAGCGCAACGCATCGAGCGCATCCTCGATGGCGAGCATCGAGACAGTGTTGATGGTCTCGCCGCGAAAGACGCCCTCGATAATTTTCTGCCCCTTGGCGAGGCGGAAGATTTTCGGCACCGGCCAGGGCGGGGTGTAAGTCTCCAGCCGCTCGGCCGCGCGTGGGCCCAACAGCAGCATGCCGAAGCCGGCCTCGCCGCCCATCGCCTTCTGCCAGGAATAAGTCACCACATCGAGCTTGTCCCACGGCATGTCATGGGCGAGCACGCCGGAGGTGGCGTCGCAGATTGTGAGCCCTTCGCGCATCGTCGATATCCAATCGCCATCGGGCACGCGCACGCCGGAGGTGGTGCCGTTCCACACGAAGACGCAATCCCGCGCCGGGTCGGCCTGGCTGAGATCCGGCAACTCGCCGTAGGGCGCGCGGATGATGCGGTAATCGAGCGGCTTGAGCTGGGTTTCGCCGTCGATCACCCATTGCTCGCCGAAATTCTCCCAGGTGAGAAAATCCACTCCGCGTTCACCCAAAAGCGACCACAGCGCCATTTCGATCGCACCGGTATCGGAGGCCGGCACAATGGCGACGCGGAAATCCTCCGGCAGGCCGAGCACCTCGCGCGAACGGGAAATCACTTCGCGGATGCGCGCGAGCGGCTCCTTGGCGCGGTGCGAGCGGCCGACCAGCGCCCCCTCCAACGCCGCCAGCGACCAACCCGGCCGCTTGGAACAGGGACCGGAGGAAAAATTCGGGTTGTCGGGACGGATATCGGGTTTGGCGGGGGTGTTCATGACGCGCTTTCGGCTGCGGGGCGGCGCGGATACTAGCACCGCCATTGGCGCGGTCAATGCGCGCGCCGATATTTCAGACTGAAAATCAAAAGCGCCAATACACCGAGCGCGGCCAGCGCGTGCCAATGCCAGGCGAGCGGCCACAGCAGCACGATGCCGAAGGCGGCAAGCACAACGCGGAACGGCGCCATGACCGGCGCTTCGAGATAGCCCTCGATGGCGCCGGTCAGGGCATAGATGCCAAGGGCGGCGAAGACGAAGACTTCGAGCGCAGCAAAGATATCGCCGGAGAGAAACGGCGTATAGGCGAACAGCACCGGAATGGCGTAGAGGCTCTTGGCGATCTTCCACGACACCAACCCGGTGCGCATCGGCGGCGTCTCGGCGATGCCGGCGGCGGCGAAGGCGGTGAGGCACACCGGCGGCGTCACATTGCTGTCCTGGCTCAGCCAAAAGACGATCATATGGGCCGACAACAGCGCCGTGGTGAGGAGCGCCGGCGAAAGCGCCGCCTCGCGCAGCATGCCGGTTATCTCGGGCGGCATTTGTGCCAATAGCGCACCGGCCTCGCCGCTACTCATCGGCGCGCCGAGCGTGGCTTCCGGCGCGGCGAGGGCGAAGATGGCGCGCGCCGATTCCGGCAGGGCGCCCGAGGCCAGCATATCGATCAGCTCGGCCCGGGTGATCAGGTCGTAGAGCGCCGGCGCCGCCAAAGTCGCCAGCACCACATAGGACGCGGTCACCGGCAGGCCCATGCCGAGCACCAGCGAGGCGATGGCGACGAGAATGAGCGCGACGATCAGACTGTCGCCCGACCAATCGGCGATCATCAGGGCGAAGCTGTTGCCGAGGCCGGTGGTGGCGACCGCATTGACCACCAGGCCGATGGCGACCAGCAGCACCGCCGTGGTGACCATGTTGCGCGCACCCAAGGCGAGCGCATCGAGAATGGCGCGCGGCCCCATGCGTTTCGGTGTCAGCCAGGACGCGCCGATCACCGCGAGGATGGCGAAGCCCGCCGCATAGCTCGGCGTAAAGCCCCAGACGAGAAAGCCGACCAGCACACCAATCGGGATGAGAAACGGCAGTCCACCGCCCTTCAGCACATCCCTAAGACGCGGCGCTTCCGCAGCGTTGACCTGGAGGCCGGACTTCTTGGCCTGGATGCGCACATAACACGCGATGCCGATGAAATAGAGCAGCGCCGGCAGAAAGGAAACGGCGATGATGGTGAGATAGGAAATCTCGGTATAGGTCGCCATCACAAACGCGCCGGCGCCCATCACAGGCGGCATGAGCTGGCCGCCGGTCGACGCCGCCGCCTCGACCCCGGCGGCGAAGCGCGGCGGAAAGCCGGCGCGCTTCATTAGGGGGATCGTGATCACCCCGGTCGAGACCGTGTTGGCCACCGCCGAGCCCGACACCATGCCGGTCAGCGCCGAGGCGATCACCGCGGCGAGGCCGGGCCCGCCGGTTACCCGTCCGGCCAGCGCGCGTGCGAGATCGACGATGAAGGCGCCGGCGCCGGAGCGGATGAGAAAGGCGCCGAACAGCACGAACATGAAAACGAAGCTCGACGAGATGTTGGCCACCAGGCCGAACATGCCCTCATCGCCATAACTGCCGCGCAGCAGCACCACTT
>CAZUVO010000017.1:0-27773 GCA_964623955.1 uncultured Rhizobiaceae bacterium
ACTCGAACTGATTGTTGAGGATGGCGGAGACCTCGCAAATCACCATCTCGCGCAGATCCTGATCGAGCTTGGAGTGAAAGCGCACATGCTCGCCGACCGACGCCACGGATTCGAGCGCTTTCGGGCTTTGCCCCATGACGGCAAACATATTCGGCATCCAGCCGAGCTTGCGCGTGGTCAAGATATGATCGAAGACCGCCCGCGTCTCGCCGCTCGAACGCTCCCAATCCGCAGGCGCCACCACCTGCCGCTCCCGGTAATCGGTCATGAATTCTCTCCGTGTTTGTCGGCGCCGAATTTATACCCCGCGTCCCGGGCCGGCGCGAGAGCGGAGTTGTTCGCGTTCCCGCCATGGATGTTGACGCGATTTGCTGCAGGTATAACCTGGGTTAAGAGCCGTGCAGGAAAAACGGCCCCGGGATGGCAAATGGGGGGAGCAAGACAATGAAAATGGTTGTCGCTATTTTTAAGCCCTGGGTGATGGACGATGTCCGCGACGCGATGGAGAAAGTCGGCGCCGACAGTTTCACTTATGGCGAAGTCAGGGGGATCGGTCATCACAAGGGCGAGACCGATGTCTATCGCGGCATCGAATATGCACCGTCCTTCGTGCCGATGATGGAAGTAAAGGTCATTGTCGAGGATGCCGACGCGGATGCGGTGGTGGACGCGATCGCCGGCTCGGCGCGCGAGAGCGGCGAGGGCGACGGGATGATCTGGGTCTACGGGCTCGACCAAGTTCGCTCGATTTCGGGGAGCTGAAATCATGCATAAATCATTTTCAAAGCGTTCAGCGATTTCCGGCCGCGCGATTCGCGCAGCGGCGCTCTTTCTCATCACGCTCCTCGTGCTCTTCATGAGTCAGATCGAGAGCGCGTCCGCCGCCGTTTCCGGCGAGACGAGCTTTGTCTTCAATACCTTCTCCTTCCTGATCTGCGGCGTCCTGGTGATGTGGATGGCGGCCGGCTTCGCGATGCTCGAATCCGGTCTGGTGCGCGGCAAGAATACCGCCACCATCTGTCTCAAGAATGTCGCGCTCTACGCGGTCGCCTGCTTTACCTATTACTTTATCGGCTACGATTTGATGTACACCGAAGTCGGCAGTGTGATCGGCTCGTTCAGCCCGTTCTGGTCGGCCGACGACGCGGCGGCGCTCGGCGGGGATTTCGAGAGCACGGCATACGCCGCGGCCTCGGACTGGTATTTCCAAGTGGTGTTCGTCGCCACCGCCGCCTCCATCGTTTCGGGAACCGTGGCGGAGCGCATCAAGCTGTGGCCGTTCCTCGCTTTCGTCGTGGTGCTGACGCTGCTGATCTATCCCATTCAGGGATCGTGGATCTGGGGTGGCGGCTGGCTCAGCCAAATGGGCTTCTCCGACTTCGCCGGCTCGACCGTGGTTCACTCGGTCGGCGGCTGGGCGGCGCTGATGGGGGCGATCTTCCTCGGCGCGCGCGACGGCAAGTTCGCCAAGAGCGGGCGCATCAACCCGCTGCCGGGCAACAGCCTGCCGCTGGCGACGCTCGGAACCTTCATCCTGTGGATGGGCTGGTTCGGCTTCAATGGCGGCTCGGTGCTTGCCCTCGGCTCGGCCAATGCCGCGATCGACATGGCGAATGTCTTCGCCAACACCAATATGGCGGCGGTCGGCGGTGTGTTGGCGGCGATGGCCCTCACCCAAATTCTCTACCGCCGGGTCGACCTGTCGCTCACCCTGAACGGCGCGATCGGCGGCCTGGTGTCGATTACCGCGGAACCCTCCGCGCCTTCCCTCGGCGTCGCGTTTCTCATCGGCGCGGTGGGCGGTGTCCTTATCGTGCTGGGGGTTCGCTTCCTCGAACGACCGCATATCGACGATGTTGTCGGCGCCATACCCGCGCATCTGATTTGCGGCATTTGGAGAACGCTGGCCGTGCCGATCACGAATTCCGGGGCGAGTTTCGTGACGCAATTGATCGGCGTTCTCACGGTCGGCGGCTTCGTGACCATCGCCAGCTCTATCGTCTGGCTGGCGCTGCGCCATACTATCGGGCTCCGCCCGACACGCCGCCAGGAATGGATGGGCCTCGACCATGTCGAGCTCGGACTTGAGGTCTATGCCGATTGGGGCGCCGATCCGTTCCGCAAGGGGTCGAAGAAATAGGACGAACCGCCGGCGATGTTGGAATAGGTTAGCCGGGCTCGGGGATAGAGTGCGAATGACGGACGAGACGTGACCTACGATATCCTGATCAAGAACGGCACCCTTGTGGACGGCACCGGCGCCCCGGCAAGGCGCGGCAATGTGGCGCTGGAAGGCGGGCGGATCGTCGGCCTCGGCGATGTCGATGGCGGCGCCGATCGGGCGATCGATGCGCACGGTTGCGTGGTGGCGCCGGGCTTCATCGACCCGCACACCCATTACGACGCGCAGATCTGCTGGGACAGCGCGCTCACCCCCTCCTCCTGGCATGGCGTGACCAGTGTCGTCATGGGCAATTGCGGCGTCGGCCTCGCGCCCTGCAAGGAGGCGGCGCGCGATATCGCCATGCAGGATCTCGTCAATGTCGAAGCCATCCCCTATGACGTGCTGAAACAGGGCATCTCCTGGGAGTGGGAGAGCTTTCCCGAATATATGGCCGCCGCCGAACGGCTTGGTCCGGCGCTCAATCTCGCCTTTCTCGCGCCGCTCACGCCGTTCCGCCACTATGTCATGGGCGCGGAATCGATGGAGCGGGCGGCAAATGCGGAGGAGACCGCTAGCATCCGCGCCCTCCTTGGCGAGGCGATGGATGCCGGCGCCTTCGGCTTTTCCAGCACCGTGCTCAATCAGCATCTCGGCTTCGGCGGGCGGCCGCTGGCCTGCCGCCTGGCCGATATGGCGGATTTCTTCGGCATCAAAGGCCGCGGCCGCCTGCAAGAAGGCTTCGCCGCCGATGTCACCATCTTCGACCCCGCGACCATCGGCTCCACCAACCGCGGCGAAAAGCGCAACGACCTCCCCGGCGGCGGCAAACGCATGGTCATGCCCTCCAAGGGCGTCGAATACGCCATCGTCAATGGCGAGATCGTCTACCAGGAAGGAGAGCTGACCGGCGCGCGGGCTGGGGAAGTACTGCGCTCCTAAGAGTTCCTAAAGCGCCGCCAGCGCCTCGTCTATCGGGGTGTCGCCGGCGAGCATTTCGAAGCAGGCGCCGATGGTGTTGGGGCGGTCGAGGCAGGCGACCATCACCCGCGCGGTATCCTCACGGCTGATGAAACCGCCATCGGCCACCTGGCCGAGATCGGCGCCGGTGCGGATCAGGCCGGTGCCGGCATCGTCGGAGAGATAGCCCGGGCGGACCGTCGTATAGTCCAGCGCACTGGCGGCGAGGTGATCGTCGGCGATTGCCTTGGAAGCGAGATAATGATGCAGCTTCTCGGGTGCGCGCTCCGGCGCGCCGGTGGCCATCGAGCTCAGCATGATGAAGCGCCGGCAATTTTCCGCGATACAGGCTTCCATCAACGCAACGGCGCCTATTTGATCGACATCGACGGTCTTTTCCGGCCCGGTTTTCGAGCCCGATCCGGCGCCGAAGAGAACCGCGTCATGGCCGCGCACCACCGCCTCCAGGGGCGCCTCCAAATCGCCGATGACCGGCTCGGCGCCGAGCGCCAGCATGTCCTCGCGCTGGGAATCGCCGCGGATCATCGCGCGCGGCCGGTGCCCGGCCTCGAGCAACAGGGGAATAATGAGCCGGCCGGTCTTGCCATTCGCTCCAACCACCAAAACGTCCATGTTAACGCCCTACACTCCAATCTCGACAAGGCGCTCATTATTTCACGGCGAAGCGCCCGGCGTCACCCCTTTGCCCCCGCGCCGGCCGGCGCCCTTACCGGTTGACACCCCATCGCCTGGGCCCTAGCGTTTCCCCAATAATAATCTACGAGAACAAACTACGCACAGGGAGCTAGACCATGATCAAACCGACAAGAAGACAGATTATCAAATCGACCGCGGCGGTGGCCGCGGCGAGCGTCGCTTTCCCCTTCGTCAACACCCGCGCCTCGCGCGCGGCGGACGAGCTTAACCTGTTTTGCTGGGACGGTTATTCCGATCCGCGCCTGTTGGACAAATTCCAGAAAGAGGCCGGCGTCAAGGTCAAGCCCGAGCTGCTCATTTCCGACCCGGACGCGATCAACCGCTTGCGCGCCGGCGAAACCGAGATTTGGGACATCATCAATCTCAACCAGCCCTGGGCGCGCCAAGTGCTGTGGCCGGACAATCTGATCCAGGACATTCCGTACGACCGCTTCCGCCCCTATTTCGACAAAATGTTCGATATCGGCGGCAAGCCGCTCTATTGGGCGACGAGCGACGACGGCAACCATCTCCTGGGCGTCGTGCAGCGCGCCGACACTTTCGATTTCGGCGTCAACACCGATGTCATCTCGTGGCAGACCGCCAACGATGTCGGCTGGGACCTGTTCAACGATCCGGCGATGAAGGGCCGCTACGGCATCCTCGCCTATGACAATTGGAACATCTTCCATCTCTGCATGACCGCGGGCGTCGATCCCTTCAAGGTGAAAACCGAAGAGGAAGTGGCGCGGTTCGAGGAAACCACGCGGCGCATCGTCGACGGCGCCGTGCTGATCACCGATGATTTCGTGCAGATCAATTTGGCCATGCTCAACGGCGAAATCGACGCCGGCTTCTCGTCCGGCACCTATTCGCTCTCCTCCGCCCGCCTCGACGGCAATTGGAACCTGGTGCATGTCATGCCCAAGTCCGGCCCGGCGCGCGGCATGGGCGGGGTGAACTGGATCGAGCTGACCTCCGTGGTCAACAATCCGGATCTCCATCCGGCCTCGCTCGACTTCCTCGAGTTCTTCCTGCAGCCGGAAAACAGCTACATCGTGGCGACCGCCGGCGGCGTGCTCAATCCGGTCGGCCAGATGGTCGATCCGGACGTCTACGCCATGTTCTCGGACGATGAGCTGAGGGCGATCTCCTATTATCCCGAGCACGACGATTACGGCCATATGGGATATGAGTATCGTCTCGGG
Organism: uncultured Rhizobiaceae bacterium; assembly: GCA_964623955.1. Lineage (GTDB taxonomy): Bacteria > Pseudomonadota > Alphaproteobacteria > UBA828 > UBA828 > PTKB01. The sequence goes on from CAZUVO010000017.1 coordinate 5,026, forward strand.
CATGCGGTGCAGATGGACATCAATCCCGATTATGACCGGCTGCATGAGATCTATCTGGATGCACGCCGCAACCGCGGCTAAAACCCCGACCGCTTGACGCGGCACGGACGCAGAAAAATGCTCCCGATGACCCGGCTTTCGCGAGGTGCGAAGGCCGGGCGCGGGAGTACCGCCGCGCGTCATAGATCGGTTTCCCGGCCGCGATGACAGACCTGTCCCAGATAAAATTTTCGCCGCTGCGCAACAATCCCGGCTTGCGCTTCGCGTTGCCGGTCATTGCTTTTTTGCTGATCGGCTTTGTCGGCCCGCTGATCATCGTCCTCGCCTTCAGCTTCATTCCGCCAAAGACCTTCGAGTTCACCGGCGAATGGACGTTCGACAATTACCGCTACATCTTCCACGGCTCCTATTACCGCGGCCTCCTGTGGTCGCTCGGCTTCGGCATCGTCACCGTCGCCATATTGTTTCTCTCCTGCTATCCGCTCGCCTTCGGCATCGCCAAGGTGTTCGGCAAGTGGGCGACCCCCTTCACGCTGGCGATGGTTCTGCCGCTCTTCGTTTCCGAAAATGTCCGCCTGTTCGGCTGGACCCTGATCCTGATCAAGGGTGGCGGCATATTGGCCGGCACGATGAAATTCCTCTTCGGCCTCGATCCCGGCACGCTGCTGTACGAGCCGGGCACCATCCTGTTGGGCCTCTGTTACGTCTATCTGCCGTTCATGCTGTTTCCCATGGTGCTCGGCCTCTCGATGGTGCCCAACGACCAGATGGATGCGGCGCGCGATCTCGGCGCGAGCTGGTGGGCGGTGATCCGTGAAATTCAGCTGCCCGTCGCCATGCCGGGCTTCATGATCGGCGGCCTCCTCACCTTCATCCTCGCCTTCGGCGCGATTTCGGAGGCCAATATCCTCGGCGGCCAGAAAATCGTGGTGGTGGCCGACGATATCAAAAAGGAATTCACCTACTCGCAGAACTGGCCCGTCGGTTCCGCCATCTCGATCATCGTCATCGTCATCACCGGCTTTTTGGTGCTCTATGTGCTCAAGCGCGTCGACCTCGACCGGCTGTTGGGAAGGCGCGCGAAATGAACAAAACCTACCGCCCCTGGCTGCGTTGGACGCTGGCAAGCTGGGGCCTGGCGATCATCTTCTTTATCTATCTGCCGATCGTCGCGATGGCGCTCGCCTCGTTCACCAAGGCGCGCTATTTCCGCTTCCCGATCAAGCGCTACAGCACGAAATGGTACGAGGATACCATCGAGGCACAGATCACCACCGACCTGCACATCACCTCGATCCAGGTCGCGGCGGTGGTGGCGGGCATTGCCATCGTGCTCGGTTTCATGGGCGCCATGGCGTTTGCCCGCTTCGACTGGCGCGGCCGTTCGCTCTATCAGCGCGTCTTGCTGATTCCGATCTTTTTCCCCCAAGCCGTGCTCGGCCTAGCGCTTCTGCAATGGTTCACCTTTGTCGGCGTGACGCCGAGCTGGGAAGCCGCGGTGTTCGGCCACCTGGTGTGGATCATCCCGATCGTCACCCTGGTCATCTCGATCCAGATCTACGGCTTCGACGTGAGCCAGGAAGAAGCCGCCGCCGATCTCGGCGCCAGCCGCTGGCAGGTGTTGCGCGAGGTTACCCTGCCGGTGCTCGGCCCCGGCATCTTCTCCGGCGGCCTGTTCGCGTTTCTCCTCAGTTGGGGAAATTTCCCGCTCTCGGCCTTCGTCACCGGCGCCGACAGCACCGTGCCGGAATGGCTGTTCTCCAAGATGACGGTCGCCTATACGCCGAAGATCACCACCATCGGCACCATGTCGGTCGCCGCCTCTATGGTGATCCTGTTCGCCGGCTATTTCCTGCTACGCCGCCTGACGCGCGAGAAAGCGTAATCGCGCCTAGGGCCTGAGCTCCGCCGGCACGACTTCGCCGGCCTCGACGATCAACTCGTCGTCGAGCCAGAGATTGCAATTGGCCATCGGCAGGTCGAGATGACACGCGGTGTCGTTGTCGCCGCCGAACTCCGTGTCCGGGCCGAGCGAGAACAGCACATTGCCGTAATGGGCGCGGCCATCCATGCCGATGCCGGGCAGATCCGGTTGCCACACGCACTTCTCATTCAGGCCCCAACCGATATGGGAGACCGCATAGGCGCGCGGATCGTCATAACCGCCGATGAATTCCTGCAGCTCGGCCGCCTGCTTGCCGCCATTGACCTCCTTCACCCAGCCGCCGTCGATGACAAATTCCATCGGCTCCTCGACATAGCATTTGAGCGGGAAGATGATGTCCTTGGGCGCCATGACCACCCGCCCATCGACGCCGTTCTTGGCCGCAAGCGAAGCGATAAAACCGCCCGGCCAATGGTCCCAGCGGCCGGGCTTGGAGGTATAGCCATATTCCGTGAGAATGTCCTTGCCGTCCAAACGGTAGGTCACGTCGCTGCCGAGCTCGTTGGTAAAGCGCAGCGATTTCGCCGCCGAAAACTTCTCCTCCGCGGCCTCGACCCGGCTGCGCAATTTGGCGTCCGGAAACAGCCGCTGCAGAATTTCCACCGGCTCGACGACGAGCAGAATGCGCGTGCCGGCTTTTTGCATGGCGACCTGCTCATGGCTGAACAGCAGCAGCATGTGATCGACCACCATGTCCGCATCGAGGCATATCTGCATGGCCTCGGCATTGTGCGTCAGCGGGTTGTCGCCGAGATTGGCGATGCGGTGGCTGGCGTCCTTGGCGTCGTCGGACGCGAGGTTGAGGTCCACCACATCGGCGCCGAGCGCCGACAGCGCGCTGAGGGAAGCGGCGCGGTAGTCCGGCAGGATGTCGCCCTCGGAAAGCACAACCACGGTTTGGCCGGGGCCGACCTCGCAAAGCTCGAAATTGGCGCGGAACAGAGCCGTCAAATCGCTGTGATCGGTCATCGCGTTCTCCTTATTCGGCTGCCTGGAAGGATTTGGAATAGCCGGCGTCGCGCGCCTCGCCATGCGTCGCCTTGGCTTCTTCGAGCGCGTCCCGGCCATCGTCATGGCGCCGGGCGCGCGCCGTGTCGTCATTCTGCAACAGACGGTCGAGATAATAATTGAGCAGGTGATGAATGGCGCGCTCGAGCTTTACCGTCGGGCCCGGCTCGAAGCCGCGCGAGCCGACGCCGTTTTGCAGCGATTCGAGCATCGCCAGATCCTCGGTCGCGACGAGCTCGATGAAATCGCCATAGATCTGGTTCTTCTCCTCGAACCCGGCAGTGTCGAAATATTCCGCCGGCAATTGGGTGTAGATCGTCACGCGCGTCGTGCCGACATCCAAGGGATGCGCGACCCAGGGCTGAATGAGATCGTGGCGGCCGAAGATATTCATCGTCGGGCGCACCCATGTGGTGCAGGCGAAGCGCTCCTCCACCTTGCCGCGCAGCCAGGGCATGGTGCCGAACAGAGTCACCCCCTTGGGCGCCATGGTGTAGCTCTCATAGGCCGCGTTGTAGCCGTGCTTCTTGAGATTGAAGCGGAAGTTCGAGACCGGGAAATGGCCGCCGAAGGATTCCTTGTGAATCACGCCGACGTGATACATGTCCATCAGGTTTTCGGGCACGAATTTCCAATTGCACGGCACATCGACCACGAACTTGTGCGACACGCGCGTATTCTCCGGCTGCAAAAAGGCGGCGAAGTCGCGGATATCGTCTTCGTCGAGATAATCGGCCAGGCTCTGGCAGTCCGGATCGAAGTTGACGAACAGATAGCCGCCCCATTCGTCGATATGCACGCCCGGCAGTTCGCAGGAGGCGATGTCGAAGGCCTGCAATTCCTTGGTATGCGGCGCGCCAAGGAGCTTGCCTTCCAAATCATAGACCCAGGCATGATAGGGGCAGGTGAACTTTGAGAGGTTGCCCTGGCCGGTCGCCACCTCGACGCCGCGGTGGACGCAGAGATTGCGGAACGCACTCATCTTGCCGGAATTGTCGCGGCAGATCAGCAGCGGCTCGCCGGCGATGCGGATCGCCTGGTAATCGCCCGGATTGGCGAACTCCTCGACGCGCCCGACGCAGATCCACTCCTTCATGAAGATGGTGTCGATCTCGTGCTGGAACAGCTCCGGCGAGGTGTAGAACCAGCCGGGTAAATGCCTGGATTCGAGCAGGCCGGCGCGGGTTTGCGCCACCTCATTCAGCATAGTGTCGTCGATCTTGAATCGATTCGCCGGCATCTCCGTGCTCCCGCAAAGGGTCCCCGCGCCGGCGCCTAGATTAAACGGGGCCGCACCGCTTTGTCATCCTCTGAGGCACAAAGAAAAACCCCCCGGGCGCGATGCCCGGGGGGGTCTGTTCCTTGGTGCTTTGCGTTGCGGTGATTACGCCGCGCGAATGTCCTTGAGGAATTTCTCGACCTCTTGGCGGAGAACACCGGACTGCTGCGACAATTGACCCGCAGCGGACTTCATCTGCTCCGCCGCGGAGCCTGTCTCCCGCGCCGCATCGTTGACGCCGGTGATGTTGGAGGAAACCTCCTGGGTGCCGACGGCGGCCTGCTGGACATTGCGCGAGATCTCGCCGGTCGCGGCGCGCTGTTCCTCGACCGCCGCGGCGACGGTCGTGGAAATCTCGCTGATCTCGGAGATCATCGTGCCGATCCCCTCGATCGCCGTTACCGCGTCGTCGGTGGCACCCTGCAGGGTGGAGATCTGCGAGCCGATCTCGTCGGTCGCCTTGGCCGTCTGATTGGCCAGGCTCTTGACCTCGGAGGCGACCACCGCGAAGCCCTTGCCCGCCTCGCCGGCACGCGCCGCCTCGATCGTGGCGTTGAGCGCCAGCAGGTTGGTCTGGCTGGCGATGTCGTTGATCAGCTGCACAACCTCGCCGATCTTCTGGCCCGCTTCGGAGAGGCTCTTGACCGTGTCGTTGGTCTTCTCCGCTTCGGCCACGGCGTTTTGCGCGTTGCGCGTCGAATCGTCCACCTGGCGGGCGATCTCCGTGATCGAGGAGGCAAGCTCCTCGGCGGCGCTCGCCACGGTCTGCACATTGGCGGTTGCCTCGTCCGAGGCCGACGCCACCGCGGCGCTTTGCTGGCTGGTCTCTTCAGCCGTCGCCGCCATGGATTGCGCAGTGGTTTCGGACTGGGTAGAGGCCGAGGACACCGCTTCCACCACTTCGGAAATATTGCTGTCGAAAGTCTTGCACAGCTCATCCATGCGCTGGGTGCGCTCCTCGCGCTTCTTGGTCTCGGCTTCCTGCTCGGCGGCGAGGCGCGCTTTCTCCAGGCCGTTCTCCTTGAACACCTGAACCGCGGCCGCCATCTGGCCGATCTCGTCCTTGCGGTCGAGCGCCGGCACCTCGATGCTGTTATCGCCATCGGCGAGCACACCCATCGCCGCCGTCATTCCGGCGATCGGCTTGACGATGGCACGGCTGGTCAGGAAAGCGACGACAAAAGCGATGGCCAGGCCCGCGGCGAGCAGAATCCACTCGATAATTTCGAGCTGCTTGACGTCGGCCTCGGCCTCGGCGGAATCGGTATCGAGCAAATGCTTTTGATTGTCGACCATGCCGCCGGCGCGATCGCCCTGGGCATCTTTCGGGCCCAACAGGGTGGTGAGCAGCTTGCCGGCGCGCGGCGCCGCCTCCGTCACCAGGGTGAAGTTGGCCATGTTCCATTGCTTGGAGCCGCGAATTTCGAACATTTGCGGCGGCAGCGGCGCGAATTCCACCCGCGCTTCGGAGAGCTTTTGAAAGTTCTCGGCTTGCACGGCGGAGAAGAGCTGGGACTGCCCGCCGAGATCGGCGAAGCGCCGCTCGTTCTTGGCCCACAGCTTGTCGAAATTATTCTTGAATTTCACCTCGCCGGTCAGCAGATAGGCGCGGATATTCGCCAGGCCGAGGCCGAGCGTGCCGCGCACGTCCGCCATGGTGCCGAGCAGGGCGCGGCGCTGATTCATGGTGGCCGGGGTCATGGAAACCTCGGCCTCATTGTCGATCATCGCCGTGATCGCACCGACCATGATGGCGGCGCGGGGCGCGGCCTCGGTCACCAGCATCAGCGTTGCCGGGTGCTCCTCCGGCGTGTTGGAAATGTCCTCGACGCTCTGCTGAGCGATCTCGAACTGGTCCAAGGTAACCTTGAATTCGGCCCATTTCTTCACATTTTCCGGGTTGGTCCAATGCGACGACAGTTCGTCCAATTCCGCCCGCCGCTTGGCGATATCACGCCACACGGCGGCGCGTTCGATGCGGAAATCCTCATTGCCGGTCAACATCCAGCCGCGCAGGCTGGCGAGCGAGGCATGAATATCGTCGACCATTCCGGCGCTCGCTTCCGCTGTCGGCACGCGAAGCTCGGCGATGCGGATCATGTTGGTGTTAATGTTTTCCGTTTTGAACAGGGTGATGCCGACGGCCGCGGCGAGCACGATGGAGATCGCCAGGAACCCGAGCGCCAAGCGCCCTCCGATGTTCATTTTGAAGTTAAGGTTAATCTTGGGAGTTTTCATTTTTTCGCTCCAACCGAACTGAATATTAAGGCCTACCGTTAAATTCCTACGCTGCCCCCGCAACGAACGCCGGTGCATCGAACCTGCCCAAGATAAGAATAGTTGCTTAAAAACTAGTGAATTTTGTACGGCTAAAACGGCCGGACCCACGGCGCGGCGCTGTAGCCCCCGGAATCAAAGGCTTAGAAGCGCGATTCCGCCCACGACGAGAGCGACGCCGCCCCATTGCGCTAGGTTAACCGGCTCGCGCAGGAATATTCGGGCGAGAATGACGGCGACGACGGAATAGGCCGAACTGGCGATAATGGCGAATTCGCCATTGACGTATCCGAGGCCGAGATACACCCCGAGATAGCCCATTGTATCTAGAATGCTGAGGGCGATCAGGATCGGCCAAAGTCGCGGATAGAATCGTGGCGCCTCGCGGCGCAGCATGAACCAGCAAATAAACATAATAGCGCCAACGATGCGGGTCGCGACCATGGTCTGCCACGGGCCGTAGATTTCTATCGCTTTGTCGGCGGCGAGCAGCGTGACCGCGAATCCTAGTGCGCCGCCGATCGACAGCAGGATCGCGCGGCGGATCACCGTGCGGTCATATTGTTGGCGCCAATCACTGCCCGAGGAAACCACCAGGGCGACCAACCAGATGCCGCCCAGGGTTATCACCATGGCGAGCCAGTGCCACCAATGGGGGCTCGCGCCGAAGGCGATGGAAATCGGCATCGCGATTGCGGGATAGCTCGATACCACCGGCGAAGAGAGCGAGACCGGACCTTTGGTCAGTGCCTCGTAAAGGAATATCGTCGCGAACGCCGCGGATACCCCGCACAACACCAGCAGCCCGAGGCCGAGCGTTCCGGTGGCGTCCGGATTGTGCCACAGCATGGTATCGCCGCGCAGCCACATGAAGAGCAGGAGCGCGCCCAGCCCAACGACCGAAACCGCGAGAAATGCCGCCGCCACGCCGACCGACCGGCCGGTGAATCGGGCGATAAAATCGGCGAAGCCCCATGAAATGGCGGCGCCGGCACCCCAAAGAACGGAACCGCCTTCCATTACCGCCAGCCGGGAACGCGCCAATGGCGCGGCATCAAGCCGCGCAGGTGCCGGTGGCGCCGGTGGCGCGGCATTAATATGTGTAGCGTCGGAGGAATCGAATTTGGCATCGGGCGGGCGGATTATGTCCGCCCGCCCCGGCCCGCGCCAGTGCCAAATTTGCCGCCAATAAGAAGTCGGCAGGCGTTGAATGGGCACAAATGTATCTGTTGTTTACATGCCGGATTTCTGTTACATTCCATGTAACGGTTGTTTACATAAGTTTCGTCACGCGGCGCGATACGCCCGCCAGGAACCGGTAGAACCACCAAAAAGGAAATCTACGGATGGCCAAAAGGCCTGTAAATACAGAGAAAAAATCTCGTAAGACAGATGTGCTGACCGACCTCTGGCTGAGCCTTGGCGGCGGCGAGAAATCCGTCACCGTGGACAGCCTCCTGCAACGTCTCAATGGCGAGCGCGAATTTTGCGTCCATGGCAATCTGGACAGCAAACGGCGCACCGTGCAGGTCGCGGAAGTCGGCGCCAATCTCGTCAACCGGCTCGGCGAATGCTACCGCGCGCCGAGCGACGAGCCCGGCATTGCCGCCGCCGTCATGCAGAAGCTCTCCACCCTCGGCCAGAACCTGATCGCCGAATCCGGCCCGCAATCCGGCCAGGGCGCCATTGCGCGGGCGGGCCAGCGCATTCACTACCGGGTCGCCGCCGTGCCTGTGGTCGATTCGGAAAGCGGCGGCGCCGCCTGGCTCGGCATCGTGGACTGGTCCCGCCGCACCGCCTGAGCCTCCGCGCCCTTCATTAAAAAGGTTGGAAGCGCGTAACGCTTCGCATTGCCTGGCCCGTTGGAGAACCCTGTGACCTAGCGTTCATAGGGGGAACCACCATGTGTGACGACCAGGCCATCGCCTCTCATAGTGCGAACAACACGATTATGGCGATCGAAGCGGGACTGCGGCGGATGCGAAAAAGATTCGCGCCCGAGCGGCCCGTCGGCGCCCAGTGCTACAGCTGCGGCGAAAAGCTGCTGCGCGACTATATTCGCCTGCGCCAATATGGCGCCGACGGCGAGCCGATCTGGCTCCATGTCGGCCCGTGCCTGGGAGAATTTGCGACCTTGCATTTGCGCGCCGCCGAGGCGCGGCTCTCCGGGCGCGATCCGGCGGGTTTTTGACCCGAGCCGCCGCGCGATTGGGCGCCCTCCGATAGCCTCAAATCGCGGCAATCTCGAATTCTCTGTCGGACGAGGACTCTCACTTTTGTTCCAGGTGGATTAGGGTTTCAAAACGACCTGAGATCAATCACCCGCTTCCGCCCGGACCCCATGACGAAGCGCATTCTTTTTTATACCGACAGCCACAGCCAGTGCGGCGTCGGCATCAGCATGGCCGCTCTGTTGGAGGAATCGGTCCGCCGCGGCTATGCAACCTTCTGCGCCCAACGGCGCGAGGATACCGAGTATCAGCGCCGCCTGACCTCGCTCGGCGTCACCTATCACTGGTTTCCCCGCGCGCCGGAGGAGGACATGGCCGCCTTCATCAACGACCATGAGACGCCGACCGGAATTTTTCGCGATGTCCGGCCCGATCTGATTTTTTTCGCCAATGGCATCCCGGCCGGCAGCTACGGCGCCGTCCAGGCAGCCCGCAAGCTCGCCATTCCCTATGTGATCAGCGAAGGGTTGCTGGCGGAAAATTACTTCGGCGGCAATGACGAGGAGCGCGCCGCCTTGAAGCGCAACTATCTGGCGGCCCGCGCGGTCATCGCCAAAAGCCGGCAAAATCTCGACTTCCTCCAGCACCGGCTCGCCTTGCCGGAGGATTTCGGCAGCGTCATCCACAACAGCGCTGCGGACAATTTTTTTGCCCCGCCGGACGCGGCGGCGCGGCGGCTCCGGCGCCACATCATGGGCCTCGCGGAGAACGACATCCTCTGTTTCACCGCGGCGAACTTCGGTCCGATCAAGCGCCATGGCCAACAGATTCAGGCGCTGCGCCACCTCGAAGGTCAGCCTCTGTTCAATCACATCAAATTCGCCTGGGCCGGCGGTGGCGCTGGGCGGGCACGTCTCGAGCAGCAAATCGCCGAATTCGGCTTCGATATGCATGTCTATCTGCTGGGTCATATCCCGGATGTCGCCGAATGGCTCGACGCCGCGGATATTTTCATCCTGCTGTCACGGATCGAGGGCATGCCCAGCAGTGTGATCGAGGCCATGGCCAAGGGCGTGCCGGTCATCGCCACGCCGGCCGGCGGCACCTCGGAAGCGCTCGGCGATTGCGGCACTCTGCTGAGCGATAGCGCGGATGACGAAGCCCTCGCCCGCGCCCTGGCCGACGCCATTTCGGCCTGGGCCGGGGACCCAAAAGCCCGCGCTGAAGCCGGCGCGCGCGGCCGCGCCCGGGCTCAGGAGCTGTTCACCCGCAAGAGAATGCTGGACGCCTATATGGCGGTGATCGGCGGGATATTCGCCTCGCCAACTTAAGCGCGCCGCAAGGTCGCCGCCACGATGCCGCCGGCGATCAGGCAGGTGCCGCCGATGCGGTTGACCAGGCGTATGGCGGAAGGGCGCCTGAGCCGGGCGTTCACCTCACCGGCCAACACCGCCCACAGGAGGACGTTGGCCGCCGCCAGGGAGACGAAGGTCGCGACGAGAATGACGAACTGGGTCATCAAGGGGCGCGCCGGATCGACGAATTGCGGCACGAAGGTGACGAAAAAGAGAATGCTCTTGGGATTGAGCGCGGTCACCACATAGGAGTTGCGGAACATTCGCCAGCCCGGCACCCGGGCGCTCTTCACATTCGCCAAATCGCCGATCGCCGGCTTGGCGCGCCACAATTGGATGCCGAGCCAGATGAGATAGGCCGCGCCGATCATCTTGAGCACCGTGAAGAGCGTCGCCGAGGCGGCGAGCAAAGCGCCGGCACCGGCGAGCGAGGCGGTCATCGCGGTGAGATCGCCGAGGGCGACGCCGGGCACGGTCGCCCACCCGCTGGTCCGCCCGCGCGCCAGCCCATAGCTCACCACCAGCATGACCGTCGGCCCCGGAATCGCGAGGACGATCAGACTTGCGAGGACGAAGGCGAGCCAAAGTTCCAGCGCCATTCAATAGTCTCCCTCGACGGCGCGCGGCAGGAACAGCCGGACCGCGGTGCCCCGGCCGGTTTCGCTTTCGATCCGCAACTGCCCGCCCGATTGCCGCGCGAAGCCATAAACCATCGATAGGCCGAGGCCGCTGCCCTCGCCGACATCCTTGGTGGTGAAAAACGGCTCCATGGCGCGTTCGAGAATTTCCGGCAGCATGCCGCTGCCCGTATCGCTCACCGCCAGTTCGACGAAATCTCCCACTTCGGTCTCGGAAGGTTCGCTCTCATCCTCCACGTCTTCCACCTCCATCCGATGATTCCGCGCTTCGATTCTCAACGTTCCGCCGTCCGCCATGGCGTCGCGCGCATTGATCGCGAGATTGAGGAGGGCATTCTCGACCTGTCCCGGATCGCACAAGCAGGGCCACAAATCGGGCGCCATGACCGTCTCGATCTTGATGGATTCGCCCAGCGTGCGGTCGAGCATGTCGGACATGCCGGCGACCATGTTTGCCAGATCGAGCGATTGGGGTTGCAAGGTCTGACGGCGCGAGAAGGCGAGCAGGCGCTGGGTGAGATCGGCGCCGCGCAGCGCGGCGCGCAGGATCGATTGCAGTTTCGGATCGCTGCCCTCGACGTCCGCCCCAAGCAGTTCCGCATTGCCGACGATGACGGCGAGAATATTGTTGAAATCATGCGCCACCCCGCCGGTGAGCTGACCCACCGCTTCCATTTTCTGCGCCTGACGCAATTGCTCGGCGATCCGGCGTTGTTCGGTCATATCCCGGGCGTTGCCCTCCACCCCCATCACATCGCCGGTGGCTCCGGTCCATATTCGGGCATTGGTCGATACCCATATAATGTCGCCATCCTTGCGCACCAACTGCGCTTCAAAGCCGACAAGCTGGCCGCCCTTGTTGCGCAACTCTTCGAGAAACGCGTCGCGGTCGGCCGGATCCTTGTAGAAATCGACCATCGACCGGCCGATCAATTCGTCGACCGCGTAACCGAGCAACTGCGTGGCGGCGGGCGATGCCATGATGATGCGGCCCTCCCGGTCGGTGCGGTAGAAGGTGTCGATCATATTGTCGAGAATGCTGCGGTGCAGCCGTTCGCTCACCGCCAACGCCTGCTCCGAACGCTTGCGCTCGGTTATGTCCTGCATCATGCCGATCAGGCGGGCCGGCTTGCCGGCATCGTCACGGGCAAGCTCGGCGCGGGTCAGCACCGCGCGGCGCTCGCCGTCCGGGCGGGTGATATTATATTCGAGCTCATAAGGCTCGCCGGTCGCGAGGCACCGGTCGACTGCGGCATATATTCTCTCCCGGTCCGGTGCGTCGACCTGGGCGAAAAAGGCGTCGGCATCGATCGGACCCGGGTTCGGCGGCAGTCCGAAAATTCTATGATGCTCATCCGACCAATAGGTTTTGTCTTCCTGGATATGCCACGTCCAATGGCCGAGATCGGCCAATCGTTGCGCCTCGAGCAGGCGCGCTTCGCTGGCCTGCAGCGCCTCCTCGGCGCGGGCGCGCTCGGCTATCTCAAATTGCAGCGCTTCGTAGGCCCGGCGCAGCGCCCGAGTGCGTTGCAGCCGGGACAGCGTCCAAATGACCAGGATGAGGGCGGCGATACCGAAAGCCAGTTGCACGCCGTTGGCGAGGTAGATTTGCGTGCTGTGAAAATCATATTCCTCGTACATTTGGCTGGTATCGATCTCCAGCGTCACGACGCCGATCCGATGATTCTCATGGACGATATCGCGCGTTAGGGTTTGCACCTCGGCGCTTTCCGGCAAACCGGCATCGCGCCGGGCCGCGAGAAATTCGCCCTGGTCCACCGACGTAACGGTGATGGCGTGAATGCGCTCATCCTCCATGACGGAATCGAGAAGCAGGCGGCCGGAATCGGGGATCAGGTTCCACACCGGCACCTCCATCCCCTGCGCGATGACATTGATCATCTGCTCGGTTTCGGCGCGAAAGGCCGATTCGAGGGCCTCGCGCTCGAATTTGAGGATGTAATAGGACGAACCGATAAACGGGCCCACCAGCCCGATCAGCAGGACGGCCGGAACGATCAGCCAGATGATGCGGGGGCGCGACAACCAGCGCTCGATGACGCCGCCACCGCGGGGATCACCGGGCCCACCCTCTTTGGACGAATGCGTCATCGCTTGCCGCGTCGTCATTCCTGTTGGGGCATCGCCTCGCGGAAGCCGATACCGAAATAGCGGCGATACAAATTGTCGACAAAGCCGTCGCGCAGCATTTCCTCCAGCGCCTCATTGATCCGGCGCTGTTTGTCGCCGCGTTCGGGCCCGAAGGAGGGATAGAGCAGATCCGCCGAATGCGCCGGCAAGAGCTGGCGCACCGCCAAGCCCTTTTCGCGCACGGTGTGCAGGGAGCTGAACAGATCGGCGACGATGACTTCGACCCTCCCCCTGGCGAGCTTTTCCATATTGTTGCCGTCATCGACGGCATAATCGATCGTGACACCGGCCCGATTCGCCTCGGCGATCAGCGTCTCCGGATAGACATAGCCTTCGACCAGACCGAGGGTGCGGCCGATCAGCATCGTATCGTCATAAACCTGCGCCGGATCGTCCTCACGCACCCAGAAATGATTCGAATAGGCGGAGAAGCTGGCCGGACCCTGGATATATTCCTCGCGGTGGGCGGCATCGATCACCGCGTCGATCTCGCCCGAGCGCACCGATTCCAGGCAGCGGTTCCATGGCAGTTCGACGAAGCGCGCGTCCCGGCCCGACCGGCGCGTCGCCTCGGCCAATATCTCGACCGAAATGCCTCGCGCCGTGGCTCCGTCCATATGGGCGTAGGGCGGCCAGTCGTTAAAACAATAGCTGATCTCGTCCGCCGCCTTCGCACCGCCCGAGAACGCGATCAGACCGGCAAGAAGCACTATCGGCGCGAAACGACAGACACGCGGCGCCTTGCTCGGGGCGAGGCCGAGCAGCCTCGCAGCAGTTCGATGAATTCCCACCATATACAATCCCAACCCAATATTCGCGGCACGGCGCGCCAAAGCGCAACGCCGCACCAAATAACTGGTGGCGATTATCGCTCCGGCAACTAAATATTTTCTTTCCCGGAAACGGCGACCATGCGAAACAGTCTCTAATCGTCGCCCTTGTTATAGTCCCAGGTCGTCCATTCCCGGGGCGTGATGGTGACGATGGTGCGGCCTTCGGCCATCACCGGCTCGGTATAGGCATCCGCGTCCTCCTTGCCGAGCGCCATGCCGATCACCTTATGGGTCACGTCGCGGATCAAATCTTCGTCCTGGGACAATTCGGCGGTGCCGCGGCACATGATCGCCCAGGCGCCCGCCGCGATGCCTTTTTCCAGCCGCGGATCCTCATCGATCACCAGGGAGACGCGGTTGTCTGCGGCAAGGTTTTTCAGATGAATCCGGCCCGCCCCCAAGGTGAGGTGAAACAGCTCGCCATTCCAGTGATACCAAATCGGCGTCAGATGGATCATCCCATCCGGGCGGTAGGTCGCCATGCGGGCGAGCGCCGTGGCGCCGAGGCGCTCGTCGACTTCCTGTTTGCTGAGCGCATTCTCTTTGGTGGCGGTGGTCTTCGAACTCATGGCGTCTCCTCGCTGATAAAATGCCGAACCTGCTGCCTCATGATAACCGCCGCCCCCGGCGAGCGAAAGTAGGCGGGCTTCAGAGCGCCGCAGGAATCGGTTAGAAAAGACCCATGACAGCGCCCCTGCCCCGGCCGACAAGCGACCTCGCCCAAGCCAAAAGCGATTTGGCGCGCCATGGCTACACCATTCTGACCGGCCTGCTCGACGGCGAGGCCGTCGCCGAGATGCAGGTGCGCCTGCCCGAGCTCGCCGCTGAAGAGGAAGCCCGTGCGCTGTACGACCACGCCCAGGGCGAGACGATCAACCAATATGTCTACATGATGATCAATAAGGGCCAGGTGTTCCTCGATCTCGTGCAGCATCCGGCGATCCTCGACATGGTGGGCCATGTGCTCGGGCCGGAGTTTCTGCTCTCGGCCTCGGATGCGATCCTGTGCAAGCCGGGCGGGGCGGCGATGCCGCTTCATAGCGATCAATGGTGGCTGCCGCCGCCGACGCCGCGCGACCGGCCGCCGGATATGCGCGCCGGCGAGATGCGGCGCTTCACCCACCGCGCCGATACGGGCGGACGCGACAAGCCGATCGCCCCCGCCGCGGCGCTCAGCGTAATGTGGATGGTGAGCGATTTCAGCGCCGACAATGGCGCGACCCGTCTCGTCCCCGGCAGCCATCTGAGCGGCGAGCAGCCCGACCCGGCGGTGCCCTATGCAATGGAGACCGAGGCCGGCGAAGGCAAAGCCGGCTCGGCGCTCATATTCGACAGCCGGTTGCGGCACGCAACCGGCGCCAACCGCACCGAGGAGGCGCGCATCGGCATCATAAACGTCTATTGCGGCCCGCAATTCCGGCCGATGGAGAATTACACCCTCGGCGCCGCCGAGGGGATCGTCGCCAACGCCTCGCCGCAGCTTCTTGCCCTGCTCGGATTCCGCGTGTGGGACGGCTATGGCAAGCTCGACGACCCGGGCGTCGAATTCATCTCCCGTCCCGGCGCCAAAAACGGCAATCGGGATTAATTTCCCGCGCCGCGCTTCACCTCTGCTTAACCGGCGCCCGCTAACCTGCGTTAACTCCTTTAATGAATTCAACGCTCAACTGTTGTCACCATGGCCCGGCCCGGACTTAACATTGCCGAGACTTCCGAAGACGTCTTTCGCGACTTCGCCTCGCATCACGCGACGTCGGAAGAAATCGGCCCGATCCAAACCGCCTTCGACGCCAAGGTCAGGGAGTCGAACAAGGCGGCGTATGAGCAGGTTCTCGTCGCTCTATGGGGATGCGATACGCTGTGCGCGACTGCGGACTTTCACCTCTACCCATCGGAATCGGACCCGGACAGCCAGGCGCTGAAGCTCGATTCGGTTATCGTCGACCAGAATTTGCGCCGCCGCGGCTTGGCCGGCCTCTTGGTCGCCCAGGCGATGAGCGATCTGGTGTCCGCGCCCCGCCGCAAGATCGCCACTATCTATTCCCATTCCGTGCACCCCGCCACCGTCCGCCTGCTGCGCGGTCTCGGGTTCAAGGATCCGCCCCTGATCGGCGCGCCGATCTCAACCCTCAGCCTCAAGGAACAAGACCGCGACCCCTTCATGGTGGTCTGTGAGGCGGATATCCGGGTCCAAATGAACATGCTGAAAATGCAGTGCGCGTTCTGCCGCAATGGCGACAAGCGCGCGCGCCCCTGGTGTCTGCCGAAAGGCGAAAAACCGAAAGCCCGATGAGCACGACACCCCCATGAGCACGACACCCCCATGAGTACGACACAATGACGACCATTCTCTATTCTCATGCTGACTGCTTGGCCCATGACACGGGTTACAGCCACCCCGAATCCGCGGCGCGTCTCCGCGCGCTGCTAACGCGCCTCGACGATGCCGAGTTCGACGCGCTCGACCGCCGCCAGGCGCCCGCCGCCGAGCGCGGGCAAATCTCGCGGGTTCATGCGGCGCGTTATATCGCCAAGGTGTTCGACGCCGTCAAATCCACCGAGCCCGCGCATATCGCGCCGGATACGATCGTCGCCCGGTCCTCGACCTCGGCCTTCATGCGCGCCGCCGGCGCCATTTGCGCGGCGGTCGATGCCGTCATCGCCGGCGAGGCGAGGAACGCGTTCTGCGCCGTGCGGCCGCCGGGTCACCACGCGACACCGGCCAGCACCATGGGATTTTGCGTGTTCAACAATGTCGCCATCGGCGTCGAGCAGGCGCGAAAACAGCATGGGCTGAGGCGCGTCGCGGTGGTCGATTTCGACGTCCATCACGGCAACGGCACGCAAACCGTCTATCGCGCCGACCCGGACGTGATGGTGGCGTCGATCCACCAGGCGATGATCTTTCCGATGTCCGGCGCCAGAAATGAAACCGGCGCCGGAAATATCGTCAATGTGCCGATCCTGCGTAACGCGCCGGCGGCGCAATTCCGCAACACGTTCGAAACCGGCATCGTGCCGCGCCTCAAGGACTTCCGCCCCGAACTGATCCTGCTGTCGGCCGGCTTCGACGCCCATCTGAGCGACCCGCTGGCCGATCAGAAACTCGCGCCGAGCGATTTCACCTGGCTCACCGAGCAACTGATGGCGGTCGCCGATTCCAGCTGCGGCGGCCGGCTGGTCTCTGTTTTGGAGGGCGGCTACAACCCGTCGGCGGTGGCGCAGTCGGGCGCGGCCCATGTCCGCGCGCTCATGCACCACTAACCGCCAAGCTATACGTCCTCCGCGATCTCCCCTACCCTGAGCGCCAGTCAAACAGGGGAGAGAATTCATGAACGTCTACGATCTTGCGGTAACCGACGCGCTGCTCACCACCACCCGCGCCGTGCGCAAGCGCCTCGACCTCACGCGCCCGGTGCCGGAAAGCGTCATCCGCGAATGCCTGGAGATTTCCCTGCAGGCGCCGTCGGGCTCCAACCGGCAGGGCTGGCGCTGGATCGTAGTGACCGACCAAGACAAGCGCCGCGCTCTCGCCGATCTCTACCGCAAAGGCGCCGATACCTATCTCCAGGACGGCATCCAGGAAGCCCGGGAGGCCGGCGATGACGGCACCGTGCGGGTTTATGAATCCGCGCTCTATCTCTTCGAGCATCTCGAGGAAGCACCGGTGCATGTCCTGCCCTGCATCGAATTGCACGCCGATCCGTCGGAGAATCCGGAACTTTGGTGGCCGAGCCTGATGGGCTCGATCCTGCCCTCGGTGTGGAGTTTTCAACTCGCCTTGCGGGCGCGCGGCCTGGGCTCGGCCTACACCACGCTCCATCTCAATTGCGCCCAAGAGACAGCAGAACTGCTCGGCATCCCCGACGACGTCAAACAGGCCGGTCTGCTGCCGGTCGCCTATACGCTCGGGACCGATTTCAAGCCCGCCAAGCGGCGCCCGCTCGACGAGGTGCTGCACTGGAACGGCTGGTAACTCGCCGCCGGTAATTTCCGCTTGGCGCGGGCGGGAGCGGCGCGCAGTATGCGGCGCATGATTCCGCTCTCGGTCCTCGACCTGTCGCCCATCATCGAAGGCGGTAAGGCCGCCGACGCTTTCGCCAACACCCTCGACCTCGCGCGCCACGCGGAGGAATGGGGCTTCACGCGCTATTGGCTGGCCGAGCATCACAATATGACCGGCATTGCCAGCGCGGCGACGTCGGTGGTGATCGGCCATGTCGCCGGCGGCACCTCGAGGATCCGGGTCGGCGCCGGCGGCATCATGCTGCCCAACCATGCGCCGCTGATGGTGGCCGAGCAGTTCGGCACCCTGGAGGCGCTTTATCCCGGGCGCATCGATCTCGGATTGGGCCGCGCGCCCGGCACCGATCAGCGTACCGCCCAAGCGCTCCGCCGCACGCTGATGAGCGACCCGGACGGCTTTCCGCGCGACGTGCTGGAGCTGCAATCCTATTTCCGCAGCCCCGAGCCCGGCCAATTCGTTCAGGCGGTGCCCGGCGCCGGGCTCGGCGTGCCGCTCTATATTCTCGGCTCCAGCCTCTTTGGCGCCCAGCTCGCCGCCATGCTCGGCCTGCCCTATGCCTTCGCCTCGCACTTCGCCCCGGCGGCGCTGATGCAGGCGATCGAGATTTACCGCGCCGAGTTCAAACCCTCGGAGCAACTGGCCGAACCCTATGTGATGGCCGGCTTCAATGTCTTCGCCGCCGACAGCGACGAGGAAGCGGAATATCTACGCTCCTCCTCGCAGCAGAGTTTCCTCAATCTCCGGCGCGGCGATCCGGGGCCGCTGCCGCCGCCGGTGGAGAATTTCACCGCATCGCTCGGACCCGCCGAGCTGCGCGTGCTTGATTCGATCCTTTCCTGCTCGGTGGCGGGCGCGGCGGATACGGTGCGCGCCGGCATCGCCGAGTTTGCCGCGCGCACCGGGGCGGACGAGCTCATCGTCACCTCGCATATCTACGATCACCAAAAGCGCCTGCGCTCCTTCGAGATCACCGCCGAGGTCGGGATCGCGCTATAGCGGCTTCATGTCGCGGATATAGTCGATCAGGGATTGCGCCAGGCCCTCGGCCTCTTCCTCGGGGAGCGCGTCGAGGAGGCTCGTCAGATCCTTGGCGAGGATGCCGAGGGTGTTGTCCGCCGCATAGCCGTCGCGCGCGAACTCGATGCGCTCGAAATTGGTCGCCATCCAGTTCTGGCCCGACGAATCGTTCAGCACCGCCAGCATGCGCGCCTCATCGACGCCGAGCTTTTCGGCCCACAGGAGCACGGCGCGGGTGCCGGCGGTCGAGGTCGCGGCGCAGAAATTATTGAGCACCTTGGCGGTCATGCCGGCGCCATAGGGGCCCATGCGGTGGAACTTGTCGCCCATCGCA
This sequence comes from uncultured Rhizobiaceae bacterium, assembly GCA_964623955.1. Classification (GTDB taxonomy): domain Bacteria; phylum Pseudomonadota; class Alphaproteobacteria; order UBA828; family UBA828; genus PTKB01. Next base: position 24,061 of record CAZUVO010000017.1, read on the forward strand.
TCGAACAGCGGCTGCAGCCGGTCCAATTCCGCGTCCCCGCCGCCCAACATGAAACTGAGCCGCGCTTCCTCCGCCGAGACGCTAGCGCCCGACATCGGCGCGTCGATCAGGGTGATCTCTTCGGGGATACGCTCTCTCAAACCCATGACGTAGCGCGGCGAGAGGGTCGAACAGATAAGGAGGGTGTCGATGGCGGAGGGGCTTCGCGTCACCAGGGCCTGATCGTCGAACAGCAATTGCTCGGTCTCGGCTTGATCGCGCACCACGCTCAGTACGATGCGCCGGCCCTCGGCGAACTCCGCCGCGTCCGTCATGCGCGGCGCGAGATCGCCGAACTGCTCCGCCGGCAGAATATCGAGCCCGGCGACATCGAAGCCGGCGCGGATCAGGCTGCGCGCCATCGGCGCCCCCATGCGCCCGCACCCCGCCACGCCGACGGGGCCGGGCGGTTTCCCCGAATCCCTACTCATGGCGCGAGATTAGCCAAAAGCGCCGCACAGTTCCTCTTGATATTCTGCCCCCGGCCAGCGCACACTTGCCGGCAAAATTAGCGCAACCGTCGTGACGGCAAAGCTGCACGCACAGTTCAGGGGAAACGACCATGTCAAACAATGCCGAAGCCGACCTTCTCGACCGCGATTCTCAGCATCTCATTCACCCGCTTCACAGCCAGAAGGTGCACGCCACGGGCAAGGTATGGACCGGCGGCGAGGGCGCCTATCTCGTCGATGCCAATGGCGACAAATTCATCGACGGCCTGTCGGGCTTGTGGAACAACACCGCCGGCAATGGCCGGCGCGAGCTGATCGAGGCCGGCAGCCGGCAGTTGGAGGAGATGGCCTATGCCTCGGGCTATTCCGGCAGCACCAATCCGCGCGCCATCGAGCTCGGCGAGAAGCTCGCCGCGATCACCTATCCCAATATCAACCAGTTCTATTTCACTTCCGGCGGCGGCGAATCGACGGACAGCAACATCAAGATGGCGCGCTATTACTGGAAGCTGAAAGGCAAGCCCGAGAAAACCAAGGTGATCTCGCGCGTCCTCGGCTATCACGGCGTGACGCTGGCCGCCATGTGCGCCACCGGCATCAGCATGTATTGGCCGATGTTCGAGCCGCGCATCCCCGGCTTTCGCCATATTCCGAGCCCCTATCCCTATTTCTACGAAGCGCCCGAGGGCGCCGCGAGCCAGGGCATCGCGGCGGCGGACGAGCTCGAGAAAGCCATCCTGGAGGAAGGCCCGGACACCGTGGCGATGTTCATCGCCGAGCCGGTGCAGGGCGCCGGCGGGGTGATCGTACCGCAGGCCGACTATTTCCCGCGCATCCGCGAAATCTGCGACAAATATGACGTGCTGCTGGTGTCCGACGAGGTCATCACCGGCTTCGGGCGCACCGGCAAGATGTTCGGCCTGGAGCATTGGGGCGTGAAGCCCGACATGATTCAGTTCGCCAAGGCGATCACCTCGGGCTATTTCCCGCTCGGCGGCATCGGCGTCAGCGACGAGATCGCCAAGACCATGAACGAGAGCGGCGAGCCCTGGATGCACGCCTATACCTACAGCGCGCATCCGACCGGCTGCGCCATCGGCTGCGCCATGCTCGACCTGATCGTGAAGGAGGACTTTCCGGCCCAGGCGGCGGAAAAAGGCAAGCGCCTCCTGGTCGGCCTCAAGGACGCGATCGGCCAGCACCCCCATGTCGGCGAGATCCGCGGCCTCGGCATGATGGTCGCGGTGGAATATGTCAAGGACCGCGAGACCAAGGAGGTGTTCGACGCCGCCGACGGCATCGGCGCCAAGATCAACGCCGAGACGCTCACGCGCGGCATCTTCAGCCGGGTGCGCGGCGACGCCTATTTCATCGCGCCGCCGATCGTCACCAACAACGACACGCTCGACCAAATCGTCGACATCGTCGCCGAGAGCACAAGGGTGGTGCTGGGGTAAATTGGCGATAGGCGCGGTGTCTTGCGCGCCGGCAGATCGGGCTAATCCGGCTCCAAATATTGTTTGGCCTTTTCTTCCGCTGGGTAAGCGTCAAAAAAATCCTGCTGTCTGTCGCCGCTATCAAACACGGCCGCGGCAAAGTCTTCGGCCAATTCCTCGAACGTCTCGTCTTCGGGATCGATGAACACCCCATGTTTGCCGAGGGTCTCGATCATCCTCAGGAAATAGAGGCGACTTTTCTTGGTGACCTTCATCCCGCCGAGAAGCCCAACATCGATCGACCAATCGTCATTATCCAACAAGACACGCCCGAATAGCATTTGACCTAAACTCCCTCGACATCCTCGAAACGGGGTTGGTGATAATATGGCCCGGTGCTTACCGTGGTAACTCGGGAAGCGGGCAATGGGGGCCGGCGCTGCCCGTTTGCTCGTCGCGAAAGTCAAAAAATCCCCAGACGGCGTAATGGTCGGAGAGGTCGCAGATGTCTTCGCCGCTGACCGATGAGAACAGCGTGCCGTCCTCGAAATCGTAGCGGAAAACCAGCGGGCAGTTGCTGCTATAGGCCGGTTGGCGCGCGCCCTTGAGGGCGAAGACGTAATCGACATAGCCATTGCCGTGGCTCACCCAATCGTTGCGGGTCTCGCGGGTGTAGGGATGGCCAAGGAGGTCCGGCGTCACCGCGTCGAGCAGGCCGTCGCCGGTGAGCTCGGCGAATTCGTGGCGCAGCATGTTGAAATCGCCGCCGACGATGATCGGCTCCGCCGGCGGAATGTTTAGACCCTCGGCAGTGAATTCGCGGATGCGCCGGAACTGATTGCGTTTTGCGGCGCCCTGCTCGGCGCCCCAGCCGAACTGGGCATGGGTGGCGATGATGTGATAGCGCTGCCCGGCCTTCTCCACGGCGGCATAGACGAAGCCCTTGGCGGCATGGCAGTCGCTCCCCGCGCAATCGCCGTAGACCAGCTCGCGCGCCTCGCTAATCGGATGGCGCGAGAGGATGATGACGCCGCCATCCTGATCGAAGCCGCTATCGCCGTCGCCGGCCTGGCCGAAGCCGCAATCTTCACCCTCCGCGCAAGCCCGCAGCGGCGGCGCTTGGCGCAGCACCCGGTCCGTATGGTCCGAATCGCCATCGCGATAAGCGCTGGCGAGAATATGCGTGCTGTGGAGGAAGCCCTCGGCACGCATGCCCTCGAGCAGAATTTCGCGCGCATCGTCGTCATAGGCCTCGCTCAGGATCGCCACATCGAAGGGCCTAAGAAAGGGTGCGATGAGCGCCGCCCGCTCCTCCTGCGCCTTGGCGAAATCCTCGCCCATGAATGGGATATCGCGGGCGCTGATCGGCAGCAGATAGACGTTGTAGGCAATCACACTGAGAATTTCCGGTGCGGCATAGCTTTCGGGCCGGTGGTTGATGCCCGGCCCGTTACAGACCCGCGCCGCCCAAATATTGGCGGGCGAGGCCAGCAGCAATGCGGCGGCCAAAATCAGGCCGAGGGAAATCCTTTGCATGACGCGCCAGCCTGCGGCGCGGGCCCGCGCCTGTCCAGTGCCGAGAAACTATCCTGCCTGCTTAAACCAGCTTCTTGACCCTGACATCGGCGGCGAGGCTGACGCGGCTGAGCGAGCTGTAGCTCGCCATGACATTGTCGCGCGAGACCTGGTTTTGGCCGCTCGGTGACGGCAAGGTTCGCGGCGCGGCGGAAAGCGCCGCGGAAGCGCCGCGCGGCATCGATGCGCGCGCGGCGGTGGCGGCATATGG
>CAZUVO010000017.1:27798-32713 GCA_964623955.1 uncultured Rhizobiaceae bacterium
CCGGACCGCGCCGCCCTCGCCCGCCCGGTCGCCAGCCGCTGTGGCGCGCCCGTGCGGCGGCGAGGCACTTGCCGCTTGGTTCGGTTGCCCGTTCGCAACCGTGATGGATATCGTCATTCGCGTTCCGCCCGTTGAGCCAATACCGAGAATTTATACATTAATTGTATAAAAAATCAATTAAAATTAATTCTGGAATCCGTTTGCCGGTATTTCCCCCGCTGAGCGGCGGGTTTTTTGCGCGATAGGGCGTTTTATTCGCCGCGAATGACATGCTAGCTTCCGGAAATTCATGCGGGCGCGAATCGCTGCTCCCGCGTCGGCGCCCGGCTGGGCGAAGAAAAGACGTTATTATTGAAGGAGTTAGAAGGTGCTAGGCATATCGACAAGCGGCATGATCGACAAATTCGCCAATCGCTTGAGCGGCATGGACACCAGCTTCACGCTGAAGATGCCGGACGGTGCGGAGCGCCTGATGGGCTCGGGCGAGCCGAAATTCGAAATCGTGCTCAACAATAGCCGCGCCGTGAAGGCGATGGGCTCCCTCGACGAAGCCAATATCGGCGAGGCCTATCTGCAGGGCGATTTCGACATCAATGGCGATCTGCTGGAAATGTTCAAGTTGCGCGGCTCGATGGACGACAAGCATCCGATGGTCACCGCGTGGCGCTTCATTCAGCCGCTGCTGTTCGGCCAGGTCTATACCAACCGCCAGGCGATCTCGTCGCATTACGATGTCGACCCGAAAATGTTCCTGAGTTTCCTCGACAAGAAGTTCCCCGCCTATACCCAGGGCGTCTATGAGAGCGACGAAGAGACCCTCTCCACGGCGACGGAGCGCAAATTCCATTACACCTCGGACATGCTCGAGCTCGGCCCGCGCAAGCGGGTGCTTGAGATCGGTCCCGGCTGGGGCGCCTTCGCGCGCCACGCGCTGCAAAAGGGTGTGGAATTTACCGGCGTGACCAATTCACCGACTTCGCAAACCTATCTCAACGATTTCCTCGGCGAATATGCCGATCATTTCCAGATCGATTTCGTCGATATCCTGGCCTATGAGCCGAAGGACAAGTTCGACGCCATCGTCATCATGGGGGTGATCGAGCATCTGCCCAACTATCTCGCCGTGCTGAAAAAGTTCGAAAGCGTCCTGAAGCCGGGCGGGCTGGTGTTCGTCGACGCAAGTGCCGCGCGCACGAAATACGAGCTCTCGACCTTCATGGTGCGCCATATCTATCCCGGCAACCATTCCTTCTTCGTGCTGCACGACTTCATGGAAAAGCTCAACCGCACGCCGTTCGAGATCCTCGAAGTGCAAAGCGACCGGCACAGCTATTTTCTCACCTTCCAGCAATGGGCGATGAATCTGGAAGAGAGCAAGGATTTCATTTGCGAGAATTTCGGCGAAGTGGAATACCGCAAATTCCGCCTCTATCTATGGGGCGCGGCCTATGAATTCATGGTCAAGAATTTGGATTGCTACCGTCTGATCCTTTATCTGCCGAAGAATACGCTTGACTGGAAGCGCTAGCGCTCGCCGTGCCCTCTTCCACATCCGAGCCCTGACACAGCAATAGCGCGTCGCTGTCGAAATTGACCAGCTGGACGGCGCGCATGCCGTCCTCATCGACGCGAATGACCTTGCCTTTGAAACGCGCCGGCTTGCCGTCGGGCGCCTGCAGCGTGCCTTCGACCGCATCGTCGGCCTCATAATTCTCCATGCCATCGGCGAGAAAGCCTTCGCGCGAGAAATTGTTGGTGCGCCCTTCGCCGTGGGTCGCCTTGACGCGGAGCTGGTTGCCGCCGTCATAGACGCGCTTGCTGGCGCGGCGGTTGGCGGCGGCGGCGGAGTTTCGCACGGACTGAATGCTCATGGCGCTCTTTCCCTCGAGCCGGATCGCCCCGCAGCAAACGCTCTGAGCAAAAATTATACGCCGAAGGTATTAACAGATCACGAATATATGACTGAATAGCATATAATCAATTTGACAAATAATACACGTTACGTATAATTCAAATCAATACCGTCGACCGAACCGAGGATAAGCGCTTGCTACACAACAACTATATCCAACCACGCCCGGATCAGACCCCGGATCAGACCCCGGATCAGACCCCGGATCAGACCCCGGATCAGACCAATGACAATGCTCTGGCACCCTCCAGCCTAGAGCAAACCGAGCGCGAAAAACGTCAAGACGTCGCCAATGCGTTCCAGTCGATCCCGATCATCGACCCGGCCACCGCGACGCGGGTGATGATGGCGCGCAACGTCCTCACCATCGATCTCCGCCAGGGCGTCGAAATCGCCCTGAACGGCCGCATCAGAGGCGCCGTCGCCGTGCCTTATGAGAGCCTGCGCGCCCGCGCCGACGAATCCTCGCCCGATTACGATCCGATCTTCCAGAAGAGCAAGACCATATTGCTCTATTGCGGCTCCGGGGCCCATGCCGCCCTCGCCGGCATGGCCCTGAAGGAGCTGGGCTATTTGGACGTGCGCAATCTCGGCTCGTTCAAACAATGGCTGCATGAGGGTGGCGCCGTCGAGGCCTAGCCCCCCTTAGCCCTTCGGCTCTTCCGCCTCCGCCAGCACTTAAGGCCGGTACGGTTTTTTCCGCACCGGCCTTTTGCTGTTGGTATGATGCCGCTGACGGCAAACCACGCCGCGAGGAGACGATATGACCAAGTTCGCCGGTTTCATGTCATTGCTTGCGCTTGCCGCGATCCTGGCCGGCCCGGCGGCGGCGCAGGACCAGCCGGGCCTCACCGAACAGCAGCGCATCGAGGAGCGTTTCGGTGACGACAAGCTGCCGCGCGCCGTCTTCGACGAGAATGGCGGCCTGCAAGGCCTGGACATCTCGCGCACCGAGGCCGAGGCCTACCGCTTCACGCTCAAGCAGGTGCGGTTCTCCGGCATGACGATCTATGGCGCCAACGATATGCGCCCCTTGATTGCCGATATGGTGGGGACCGAAGTGAGCCTTGCCGATATGCAGGATCTGGCGGAGGCGGTCGAAGGCAAATATGATTCGGACGGCTTCACCCCGGCCGAGGTGGTGCTCGGCCGCATGCCCAGCGCCGACGGCATCGTGACCCTCGACGTACTGGAAAAATATTAGCGCGGCCGACGGGCCGACACGCGGGAGGAAATCATGAACAGCGACGAAGCCATGCGCCGCGCCATCGACCTGGCGCGCGAGAAGATGCTCTCCGGCGAGGGCCGGCCGTTCGGCTGCGTCATCCTGAGGGACGGCGAAGTGATCGGCGAAGGCTGGAACAGCATGGACCGCGACCATGACCCGACGGCCCATGGCGAGGTTGTCGCCATCCGCGATGCGTGCCGGCGTCTCGAGACGCTGGATCTCTCGGGCGCCGAGCTCTATACGAGCTGCGAGCCCTGCCCGATGTGCACCAGCGTCATGTATTTGGCCGGCATCTCGAAGCTCTATTATGCCGCCGCCGCCGAGGACACCAGCCTGTTCGGCGGCAATCCGGGGGCGCTGCGCCGCGAGGTGGGCAAGCCGATGGCGGAACGCGCGCTGGCCAACGAGCAATTGATGGCCGAGGAAGGCCGCGCCCTCCTGTTGGAGTGGGCCGGCATGCAGGGCGGCTGAGCCCGGCGCGGCGCCGTAAATGCGCTGGCTGCCGGTTAGAAAACGCGACGAAAGAATTAATAATAAACGTTGTATTTCAATAGATTAAACTGCGTACGTCCGAACCGGGCGATAAATTCCGCCGGCCGGCCTCTTGAAACACTTGAAACCCTGCCCAATTCGATGCTAGCACTCCCTCCCAACGAGTGCTAACAACGCTCGACTGACACAAATTCTCGACGAAACGTACCAATTTGGAGGTCATTATGAAATTTCGGCCACTGCATGACAGGGTCGTGGTTCGCCGCATCACCGAGAGCGAAAAAACCGCTGGCGGCATCATCATCCCCGATTCCGCACAGGAAAAGCCGCAGGAAGGCGAAATCGTCTCCGTCGGCCCCGGCGTGCGCGGCTCGGACGGCAAAGTCCATGCGTTGGATGTGAAAGCGGGCGACCGCATTCTGTTCGGCAAATGGTCCGGCAACGAAGTCAAGATCGGCGGCGAGGAGCTGTTGATCATGAAAGAGACCGACGTCATGGCGATTTTGGAAACCAAGGCGAAATCCAAGAAGAAAGCCGCCTAAGGCAATCGCCGACAGGAAAATAAGAATTCAACCGGCCCCGAGCTTGGGCCACCGGCCGATGACGCGGTACTCAGCGCTTCGGCGGAACGAAACAAAGTGAGGAATTAGGAAACATGGCTGCTAAAGACGTAAAATTTGCATCCGATGCCCGCACGCGCATGCTGCACGGCGTCGACATCCTGGCCGAGGCGGTCGGGGTGACCCTCGGCCCGAAAGGCCGCAACGTTGTGCTCGATAAATCCTTCGGCGCACCGCGCATCACCAAGGACGGCGTCACCGTCGCCAAGGAAATCGAGCTCAAGGACAAATTCGAGAATATGGGCGCCCAGCTCATCCGCGAGGTCGCCAGCAAGACCAATGACGAGGCCGGCGACGGCACCACCACCGCCACCGTTCTCGCCCAGTGCATTGTGCGCGAAGGCTCCAAATCGGTTGCCGCCGGCATGAACCCGATGGACGTCAAGCGCGGCATCGATCTCGCCGTCAAGGCGGTCGTTGCCGACATCGAAAAGCGTTCCAAGCCGGTCAAGACCAGCGAGGAAATCGGCCAGGTCGGTACCATTTCCGCCAATGGCGGCGCCCATGTCGGTCAGATGATCTCGCAGGCGATGGAAAAGGTCGGCAAGGAAGGCGTCATCACGGTCGAGGAGGCCAAGGGCCTCGAGACCGAGCTCGACGTCGTCGAAGGCATGCAGTTCGACCGCGGCTATCAGTCGCCCTACTTCATCACCAATGCCGACA
>CAZUVO010000018.1:0-1953 GCA_964623955.1 uncultured Rhizobiaceae bacterium
GGGCCTGAAGATCGGTGGGAAAGCCGGGATAGGGATGGGTCGTCAAATTCACCGGCCTGGGCCGCCCGCCGGAGGCGACATGGAGGCCCTTGGCGGTCTCCTCCACCGTGACGCCGGCCTGGCGCAGGCTGGCGATCGGCATTTCAAGATGCGGCCCGCGCGCACCGATGAGTTCCACCACGCCGCCGGTGATCGCCGCGGCGATGGCGTAGGTGCCGGCCTCGATGCGGTCGGCCATGATGCGGTGGCCGGTGCCGGCAAGCTCGGGCCGGCCGCGGATCACCAGCCGGTCGCTGCCTTCGCCTTCGATCTCGGCGCCCATGGCGGCGAGGCAGTGGGCGAGGTCGGCGATTTCCGGTTCGCGCGCGGCGTTGTGCAGCACGGTTTCGCCCTCCGCCAGGGCGGCCGCCATCATCAGGTTTTCCGTCGCGCCGACGGAAGGTATGGCGAGATGGATTTCGCCGCCCTTGAGGCCGCCCGGCGCGGCGGCGTGGATATAGCCGTCTTCGAGAGTGATGCGCGCCCCGAGCTGCTCCAGCCCGGCGAGATGAAGATCGACCGGGCGGGTGCCGATGGCGCACCCCCCCGGCAGGGAAACGGCGGCCTCATGGAAGCGCGCGAGGAGCGGCCCGAGCACGAGAATCGAGGCGCGCATGCGGCGCACCAGATCGTAGGGCGCGGTGGTGTTGGGGATATCGCCGGCATCGAGAATAAGGGTGTGCGGATCGTCGGCGGGGCTTTCGATCTTGACGCCGAGCTCGGCGAGGAGCTTGGCCAGGGTGTCGATATCGGCGAGGCGCGGCACGCGCGTGAGCGTGACCGGCTCCGCCGTGAGGAGGGCGGCGACCATCAGCGGCAGCGCCGCGTTCTTGGCGCCGGAAATCTCCACCTCGCCATGCAGCGCGCGCCCGCCTCGGATGCGAATCTTATCCATACCTTGCCTTGGCCCGCCGGCTCTTCCTGTCGTTCGGTTGTGATGGGTGAATGCGCGGCCAAGATAGGCCAGGGCAATGGGGCGGACAAGCGGCAGCGCGCGGCGGCGTCACTCCCGCTCGCCGGCGTCGCGCGCCCGGGTCAGTTCGCGCTGCCGGCTTTTGCGCTTGCGCAAATTTCCGCGCAGCGCCGCGGCCAGGCGCCCGCGGCGCGCCTCCTGTTCCTCGGCGCGCTCCGGCGTTACGTCCGGGCGCGGCTTGCCGTCTTTTTCGCCGTCCTTTGCCATATTTGTGGATTTAACACCTGTTTCGTAAAATGACACCCCTGCCGGCTCTGCCGGCGCAGGAATTTTCGACGGACAGAGACGAGCGGCGCGTGCGCCGAAACCAAACCCGGGTAGTCGTTTGCGTAAACGTGCCGAAATAGATGGTCTGCGGGCTGTCGCCGTTATTCCGGTCATTCTGTTTCACGCGGGCTTCGGGGCGTTCAGCGGCGGCTATGTCGGGATCGATATTTTTCTCGTCATCAGCGGCTATCTGATCACCACCATCATCATCACCGATCTCAAGGCCGAGAGCTTCAGCCTGGCGAATTTCTACGAGCGCCGGGCGCGGCGCATCTTGCCGGCGCTGTTTTTCGTCATGCTCGTCTCGCTGCCGTTCGCCTGGTTCTATCTCATGCCGAAGGATATCGAGGCGTTCGCCAAAAGCCTGGTCGCGGTGTCGACCTTCACTTCCAATTTCCTGTTTTGGAGCGAGGCGGGATATTTCGACACCGCGGCGGAGCTCAAGCCGCTGCTCCACACCTGGAGCCTCGCGGTCGAGGAGCAATATTATATTCTCTTCCCGCTCTTCCTCATGCTGTTCTGGCGCTTCGGCACGCGCTTTCTGCTGGTCGCCTGCGCCGTGCTCGGCGTGGCGAGCCTCGCCGCCGCCCATGTTGGCGCCTACACCCTGCCGGCGGGCAATTATTATCTGCTGCCGACGCGTGGCTGGGAATTGCTGCTCGGCGTGTTCGCCG
>CAZUVO010000018.1:1963-32262 GCA_964623955.1 uncultured Rhizobiaceae bacterium
ACCTCGCCGGCCGGGGTGCGAGCGGGTTTTCGCCGCGCGTCAATCAGGCGCTCAGCCTTGTCGGCGCAGCGCTCATTCTGGTCGCCATCTTCGCCTTCGATTCCGAGACTCCGTTCCCCAGCCTCTACGCTTTGGTGCCGACGGTGGGTGCGCTGCTGATTATCCTCGCCGCGCGCGAGGGCACCATCGTCTGGCGCGTCCTCAGCAACCGCCTTCTCGTCGGTATCGGGCTGATCAGCTACAGCGCCTATCTGTGGCATTTCCCGCTCTTCGTCTTCGCCCGCCACCGCAGCCTCGACGCGCCCGAGCCCTGGGTGATGGCGGTGCTCTGCGTCGTCACCTTGCCGCTCGCCTATCTCAGTTGGCGCTTCATCGAAAACCCGTTCCGCGACAAATCGAAAACCAGCCGGGTGCAGATCGTCGGTTTCGGCGCGGCGGCGGCGGCCGGCTTTATCGCGCTCGGCCTGTTCGGCGCCACGAGCGGCGGCTTTCCCGGGCGCGGCGACAATCCGCTGCTCACCGCCGATCTCAACACCGCACTGACCTTCGCGCTGACCGATGAAGCCGGCGAGGTCTGTTACGACCGCAAGCGCGATTTCTGCGTCTTCCGCAAGGAGGGCAGCACCGCCTGGGTGCAAATTCTCGGCGACAGTCATGCGGCGACGCTGGCGCCCGACCTGGTGGCGCGGCTCAGGCCGCATGCCAATGTGGCGAGCCTGACCAACAGCCAGTGCTGGCCGATGATCGGTTTCAAGAAACACAGCCGCTTCGGTTTTCCCGACCGCGACTGCACGCCCGAGATCCAGCAACAGCGGCTGGACGCCGTCCTGGCGCGGGAAAATTCGATCACCGTTATCGCCGGCCGGCTGCCGGTCTATCTCACCGGGCACAGTTTCGACAATCAGGATGGCGGCCAGGAGGAGGATAATTTCTTGCTCACCCGCCCGCTCACCGACAAGACCCTGGAAGAAGGCGTGCGCGACTATATCGAGCGGCTGCTCGCCGCGGGGCACCGGGTGCTGCTGGTCTATCCGATCCCGGAAGTCGGCTTCGATGTGCCGCGGCAAATCTTCAGACTGACCATGCTGGGCGATTGGCAGGCGGGCGAGACGGTGCTGACGACGCGGAGCGACGTTTATCGCGCGCGCAACGCCGATGCCTTCGCCCTGCTGGATACGATCGATCATCCCGGCGTCGCGCGGGTCTATCCGCACAAGCTGTTTTGCGACAATCAGATCGCCGGAAAATGCGTCGTCAACGATTCCGGCCAGGTTTTCTATCACGATGACGACCATCCCTCATCGGCCGGCGTGGCGCTGATCAATGCGCCCATCGCGGAGATGATCGAGGCCATGCTGGCGGCCGAGTGATCCGCCTGCGCGCCCGGCGCCATTTACCTTTCGCCCATAAAGCTCGGCTATGCTCTGCCGCCCGCCGGGATTGTTGCCGCTTGGCAGCCGATATGCCATGTTCCCGCCGGTTAGATGCCGCCGTAGCTCAGTGGTAGAGCGCGCCCTTGGTAAGGGCGAGGTCGGGTGTTCGATCCACCCCGGCGGCACCATTCATTTCCCGCACATTTCCTTGAGTTTCGCGCCGACACCGCCAAGAGTGAGCCTGCGCGCCCGGTCGCGGCGCGGCAAACAAGCGTGGGAGGGGTGCGATGCGGATGAGACGCGTGGTAACGGGTCATTCGGCCGGCGGCAAGGCGGTGGTGGCGAGCGATAGCGAAATCGACGGATTCCGCCCGCGACTGTTTCCCGCCATGGAGTTTCATGCGCTATGGGGCGGCGACGAAGCGCCGACCTATCCGGACGGCGGCGAGCCGTTGGCGCACCGGGACTGGTTCCCGCCGCCCGGCGGCTTCCGCTTCCTCGCCGCGACCCTGATGCCGGATTCCGACGCGCTGCCGGAGATCGCCGACGAAGCGGCGGCGGCGGCGGAACTAGAGGCGTTTGCGCCGGGCCTGATGGCAGTGATGGAGCCCGGCAGCGCAGGCATGCACACCACCGACAGCATCGACTTCATCTATGTGATCTCCGGCGCGGCGATGATGACCCTCGACGACGGCGCCGAAGTGTTGCTCGAAGCCGGCGACACCCTGGTGCAAAGCGGCACCCGCCACGCCTGGCGCAACCCCGGCCAAGAGCCCTGCCGTCTCATCGCGGTGCAGATCGGCGCCAAGCGGGCCGGGTGAGCGCGCGGTGCGCGCGACATCGAAAATGTCGGCTCGTGGTCCAAACGCGGTCGTCGCCACGGCTTACCGATATGATCCGGATTTAGCCAGGAGCCGACTTTTCTCGACGGCAAGCCCGACCACCTGCGCGGTCATGACAGCTCGTCGAGTAGCGCATCCACTTCACCCTATCGGTGCGTGCTTGAGTTCGCTGCTCTCTAGCCAGGCGCCAAACTCAGGGCGCCATTTGGGGACGCCGCTTGTGCCAGTCTGTCGCTCGCTGATAGGCATCTCCAGCGCGTACCAGCGCGGCCTCGTTAAGATTGCGCGCGCTGAACTGGAAACCGAACGGCACGCTGTCCGGATCGAAGCCTAAGGGCAAAGGGAGCGCCGGTACGCCGGCGATATCGAAAGGCGCGGTGAATCGGACCAGATCGGGCCAGTCGCTCTCTTTCGAACCGAAGCTGTCGAACTCCTCGACCGAGAGCGTGTAGCGCATGCCGGCGGGTGTGACCATGACGTCGATATCGTCGAACAGGGCGTCGACCTGGCCGCGGAAAATTTGGCGTTCAGCGTGCGCTTTGGCGTAGTCGAGGCCGGTGACCTTGAGGCCGGTCTCCACCATCTCCGAGAGGCCCGGGCCGAAATCGGAGGCGCGTGATCGATAGGATTCCTCGTGGACGAACGCAGCCTCCGATGAGCAGATCGGAAACCATGCGTCGAGCGCCGCGTCGGTGGCCGGAAAACTGACCGGCTTGATTTCGGCGCCCGCGTCCCGTAGCACCTCGACCGCCTCAAGGATCGACTTGGTAATTGCCGGAATGACCTGGTTGGTGGCATAGGCCTCGTCGAAGCCGATGCGCATGCCCTTGAGGCCTTGGCCGAGACCGGCCAGATAATCCGGCACCGGGGCAGGGAGCGTGGTTGGATCGTCGGGATCGCGCCCGGCGATCACGCCCAGGATGGCGCCGCAATCGGCGGCGCTGCGTGCCATCGGCCCGACATGATCCAGCGAGGGCGCAAGCCGCTGGACGCCGGCGCGGCTGACACGGCCCCAAGTCGGCTTTATCCCCGTGATGCCATTGGCAAAGCAGGGCAGGCGAATCGATCCGCCGTGTCGCTGCCGAGCGCACCGTAGCAAAGGCCGGCCGCGGACGCGACGCCCGAGCCGCTCGATGACGCGCCGCTCCAATATTCCGAATTGTGCGGGTTGATCGGCACTTTGTTGTCGGGGTGATGGTGCGCGACAGCGCCTTCCGTGAGTTGGAGCTTGCCGAGGATCACCGCGCCCGCCGCACGAAAACGCGCGACCACCGTCGAATCCTTGGCGGCGATGTTGTTGCCGTAGATGCGTGGCATGCCGGCAGCCGTGACAACGCCTTTCGCGTCGCACAAATCCTTGAAGGCGATCGGCACGCCGTGCAGCGTGCTTCGATATTCGCCCTTGCCGATCTCGTCCTCGGCGGCTTTCGCCTCTTGCTGGGCGCTATCGGCCATAATTGTGGCGTAGCTGCCGAGCGTCTTGTCGAGCGCGTCGATGCGATCGAGCATCGCTCGCGTAACTTCGACCGGCGACACTTTTCGTGCCTTGATAAGCGCGCCGATCTCGACCAGTCCCAAATACGCAAGATCGCTGGATGCCATTGTCGCTGTCTCCCCGCAAGGTCCGCCGTCGCGGCCATTTAATCCCAACCCCGATTGACCGGCAAACTCGAAATAGGCGTGAAGCGGATTGTGCCGGCGAGGCCGCTGTATCGCTAATCCATTCGAATGACGGTTCGACGTCACCTGACGCCAAGGTTCGAAACGAACTCGTTATTAAGTGGAGTTCTGTGCTCGGCAATAAAAGCCTGTTCTTGAAATACATCTGCAACTTATCGAGTTCCTGCACCGGCGTTGCGATTCTTAAGTCGCTAGGCCGAGCAGCAATGTCCGCTCCGGGTCAAAAGGGGACGAAAACGCCGGCATCAAATTTGGTCCGATTACCCCCCGTCAACGGACATTGTCGTCAAGGGTGCGCAAAAGAGCGCGCGCCGCGCGCTTGGTTGGCCCCTTCTCCTCAACGCCTCTTCCCCTCGGGGAAGAGGAGCTTGTTACGCGCGGCTTAAAGGGCTGGACGGCGAGTGTGCCAGTCGGTGGCGCGCTCGTAGGCGTCGGCGGTGCAGAGCAGGGTGGTCTCGTCGAACGGGCGGGCGATGAGTTGCATGCCGAGCGGCAGGCCCGAGGCGCTGACGCCGTTGCGCACGCCGAGCGCCGGGTGGCCGGTGACGTCGAACGGTATGGTGAGGAGCGGCTTCTGGAACAGGTAGAATTTGTCGACCTGGTCGAGCTTCGGCGCCGGCGCGTAGCCGCCGGCGGTGACGAGAATGTCGCAGCGTTCGAACGCCGCCGCCACCTCGCCGGCCAGTTGGCGGCGCAGGCGGAGCGCCTGGACGTAATCGGCGCCGGTCAGCAGGCTGCTCAGCATGAGGCGGTCGCGCATGATCTCGCTGTATTTCTCCGGCGTCGCCTTGAGGTCGCGCTCATGCACCGCGAGCGCTTCGGTGAGCAGGATCACGAGACAACAGGCGCTGTAATCATGCAGCGGCGAAAGCTGGACCTCTTCGACCTCGGCGCCGAGGCTCTCGAAGGTGCGCGCGCTCTCCGCCATCGCCGTCTTGACCTCGTCCACGGCATGTTCGTCGCAATCATAGAAATGGCGGATCACGCCAATTCTGAGGCCGCGAATATCGCCGGAGAGCGCTTGCGCGTAATCGGGCACCGGGCGGTTTGCCGAGGCCGGGTCGTCGGCGTCATGGCCGGCGATGGCTTGCAGCATCAGGGCGGTGTCGCGCGCGTCCCAGGCCATCGGCCCGCAATGGTCGAGCGAATAGGCCAGCGGCACGACGCCGCGCTTGGAGACCCGGCCATAGGTCGGCTTGAGGCCGGTGATGCCGCAGAAATAGGCCGGCATGCGGATCGAGCCGGCGGTGTCGCTGCCGAGGGATGCCATGGCGAGGCCGGCGGCCACCGCCGCGCCCGAGCCGCTCGACGAGCCGCCGGTAAAACACTCGGTGTTCCACGGATTGCGTGCCGGCGGAAAGGGCAGGTCCCAGGCCGGCCCGGCGAAGGCGAATTCATGGGTCGCGAGCTTGCCGAGCAGCACTGAGCCGGCGTCGCGCAGGAGAGCCGCCGTTTGCGCATCGGCCTCGGGGACGCGCTCGGCATGGAGGTGCGAGTGGCTCGAGGTGCGGATGCCGGCGGTGTCGTAAATGTCCTTGAGCGCGATCGGGATGCCATGCAGCGGCCCCTTATAGCCCCCCGCGGCGATCTCGCGTTCCGCCCGGCGCGCGTCATCGAGGGCGCGCTCGGCCGTCACGGTGATGAAGGCATCGAGCTTCGGGTTGAGTTCTTCGATGCGGGCGAGAAAGGCTTCCGTCAAGGTTACCGGCGAGAGCTCGCGCTTTTCGATCAGCGGCGCGGCTTCGGCGATGGTGAGAAAATGCAAGCTCCCGCTCATGATTTCGGCTCGTCGCCGCCGCCGGTGGATTGCGCGGCGGCGGAATAGCAGGTCGCCGGCTCGTCGCCATAGCCATAGCCGCGCCGCACCCGCGCCTGCATCTCTTCGAGATAGGGCAGGGCGGCATACATTTCCTCAAGCGCCTTGGCGTCGGGCGAGAAGCCGGCGGCGGCGAGGCGGGCCTTGAAATCGTCGAAGGAAATGGTTGGTTCACGGGTCATATCAATACCGTAATAGTATCAGATCGTCTATTTCGTTACCGTTTCATGGAGTATGTCGAGGAAGGCGCGAAGCACCGGCGCATCGTCCTCGGCGCCATAGATGCAATGCACCGGAATGCCGGCCGGGCAGCCGGAAATCGGCAGGAAGGCGAGCGCCGGGAAGCCCAGTTCGGCGACCGGTTCGGGCACGATGGCGACCCGGGTGCCGCTGGCGACCAGGGCGAGGGCCGCGGCGGCATCCTCGGCGACGCTCTCGATGTCGGGCTCGACGCCGCGTTCGCGGATCAGGCGGATGACCTCGTCCGCCAGGCCCGGGCGGTCGCCGGCCGGGAACAGCACCAGCGGGTATTCCGCCAATTGTTCGAGGCTAACCGCGCCGCGCAGCATGGCGGCGAGATCCTCCGGCACGGCGGCATAGAGCTTCTCTTCGCCGAGTTGCTCGACCTTGAGGTCGGGATTCTTGGCGTAATAGCGCGCAAAGCCAATATGCAGGCGGCCTTCGCGGATCGCGGTCATTTGCTCGCGCTTGCCTATGCGGGTGAGCGCGACCTCGCAATCGGGCCGGGCGCGGTGAAAGGCGCGGAGCGCGAGCGGCACGGTGCGGTAGATCGGCGAGCCGAAAAAGCCGACCTCGAGCTTGCCGATCTCGCCGCGTCCGCTGGCCCGCGTCCGCGTCAGGGTGCGTTCGGCCTGGCTGAGGACGCGCTCCGCCTCGGCGGCGAAGGTGCGCCCGGCATCGGTCAGCTCCACCCCCTTCGGCGTGCGCAGCAGGAGCGCCGCGCCGGCCTCCGTCTCGAGCGCCTGGATCTGGCGGCTCACCGGCGGCTGGGAGACGTTGAGGCGCTCCGCCGCGCGGCCGATATTGCCGGTCTCGGCGACGGCGAGGAAATAGCGTAGCTGTCTGAATTCCATTATTCATACCTAATAGGTATTAAAACAGGAATCAATAAGTATTTTACCGAATGAAGTTGGCGCGGCTAAGGTCGCGCCATGCCGGAAAACAGCAACATCGTCTCGCTCGAGACCGTCATCGTCGATATTCCGCTCAAGCGGCTGCAGCGCTTCGCCCGCTTCGATGCCCGGGCGCAAAGCTCGCTGATCGTGCGCATCCGCTGCAAATCCGGCGTTGAGGGCATCGGCGAAAGCATCGTGCCGTGCGGCCCCTGGTGGTCGGGCGACAGCATCGAGGCCATGCAAATCATGGTCGAGCGCTATATCGCCCCGGAAATCATCGGCCTGCCGGCGCTTCACGTCGATCCGATCATGGCGCGGCTCGCAAAAAGCGTGCGCGGCGCCAATTTCGCCAAGACCGGCGTCGAGATGGCGCTGATGGACCTTGCCGGCAAGCTCGCCGGTCAGCCGGTGCATGTGCTGCTTGGCGGCCGGGCGCGAAGCGCCTGCCCCGTCGCCTGGCCGATCGCCAGCGGCGATCATGACGAAGACGCGGCGGAAATGAATCACATGCTCGAGAACGGCTTCGCTTGCGCCTTCAAGGTCAAGATGGGCGCGACGGAGATCGATGCCGATGTCGCGCGCATCCGCAAACTATTGGACGCGTTGGATGGCCGCGCCGGATTGCGCGTCGATCCCAACGAGGCGTGGCAGGAGACGGACGCGCTCCGAGTCATGCCGATGCTCGAGGAGGCCGGGGTCGAGCTGGTCGAGCAGCCGGTGCCGCGCGAGCAGATGGCGGCGATGGCCAACATCACCGCGCGCGCCCGGGTGCCGGTGATGATCGACGAGGGGGCGCAGTCGGAAGCCGGCGCGCTCGAGACAGTACGCCTGAAGGCCGCCCATATCGTCTCGCTCAAACTGATGAAAGCCGGTGGTCTCCGCGCCTCCAAGCGCATGGCGGATATCGCCGCCGCCGGCGGCCTCGCGCTCTATATGGGCACCTTCCTGGAAAGCTCGCTCGGCACCGCGGCCGATCTGCAATTGGCGGCGACGCTCGAGACGCTGCCCTATGGCGGCGAGATCGTCGGCCCGATGCTGCTCGCCGACGACATCGTCACCCAGCCGATCGTCTATGAGAACGGCGCGGCGATCCTGCCCGAGGGGCCGGGTCTCGGCGTCGCCCTCGATGAGGACAAAGTGCGCTCGCTGACGCGGCGCTAACACGCAGGAGATCGCTATGCCCGAGGATTTGTTCGCACCCATTCAACTTGGCCCGCTCAGCCTCGCCAACCGCTTGGTCATGGCGCCGCTCACCCGCAACCGCGCCCATGAGGACGGCACCGTGCCGCCGCTGATGGCGGATTATTACCGCCAGCGCGCCAGCGCCGGCCTGATCGTCAGCGAATCCACGCCGATCGCGCCGGAAGGGGTGGGCTATCCCTTCACCCCGCGCATCCACAATGAGGCCCAGGCGGCCAGTTGGCGCTCCGTCACAGACGCGGTGCATGAAGAAGGCGGCCATATCTTCGTGCAATTGCAATATTGCGCGCGCATCTCCCATCCCAGCCTGCTGCCGGCGGGCGCCCTGCCGGTCGCGCCTTCGGCGCTGCGCCCGGAGGGCCAGGCGGTGACCTATGCCGGCATGCAGGATTTCGTCACGCCGCGCGCCCTCGAAGCGGGTGAGCTCCCGGCCATCGTCGCGCAATACCGCCTCGCCGCCGAGATGGCGCTACGCGCCGGCTTCGACGGCGTCGAGGTGCATGGCGGCAATGGCTATCTGGTCGATCAATTCCTGCGCGACGGCACCAACCGGCGCGACGATGCCTATGGTGGCGATGCGCCGCGCCGCTTGCGTCTCTTAAACGAGATCCTCGATATCGTCTGTGCGGTGTGGCCGGCCGATCGCGTCGGCCTGCGCTTCACGCCGGAGAACAGCTACAATTCGATGGCGGATTCCGATCCGCAAACCCATTTCGAATATTTCGCCGCCCAATTGCGGCCGCGCGGCCTGGCTTATCTCCATGTTCTCGAAGGCGATATGATGAGCCAAGAGAGCGCGATGGATTACCGCGCGCTGCGGGCCGCCTTCGCCGGCGCCTATATCGCCAACAATAGTTACGACCTCGCGCGCGCCCGGGCCTCCGTGGCAAGCGGCGCGGCGGATTTGATCGCGTTCGGCGTGCCCTTTCTCGCCAACCCCGATCTGGTGCGGCGCTACCGCGAGGACCTGCCGCTCAACGAGGCCGATCCCGACACCTTCTATGGCGGCGGGGAGGCGGGCTACACCGATTATCCCTTCCATGCCGCCCAACCCTAGAGCAGATCCCGAGCAGGTGGACTCACCTGCGACGACGCATTTGCTTGAACCAAAATGAGCTAGAGCGGTTCGCGTGAACGCAAGTGAACGTGAAATGCTCTAGGGGAGGAGTTTCGAATGTTTATCATCCTGCTCAAATTCTCCGACAACAAAGCCCAGGCCGGCCAACATATGGACGGCCACAAACAATGGATCGCGCGCGGATTCGAAGACGGCGTCTTTCTTCTGGTCGGCAGTCTTCAGCCCAATGCGGGCGGCACGATCCTGGCCCATGGCGCCTCAAAGGCGGAAATCGAGGCGCGGGTTTCGAGCGACCCGTTCGTCGTGGAAAATATCGTCCGCGCGGAAATCCTCGAGATCGATCCGGCGAAGACCGACGAACGGCTGAGCTTCCTCGCCGCCTGACCTTCCGCCGGGTCTCAACATTTTCCCGCAAAACCGTTAGGGTTGTGCCGTCGGTTTAATTTGCGGGGGCGCGGGAATGTCGGACCAGTGGGTTTTCAAAAGCGAATCCTATGACAATTGCAATTGCGCGGTGAATTGCGGTTGTCAGTACAATGTGCCGAGCACCTATGGCTTTTGCCTCTCGGCCTATGCCGGCACGGTGGTCGAAGGGCATTTCAACGAAACGCCGCTCGCGGGTTTGCGCTGGTCGGCGCTCTATATCTGGCCTGGAGAGATCGCCGACGGCAACGGCAGGGCGCAGATGATCGTCGACGAGGCGGCCGACGCGGCGCAGCGCGCCGCGATGGACAAGATCCTTCTCGGCGAGACCGGCAAGCCGCTGAGCAATGTGTTCTCCGTCTTCGCCTCGACCTGCACGGAATTCCTCGAAACCCGCCATCTGCCGATCAATCTCGATGTCGATCTCAAGGACCGCACCGCCACGGTGGACATTCCGGGCGTGCTGACGAGCCGCGGCAAGCCGTTGATGAACGCGTTCACCGACGAGCCGTTCCACATCGCGCTGGCGCGCCCGAGCGGCAGCTTCGAATTTACCTATTCGGAAATCGGATTGGGCACGACCGAGGTCACCGGCGACATGGCGATGGCGTTCGAGGATTGCTGGGCGCAATGGTGCATCCACCATTTCGATCAGGATGGCCTGGTCAAAGAAAATTAGCGGCGTCTAGAGCATGTCAGGATCGCTCACGCTCACCCGACACGCTCTAGCTCTTTGTTGTTGAAGCAAATGCGTCGTCGCAGGTGATTCCACCTGCTCGGGATTTGCTCTAGGCGGCGTCCAAGGCGCTTCGGATGGTGTGGGCGAGGTCGGTTTTCTTGAAGGGTTTGCGTATGAGACGCGCCGATTCTTCCGGTTTGGCCTGATCGCCGAACGCCTCTTCGGCATAGCCGGTCATATAGACGATTTTCGTGCTGGGGCTATGGCCGCGAATTTCCGCCGCGAGATCGGGGCCGTTGGTGCCGCCGGTCAGTATCACGTCGGTGAGCAATAGGTCGAAGGCGGGCGCGCGGTTTAATTCATGCCGTGCCTTGTCGGCACTGTCCGCCTGGGCGATTTCATATCCGAGACCGGACAATATGGTGACCGTCAAGGACCGCACTTCCGCATCGTCCTCGACGATCAGGATACGCTCGCCCGCCCGCGCCCGGGGTTCTTCGGCGTGCGGCGCCGCGACAGCGGTTTCATCGCTCCCCGGCACCGAGCGCGGCAGGTAGAGCGTGACGCGGGTGCCTTCGCCGAGGGTGCTGTTGATCGTCACATTGCCGCCGGATTGCTTGGCGAAGCCATAAACCATGCTGAGCCCGAGGCCCGACCCTTCGCCGACCGGCTTGGTGGTGAAGAAGGGCTCGAAGGCGCGGGCCATCGTCTCTTCCGCCATGCCGCCGCCGGTATCCGAGACCGTGAGGGTGACGTAATCGCCCGGCTCCATCTCCATCCGCGCGGCCACGCCTTTACTGTCAATCGACAGGTTTTCCGCTTCGATCGTTACGCTGCCGCCACGTTTCCGCATGGCGTCGCGGGCATTGATCGCGAGGTTCAGGAGTGCGTTTTCCAGTTGCGACTGGTCGGCATCGCACAGCCATAGATCCGCCGCGCCATATATCCGCACGTTGACCTTTTCGCCGAGCGCGGGTTTCAAAATATCGCTCATGCCGGAGATCACATTGCCGAGGTCAAGGGTGCTCGGCATCAAGGTTTGCTTGCGTGAGAAAGCGAGCAGCCGGTCGGTCAGCGCCGCGCCGCGTTCGGACGCGCTCAAGCTGCGCTCGATCATCGCGACAATACCTTCGTCGGCATCGATCGAATCGCGCATGAGCGCCAGATTGCCCATGATGACGGTCAGCAGATTGTTGAAGTCATGGGCGACGCCGCCGGTGAGTTGGCCCACCGCTTCCATCTTCTGGGCCTGACGGAGCCGTTCCTCCGCGCGCCGCACTTCCGTGACGTCCTCCACGATGCCGAGCACGGCGACGCGGTCGCTATCGGCTTGGCGGATGACCGAGCCGGTCAATTTGCCCCATTGCATCTTGTCCGTTTCATGGGCGTAGCGGATGACTTGCGAAAAGGTGTCGATTTCGCCGGAAATGAGCTTGGCCGAATTTTGCAGCGCTTTGCCCAAATCCTTGGGGTCGATGAAATCGGTGAAGCGCTTTTCCATCAGTTCTTCTTCGCTGCGGTCCATCAGCTCGCAAAGCTTCTGGTTGACCATCAGCAAGCGGCCGCCCGGGGTCATCAGCCCGATGCCCACCGCGGCCTGCTCGAAGATGGCGCGAAAGCGTTCTTCGATTTCGCGCAGTGCCTGTTCCGCCTGCTTGCGGTCGGTGATGTCCTGGGTCGTGCCGCTGCGCCCGACATAGGCGCCAGAAATGTCATACATCGCTTCCGAACGCTGCTGGATATAGCGCACTTCGCCATTCGGGCGGATAATCCTGAGGTCGACGGCCTTCTCGCTGTCATTGGAATCAAGATCGGCTAGATAGTCTTCGAACAGCGTCACATCTTCGGGATGCAGGCTGGCCTGGAAGGATTCGATCGTCGGCTCGAACGCACCCTTCTCCACCCCGAAGATGCGGTACACCTCGTCGGTCCAGGTCAGCGCCCGGCTATCAAGGGTGCGCCACCAACTGCCGATATGGCCGAGCGCCTGCGCCTGGGCGAGATGCGCTTCGCTTTCGCGCAAGGTGTTCTCGGTCTTTTTGCGTTCGGTAATGTCTTGGATGATGCCAATGGTGCCGCGCAACTCACCCATTTCATCTTTGTGCGGCTGCGCCCGCTGATAAACTGTCTTGATCTCGCCACCCGGCAGCACGATGCGGTGTTCGTAACCATAGAATTCGCCGGTGGCGTCTCTCCGTTCGATTTCCTGGCGCACCCTGTTGACGTCGTCGGGGTGGATGCAGGCAAAGAACGCGTCGGCAGTCGGAACAAATGTATCCTTGTCGATGCCGACGATGCGGTAGACCTCGTCCGACCAGACGAGTTCGCCGTTGTCATGGTCGATCTCCCAGGAGCCCATATTGGCGATTTCCTGTGCGTGGGAGAGTCTTGCCTCGCTCTTGCGGAGCGCCAGTTCCGCCGTTTTCAGCCGGGTGATATCGACCGCCGTGCCGGCCATGCGGATAACCTTGCCCGCATCGTCGGTGAATACCTCGCCGCGCCCGTGAATGTAGATCTCGCTCTCGTCCGCGCATATGTAGCGATAGACCTCGCTGAACAGCTTGGCCTGGTTGACCGCTTCATTGATTTTTTCATCGACATGCCGCGCATCTTCCGGCGGCAGCGACTTCAGAAAGTTCTCATAAGGCGGCGTCGGATCGTCCAGCGACATTTTGTAGAGATGCTTCAAGCCGTCCGACCACCACAAATCGTCGCTGACGAGATCCCAGTTCCAACTGCCGATGCGGCCGATTTCCTGCGATTCGATCAGGCGCAATCGGGTTTCCGATAAATCCGCCTCCGCCGCTTTGCGCACGGATATATCGCGCATCGCGCCGATGAAGGCGCGCCGTCCCTCGGCGTGGATTTCACTGATCGCAAGCTCAATCGGGAAAAGCGTGCCGTCCTTGCGCTGGCCTTCCAGTTCGCGCGGCCCCTTGCCGAGGATGGCGCTTTCGCCGCTGGCGAGAAAGGAGCCGACATATTGGTGATGCTTCGCCGCGTGCGGCTCCGGCATGAGCCGCGTCACCGGGCCGCCGATCACCTCGCCAGCGTCGTAGCCGAACATGCTTTCGGCGGCGCGGTTGAACGAAAGAATGACGCCGTCGGTATCGATGGTCACCACGCTGTCGACGATATTGTCGAGGATATTGCTGAGCTGCTCCTCGCTATGACGTAGCGCCTCCTCGGCCTGTTTGCGCTTGGTAATGTCGCGGACCGTCCCCTCGATGCCGAGAACCTCGCCGTTTGCATCCTTCCAGGTGCGGGCATTGGTCGCGACCCAGATCTTGCGCCCGTCCTTGCGCCGCAAGATGGCCTCGTAGCCGCGTATCTCGCCGCCGCTGTCGGCGAACGCCTTGAGGAACCCATCCCGGCCGGCCTGATCGGCGTAAAGATTGCCGATATTGGTTCCGACCGCTTCCTCCGGCGTATAGCCGAGCAGCGCTTCGCACGAGGGAGACGCCAAAACCACCACACCGTCTTTGTCGGCGCGGTAGAAGGTATCGATCATATTGTCGAGGATGCCGCGGTAGAGCGTTTCGCTCTCTTGCAGGGCCGTTTCCGCGGCCTTGTGCTCCGTGATGTCGCTGTCGGATCCGAGCAGGCGTTTCGCCCGGCCATCCGCCGAGCGAACCGAGCGGCCGACGGTGCGCAGCCAAATATAGTCGTCGCCGGCGGCGCGAAAGCGGTATTCGGCGACGAACGGCGTGTCCTTTTCGAGGTGATCGCGGACGATGCGAAGAACCGGCTCGCGATCATCCGGATGAATGCGCGTCAGCCAGGGATTGGTCTCGTCGTCGAGATCGAAATGCTGGGTGAATTCGGCGTCGCCGCGGCCGGTGAGGCGCCCAATTCCGCGCGAATTCCACAGCAACTTCTTTTCGATGTCCCAATCCCAGATCGCGGTCTCCGTTGCGCGAAGCGCGAGATCGAAACGTTCTTTGAGCGCCTCGTCCGGTGCGTCTTTTATGCCATCGGCTTGCAGCTCAATGTCGTTCGCGTCCTTGGAGGGGGGCGACGAGTTCCGTTGGAATTGGCGATTTTCGGACACTGCAGAGGTCCCAGTCGGGTTCCGGAGATTTTGGCCAACCACATTAGTAGGTTATGGTTAACGTGCTGTTAACGAATTGGCAACGAGCCTATAATTCACCTAGATCAAAGACATAGACCGTAAAGGGGCGCAGCTAATCTTACCCAAGCATTCCATCGGACGCCATGGCGCCCAGGGCCGGCATTTCCAGGCGCGGCCCGGCCGTGGGTTGCCGTAGCGCAATCCGCCACGGAATTTGGGAGGAAAATTCCGCCGGGTCGTGGGATACTCCGCCGCCAATGCAGGCCAAAACAAGAAATTGAGGGAGACGCCTATGTTGATCGTCGCCGTGGTGTTTGAATTCGTGCCCGGAGGGTTCGACCGCATCAAGGCCGAAATCCTCGACGCCATCGAGAATTCGCGCAAAGAAGAGGGCGCGCAAATCTATGATTGGGCGATCGACGTGACGGCGCCGAACAGGGCGATCATCTTCGAAGTGTGGGACGATCAGGCGGCGCTCGACGCTCATTTCACCCATCCCTATATGGGTACGCTTGTCGGCGCGCTGAGCGCGGCGAACATCCGCGGCGACATCACGCATTATTCGGCCGAGATCTACGACGTCTCCGGCAAGCGGGACATGGGCTTCGTCCTGCCGACCGAGTAGAGAGGGCTGCGCCATGGCCGGGCCCGAGGACGCAACCGCCGCCGCCGCCGATTTGGCGGCGCGCATCAAAACGCTGCGCCGCACGATCCGCCTGTCGCAAGCCGAGCTGGCCAAGCGCCTGGGGACGCGGCAGAGCGTCGTGTCGCGCTGGGAGCAGGGCAAGCATGTGCCCGAAGACGCGTTCATCGCGAAAATGGCCGAGCTGTCGGGCCTGACGGTGGCGCAGTTCCGCTACGGCGCGGCGCCATCCGAAAAAGCCGGCCTGATGCCGCGCACCGCCTGGGGGCGGCGCCTGACGGATCATCTCGAGGCGGCCCACGGCATGGCGCGCAAATCAGGCCGCCGGGAGGTCGCCGGCGCGCTTAATATTCTGTTGGAAAAATGCCGCAGCGACGAAAAATCCGCAACGCCCCAGCAGGATCGGCGGCGCTAGCTGGCGGAGACCTGGCGGCCGACGGTCGGGTCCCAATTTTTTTGATTGCCCCGGCCCGCGGCTGCGCTTGCGATATCGGCGCGCGACGGCACTTTGCCGTCCGGCTTGCCGAAATGCCAGCCTTGGCCATGATCGACACCGGACGCCAGCAGCAGCCGTGCTGAGGCATCGTCCTCGACAAATTCGGCGATGGTCTCGATGCCCAGGTCGGTACACAGCGCCGCAATCGATTTGATGAAGCCACCGCTGAATTTCGAGTGCGCCGCCTCGCGTACGAAGCTGCCGTCGATCTTGACGAAATCCACTTTCAGGCAGCGCAGATATTCGAATGCCGCCGCGCCGACGCCGAAATCGTCGAGGCAGACATGGATGCCGAGCTCGCGGAACTGCTTCAAGCTTTTGTTGGCGCTTTGCAGATCGGAGATCTTCGACGATTCGGTGACCTCGAACAGGATATACTCGCAGAGATCCGAGTTCAGCTTGACGAGCGATGTGACATCGCTGACAAATTTCTCCGAGGCGAGGGAGCGGCCGGACACGTTGACCGCGATGGGCACCGCGTCCGCCGGGCCGGCGTCGCGCTGAATTTGAAAGGCGCGCTGCATGACCGCCCAATCGTAATCGGCGATCAGATCGAGCTGTTCGGCCATGGTAACGAACTTGAAGGGCGAGGCTTGCGGATCGTCCTTGAGCCGGGTCAAGGCCTCGAAATGATGCGCCTCGCCGGACGCCAATTCGACAATCGGCTGATAAACCAGCACGAAGCCGTCCTCGGCGATGGTTTTCTTGATGCGCTGCTGCCAGCTCATGGTTTCGGCGAGCATCTGTTTGCAGCCGTCCGAGAGCGTGCCGAAATTGACCGCGCGGCCGTTCGATTCGGCAAAGCTGTTCAGCGTGTAGGTCAGGGCCTGGGACATATCCTCCTCGGTCAGGCCCTCCGCGCCGATTTCGACGCTGGCGACGCCGGTCTTGAAATCCGCCGCCCAGGGCGAGGCCTCCTGCACCAGTTTCTCCACCGCGCCGGCCACCGCCTCGACATCGAGCTCGGGTGTGTGGAGGAAGCCGAACTTGTCTTTGTCGAGGCGCCCGCCCAGGCCTTCGTCGAGCGAGCTGGATGCCAGCAACGCACCGACCTTGGCGAGAATTTCATCCTCCACGCCTTCTTCCAGGTGCGGGCGCACCTCCGCCAGGCCATCCATATCGACCATGGTAAGGGTGCTCGTTTCGCCGGCCTCCTGAAGATGTTTGATCCGCTCGTGCACCGCGCCGGTAAAGGCTTCCTTGGTGGCGAGGCCGGTGACCGCGTCGCGCGCGCCCGGCGGGATCGCCGAGGGCCGCGCCGTTCCGGCCGCAGCCGGGCCGGGCCGGTTGAGAGAGACCGACACATAAGCGATCGCCGCATCCGTCGGCAGCCGATAGGCGCTGACCCGCAGCAATTTGGGCGGTCCGTCCTTTTGCGGCGCGGAGACGATTCGCGATTTCATGCGTTTGCCGAGAGGAAATCCGGCGAGCGATTTTTGCAGCGGCGCGCGGTCCTTGGGCTCCAGCAGATCGAAGAAATTAGCGCCGAGGAGCGCCTCGTTCGCTATGCTGAAGAGATTCTCGGCCGCGCCGGCGGAAAACTGGATCTTCCCCGCCTCATCGACCTCCAGAACCACCTCGGCAACGGCAAAAGCAAACGCAATAAATCGATTGCGTTCGGCTTGCGCGGCTTCTAGCTGGCTGGCGTGGTCTGGCATTACCGGGCCCTGGGCGGGTAGGGAGACGGACCCTTCCAACCTAAAGACGATGCCTTAACAAAACCTTGCGGTCGGGTCATATGCCGAATAGTTTCATCGGTGCCATGAGCGATTCGCAAGCCTTTCACGAAAGCCTTCGCGCGCAGACGATGGTCAAGCAGGGCTCCGATAGGAGCTTCGGTTTGATTGTCGGCGCGGCGCTGGCGATCATCGGCGGTATCCGGGTTGCCGGGAGCGGTCTGTCGGCGCCGGAGATCGGCCTGTTTGCGGCGGCCCTGCTGCTTGCGCTCATCGGGCTGGTGGCGCCGAAGCTGTTGGGCCCGGCCAACCGGGCCTGGCTGAAACTCGGACATTTTCTGTTCACTATTTTCAGTCCGGTCATGATGTTCGCCATTTTCGCCATCGCCTTCGTGCCGACCGGCGCGGTATTGCGGCTCATGGGCAAAGATCTGCTCGGCCTAAAATTCGACGCCAGGGCCGGCACCTATTGGACGAAAAAAGACCCGCCGGCTGCCGAATCCATGAAATATCAGTTCTGATCGCCGCGATGTCGTTTCTCAAAGAATTCATGATGTTTCTGCTCGCGCGCAAGAAATTTTGGCTGCTGCCGATCTTGCTTGTGGTGTTGATCCTGGGCGGGCTTATCGTGTTTACCCAGGGCTCGGCGGTCGCACCTTTCATCTACGCAATTTTCTGAGCCGGCCCAGATGCGGATTCTCGGCATCTCCGCCTTCTATCACGATAGCGCGGCCTGTCTGGCGGTGAATGGTCAAGTGCTTGCCGCGGCGCAGGAGGAGCGCTTCAGCCGCGTCAAGCACGATTCGAGTTTTCCCCATGAGGCCATCGCCTACTGCTTGGCCAGGGGCGGCCTCAGGGCCGCCGAGCTCGACCATGTGGTATTCTACGACAAGCCATTTCTCAAATTCGAGCGCTTGTTGGAGACCTATCTCGCTTTCGCGCCCCGGGGGTTTCGTTCGTTCAAAATGGCCATGCCGGTCTGGCTGCGCGAAAAATTGTTTCAAAAGCGAATTTTGCGCGACGAGATCAGAAAATTCGCACCGGACTTCGATGCCGAGAAGTATCTACTGTTTAGCGAACATCATATGAGCCATGCCGCCAGCGCGTTCTTCCCGTCGCCGTTCGACGACGCGGTGACGCTGACCATGGACGGGGTCGGCGAGTGGGCGACGACCAGCGCCGGCTTCGGCCAGGGCAACGAACTGACCCTGGAAAAGGAAATTCACTTCCCTCATTCCCTAGGCCTGCTTTATTCCGCCTTCACCTATTACACCGGCTTCGAAGTCAATGGCGGCGAGTACAAGGTGATGGGTCTAGCGCCCTATGGCGAGCCGAAATACGCACAGGCGATTCTCGACAATGTGCTCGACCTCAAGGAGGACGGCTCGTTCCGCCTCGATCAACGCTATTTCGACTATTGCACCGGCTTGACGATGACCAATGCGCGTTTCGACAAGCTGTTCGGCGGGCCGCCGCGCAAGGCCGAGGCCGAAGTGCGCCAGCGTGACATGGACCTTGCCGCCTCGGTGCAGGCGGTGATCGACGAGGCGGTGCTGCGCCTCACCCGCGCGCTCGCGCGCGAGAGCAAATCGAAAAATCTTTGTCTTGCCGGCGGCGTCGCGCTCAACTGCGTCGCCAACGGCAAGATCGTGCGCGACGGGTCGTTCGATAATGTGTGGATTCAGCCGGCGGCGGGCGATGCCGGCGGCGCACTGGGCGCGGCGCTCGCAGCGTCTCATATGCATGCCGGCGTTGCGCGCGATAGCGGCGGAACCGGTGACCGCATGGCGGGCAGTCTACTCGGCCCGGAATATTCGCAAAGCGAGATCGAAGCCCGCTTGACCCAGGCGGGCGCCGATTTCGAGACCTTGAGCGACGACGCCCTGCTCGCGGCGGCGGTCGGCGACCTAGCCAGCGAGAAAGTCATCGGCTGGTTTCAGGGCCGCATGGAGTTCGGACCGCGCGCCCTTGGCAACCGCTCGATCCTCGCCGATCCGCGCTCGCGCGACATGCAAAGCACGCTCAATCTCAAGGTAAAATTCCGCGAATCCTTCCGCCCTTTCGCGCCCTCGATCCTGCGACACCGGTTGCAGGAGTGGTTCGAGCTCGACCGCGAGAGCCCCTATATGCTGATCATTGCCGACGTGCTTGCCAAACGCCGTCTTGAGGTTGGCGAAGAGACAGCGGACCTGTTCGGTATCGACCTGCTCAAGGTGGCGCGCTCCGAGGTCCCGGCGGTCACCCATGTCGACAACTCGGCGCGCATCCAGACGGTCGGGCCGGAGAGCAATGCGCGCTATCACGCTCTCTTGACCGCATTCGAGGAGCGGACGGGCTGTCCCATCCTGGTCAACACCAGCTTCAACGTGCGCGACGAGCCCATCGTGTGTACGCCGGAGGACGCCTACCGCTGCTTCCAGGCGACCGGAATCGATGCGCTCGCCGTCGGCAATTGTTACTTGCGAAAATAAAGTGATGGCCGGGCGATGCGGATCGCTTGAAAAGCGGCTATAACCCGGGCCATGGCAACGGAAAAACCGCGAAACCGATTCGAGAATATGAGCCGGCCGAAGCGCGCCCTGCTGCTCGGCGTAACGGCAATTCTATTGTTGTTCGTTTTGGAAATCGCCGCCTGGGGAGCGTTTCACGTCGTCTGGCGGATTACAGACCGGGCTTATATCTCGGTGGAATATGTCGAATCCCTAAGGTTGTTCGGTGCAAAAACCATTTTTGTTTCCCAGGGCGAATACAAGCCGTATTACCTTTCCGGTCTGAAGCCGAATATCGAAATTACCCCGCGGACGGCATGGGCCACGGACGATTTTGGTCTGCCCATCAACGACGAGAGCCAGATCGGCCGCGATTTGAGGGTCGATGGCGACGCCTTCCGCATTTTCGTTTTCGGCGGTTCCACCGTAATGGGTACAGGTTCCACCACAACCATGGGCGCGTTGCTTGAAGGCGCGCTCAATAAGAGCGGGGAGCGCCGGTTCGAGGTCATCAATGCGGGAATCGACGGTTCCCACTCCGGCCAGGCCTTGACGCGCCTGGCGACCGAAATACTCCATCTTTGGCCTGACATGATTATTACCTTCGATGGCGTCAACGACCAATTTTGGAGTTCCTATATCGAAGACTACCGGCCCAACGTGCACCTGACGGCGCGGCTCACCAAACGGATTTTGGAAGAGGACGCCACCATCAAGAGGCCCTTTGTCGCGCTCAACTGGTCGGCGTTGGATAGTTTCTTCCGCCGCTTCTACATTTATCAGGGAATCCTCAGCGTGTTGAACAAGCTGGGTGTCACCATTCCCAGTGTGTACGACGTCCAGGAGCAGGACTATTTTGGCGAAATCCTCGAGTTCGAGGACGCTAAATTTCGCAAGGAGGGTGCGGACGTCTATCTCGAAAATCTACGTTCGATGTCGGCAATCGCGAATGTCCGCGGCATTCGCTCGATGCATGTCTTTCAACCCACCTTGGCGACGAAACTGATCGAGCGGGGCGATGCCGCCCGCCCCCAGGAATGGGATCGTCTCAACCTTCGCGGGCTGAGAGAGCATTTGAGCGCGGAGAAGCGGGCAACGATCAATCAGGACTTTTACCGTTATGTTCGGGCCGAATTCGCGCGCCGTGCCCGTTCGCCGGAGAGCGAGCTGCAAAGCTGGGTCGATCTCAGCCGCTTTTTCGACGATGTCGACGACCTGACAAGCATATATACGGACGCTGTGCATTATTACGATTACCGTACCCAGGAGCTCACCGCGGAAATCGCCGACCACGTCCGTCGCCAGTTGGCGGAGGGCGGCGGTGGTGGTTAAAGCCGGTTGTAGCCGCTCAGCATAATTTCGCGTAAATTGTTGCTATGAGCGATCAGATTACACAAGCGCAGCAGTTTCGCGTGTTCAGCACCCTGGGGCAGTCCTTTGCGCTGTTGTTCCGCAATTTCGTTCCCTTCGTTCTGCTCGCCATCATCATGATGTCGCCGCCCTATATTTATCTCTATATCGCGGACCCCAATTTCCTCGCCGAGGACCCGATCTATGTGGCGATCAGCTTGATCGAAATTATCCTCTCCTATTTCGTCATGGCCGTTCTCGTCTTCGGCGTGTTTCAAAGCTTGCGCGGGCAGCCGGTCAGCATATTCGCCTGCGTGACGCGGGGCATCGCGGTGTTTTTCCCGGTGATCGGCGTGGTGGTGATCATGGGGCTGATTTGGGCCGCGGTCGGCCTGCTGGGGTTCGGCGCGATGTGGGTTCTGCCCCCTGGCGGCGGCAGTATGATCTTACCTATCGTCCTCATGATTCTCGCCATCTATATCAGCGTCATCCTCTGGGTCGTCGTGCCGGCGGCGGCGGTGGAGGGGCGCGTGCTGTCGAGCTTCGGCCGCAGCCTCTATCTCACCAAGGGAAACCGCTGGCGGATTTTGGGGATGCTGATCCTGGTCGGCATCATCACCGGGGGCATCGGACAAATCGGCACCTCCGTCGGCGAGGCGATCGGCAGCAATTCCTCGGTTCTTCTCTTGACCTGGGCGGCGACCGCGCTGACCTCGGCATTCAGCGCCGTGGTCGTGACCGTGGCCTATTATCGCCTCACCCTCGAGAAAGACGGCATCCCCGAAGACCAGATCGCCGCCGTATTCGATTGATCGTCCGTCCCCGGCGCCATCAGGCGCCGGTGTCGTGTTTGTTCTCGCGCCGTTTGCCCATTAGCATGCGTTTTTCGAGATGCGCCCGGAGCGCGCGGTAATAGGCTTCGAGAAATTCCTTTGCGTCCAGCTTGTCTTCCTCCTCCCAGGCGATCTTGCGGCGGATGCGCTCGGCGACGGAGCGCTGGGTCGCGAGCGCCGCCGGTCCGTCATGGCGCAGCACGGCTTCGAGGGTTTGCAATTCGTAAATGCCGTAGGCTTCCAATTGCTCCGGCGTGAATGTATAGGCCTCGATTTTTTTCTCGCGCCAGGTTGTCCCGCGCGTGTTGCCTTGGGCGAGATCGGCGCGGAGCTGGGTTTTCGGCACCGAGACGACCCAGGTGCCCCCGACCAAATCGCCGGCCCGCAGCCGCTCCTTGTTGAACAGCGGCAGCAGCGTGAGGATCGACACCCAGGCCAGGGTCAGCACGATCACCCAGGCTTCGCTGCCGACGGCGCCGCCGCTAAAGAGGAGCGAGAGCGGCATGAAGATTTCCACCTCGCGCATCAAATTGCGGGCGAAGATCGCATCCGCCTTCAGCCGCCCGCCCTTGCGGTCGATAACCCTGAGCCGCATCAGCCGCTTGCCCGGCGTCGCGCCGTTCCAATAGAGCTCGAAGATGATGAAATAGAAATTGCGCAGCAGGAACGAGATCAGCAGATAGATCGAAACCCCGAGGCCCGACTCGTCCGTGCTAGATATCGCCAAGCCGAAAATAAGGCCGAGGACGATAACCGCGATCAGCATGAACAGGAGGTCGAGGAACAGGGCGCCGGCGCGTTGGCTGCGCGCGGCGAGGTAGACCGGCACCGGCATGCCTTCGGGCGTGACGATATCGCGCCGCGCGCCGAGGCTCTCCGCCGCGAAGGCGCTGTCCTTAGCCATGCGCTCTCTCCGGGTTGCGGCGTTTTCCGGCAAGCGCGAAATAGCTCAGCCAGCCGGCCAACGCGAGGGCGGCGACGAGATAGCGCGCGAGCGGGTCGGTGATGAGCTGGCGGCCGCCGCCTTCCAGCAGGCCGGCGACGAAAAACAACAGGATCGCGCCCATGATGATTCGTGCCGCGACGCGGCCTTGGCGGGCGAGGTTGGTGCGGCGGCTGTGGTCGCCGGGAAAGGCGAGCGCGGTGGCGAGCATCAGCCCCGCGCCGCCGCAGATGATGACCGCGAGCAGCTCGGTCGAACCGTGAATCAGGATCCACCCCCAGAATTCCAGCGACAGACCCTGCGCTTCGTGGATCGCCGCGAAAGCGCCCAGCATCAGCCCGTTATAGAACAGCAGCAGCATCACCGGCACGCCGAAGGCGAAGCCGAGCGCGAAACACAGCATGCCGATGGCGGCGTTGTGGGTGAACAGGAAGGTGGCGAACACATAGAGCGCTTCGCCCGCGCCATCGCCGGTTTGGGTGAGCACCTCAAGCAGTTCGGCCCGGGTGCTGGACGGCGTGCGGCCTTGTGCCATCTCGGCGGAGACGAAAGTGTAGAACCAGTCCTCATTGCCGAGGGTGAGGAGAAAGCCCGTCACCGCGCCGAGCGCCATGAAGAGCGCGGAGGCAAGAATGTGCCACTTGGCGAGGCGTATCGCAGCGGGAAAGCCGAGGCTGAAGAAACCGCCCAACCCGCTCCAGAAGCCGCTGCGGGCGCCGTAAATATGGAGATAGGCCCGGGCCGCCAGGCTTTCGAGATAATTGAGCGCGTTGGCGTCGAGCGAGATGCTGCGCGCGACCGAGAGGGAGGAGAGCGCGGCGCGGTAGAGGCTGGGCAGTTGCAGCAGTTCCTTGGCGCTAAGCTTGCCGCCGCCGCTCTGCTCCGCCTTCCTGAGAATATCCTCGAGCGCGCGCCAATTCGCTTCGCGCTCGCGGCGGAAGGCATAGCTTTTGAGAGTGTCGTCGCTCATATCAGCTCTTGCCGCTTGATCGTGAGATAGCGCTCGATGGAATGCGCGCCGAGCTCAGCCGCCGGCGCGTCCAGGCCGTGCACGCCGAGACGGCGGAGCCGCTCGAACACGATGCGCCGCTCGCGCGCCATGTCGTCGGCGATGACGGCGCGCGCAACGCCGCTAAAATCGCCGGGCTGCGTGTCCTGGACCGCGCCCACCGCCGGGTCCTGCAGGGTGAGAAAGAGCACGATGTGACGCTGGGTGAGGCGGGCCATATTCTCGATCATCAGTTCCGCCGTGATGGTGTCGACGAATTCGGAATAGAGAATGACGAGTGAGCGCCTTGTGAGGCGGCCGAGCAGCTCGGAGAGGGCGAGGGTGTAGTTGCTTTCTTCGCGACGGTAGTCGAGCTCCGCCGCGCCCTGCTGCAATTGCCAGAAATTATGCAGCCCGCCCAGCGGCTCGCGGTAGAGCCTGAGGCGCGTATCGAAGCCGGCGATGCCAACGCGGTCGCCGGCGCGGAGCGAGAGATAGGCCAGCATCATGCCGGCATTGACGGCGTGATCGAGCTTGGGAATGCCGTTCAAGGGCTCGCACATCAATTGTCCGGTGTCGAAGGCGAGGACGATCTGATGATTGCGCTCGGCGCGGTATTCCTTGCAGATCAGCGCATGGTGGCGCGCCGAATGTTTCCAGTCGATGGCGCGGTGGTCGAGGCCGGGCACATAGGCGCGCATCGCCTCGAACTCCGAGCCGCCGCCGACGCGGGTCTGCGGTTTGTCGCCGAGCAGCGAGCCGAGATAGTTGAGGCGGATGGCGGCGCTGCCCACGGCGCGGATGTTGGGCTGGATCGGCAGCGCCAGATCGAGCGCATGAACGCGCTGGCGCTGGATCAGATTCAACGGGCCGCGCCAGCGCAGCCAGAGGCGGTGGACCTCGGCCATGCCGCGGCGCTTCGGCGTCAAGGCAAACGCCAGGCGCTGCGTCTCTCCCGGCACAAGGCGCGCGCGCTGGCGCACCGGCGGGTGCAGCAGCGGGCCGACATCGAGCGCCGCTTCGACGGTGCTCGGCCGCAGCCCACCGCCGGCGGTAAGCACGATCTCCATATCGTCCGCCGCGCCGACATAGAGCAGCGCCGGCGGTTCGGTCTCCAGGGTGAGCGCGCGGCTGGCAAGCGAGAGCAGCGCGTCCGCCGCGGCGAGAAGGATCACCAGGGCGAGATAGAGGAGGCCGATCGGCCACAGGCGGACATCGACGACGATCAGGATCAGTGCCGCCGGAATGCCGGCGGCGATCGCGAGCGCCGCGAAGGGGGTCGGTTTCATCAGCGCGGCGCCGCGACGGAATCGCAGATTTCCGCGATGATCCCTTCCGCCGAGCCGCCCTCGATCTCCGTACTCGGCGCCAGCACGACGCGGTGCCGGAGCGCATGCACCGCCAGCGCCTTGACGTCGTCGGGAATGACATAGTCGCGCCCGTCGATCGCGGCATAGGCGCGCGCGGCGGCGGCCAGCACGCTGGCGGCGCGCGGCGAGGCGCCATATTGCAGGCCGGGATGCTCGCGCGTGGCGCGCACGATATCGACGATATAGGCCACCACCTCCTCGTTCAGCTTGAGGCCGCCGACGGCGGCGCGCAGGGTCGCCAAATCGCCGAGGCCAATCAGCGGCGCGATGCCGAAATCCTCGACCCGCCCGGTCACCGGGCGCTGGCCGTGGCGGGTGACGATCGCCAACTCCTCCTCGCGCGTGGGATAACCGACGATCAGCTTGAAGAGAAAGCGGTCGAGTTGCGCTTCGGGCAGGGGGTAGGTGCCGAGCTGCTCGATCGGGTTCTCGGTGGCGATCACCATGAAGCCGTCGTCGAGCGCATAGGTCTTGTCGTCGATCGTCACCGATTGCTCTTGCATCGCCTGGAGGAGCGCCGCCTGGGTTTTCGCCGGCGTGCGGTTGATCTCGTCGGCGAGCAGGATCTGGGTGAAGATCGGCCCCTTGGTCAGGCTGAATTGATTGGTCTGAAAATTGAACAGATTGGTGCCGATGACATCGCCGGGCATGAGGTCGGGGGTGAATTGAATGCGCCCGAAATCGAGCGAGAGCGTTGCGCCGAAGCACTGCGCCAGCAGGGTCTTGGCGGTGCCGGGCACGCCTTCCAGGATAACGTGGCCACGGGCGAGCAGGCTCACCAGCATCAGGGTCACGATCTCGTCCTGGCCGACGACGATCTTTGCGATCTCTGCTTTAACGCCCTTATGGAGCGTTTGAACGGCTTCCAGGTCCATCGGTCATCTCCTGTTTGAAAGCGAACAGTCTGCGGGCAAGCCGCGCGGCCTGGGCGCCGTCGCGCCGCGATTCCGCGCTTAACCCATCGACCGCCGTCAGCAACTCGGCCGGGTCGGCCTCGGCGCCGCGCGCCCGGGCGATCCGGCCGATCCAATCGTCGAATTCGCGTTCGCCATATTTGTGCGGCGCATGCAGCCGCCGCGCGATATCGCGGAACACGAACTCCTGATAGCGTTTGAGAATGTAGGGCGCGTGCTCGCCGGCATTCAACAGGCGCGCGGTGGTCTCGATCAGGCCGAGCTTGCCCGCCGGCGGGCGCTCCGGCGACGGCAGCGGTGCGCCGAACCGCCCGGCCGCCGCCCAGATCAGCACCGCCAGGGCCGCCGCGAGAAGCAGGGTCACCGCGACGAAGGGAAGTTCGAACACATGCCGCCACAGGCTCGGGCTGTGATAGAAGCCGTGCACGGTCTCATCGATAATCACACTGCCGCCGGGCGGCAGCAGATCGCGGATCATTTCGACCGCGAGCGCCGCGTTCTCGCCCTTGCCGAGCCCGTGATTGGCGAAAATGTCCGGATCGGACAGCACCCAGATATTCTTGTCCCGCCGGTCGATCTTGCCGAACAGCAGGCCGCCGGCGGAACTGATCAGCGGCAGAAAGCCGTTGTCCGTCATGAGCTGCGGCGCTTTGATCGTGGGCGTCGCCTTAAACCAGTTGAGGCGCCAGTCGGCCTCCGTCCGGCGAACGAGGGTGCTATGGGGCGCGACGGCGCGCAATACGGCTCCGACCGTCGCGCGGTCGAGCTGCTCGGTGTCCCGCACCCAAGTCTTATCCACCAGGTCGCGCAGACCGGTATATTTCGGCAGCACGATCAGCACATTGTGCGCGGGCAGCAGATAGCGCGCCGGATTGGCCTCAACCCAGTTACGCCGCGGCTCGGCGACGACCAGAAGATCGGCGGGCCCCGCCCTGCCGGCGCTATCGATGCGGCTGATGCGGACCGGTATTTCCTGGCGGCGCAGGGTTTCGACGAGGGCGCGGTGGCCGATGGCGGAATAGGAGAAGGAATTGGTGCCGGTCGTCCGCTCCGTCGCGGGGTCGCCATAGATCAGAAAATAGGCGGCGCCGCCGAACGCCACCAGGCCGAGCGCGATCATCGCGAACAGGGTGCGGGGCGAGAACAGCGGGCCGAACTCGTTCACGGCGCCCGGCCGCTTTCGAGCGCGAACAATCGGAATTTCTCGCGGCTCTCCTGATAGTCCGCCTCGCTCAGTGCCCGGCCGCCGAAATGGCCGCGCTCGGAAAGCCCGACCAGGACCCTCAGGGCATCGGCCATCGCCGCGGCCAGGGGCAGCGCGCGCAATATTTCGCGGCTGGTGAGCGCTGGCGGAATACGCCGGCTTGCGTGGCGCGCGGCATGATCCAGCCCGGTCAGCAGCAGAACGTGAATGGCTTCGCTATAGCGCCCCTCGGCGGCGAGCCGGTCGGCTTCGTCGAGAATTGTCGGCTCGTCGATCTGCGCTCCGGCCGGCGCTTGCTCCGCCACCGGGCGGTATTTCCGTCGTCCGCGCCGCCCCGTACTTGCGCCCGGTATGGTTCCGCCACGCCCGCGCAGCAATGTGATGACGACGAACGCCGCGAGCGCCGCACCGAGCACGCCAACCACAATATAAAGCCAGGTTCCGTCGAAATTCGCCGGGCCGCTTGATTGGCGCGGCGGCTCGGCCCTCGGCCGGCTGGGTTCGGAGCTGCGCTGCGGCTTTTCTGTGGTCTTCCTGGTCTGCTGAGATTGAACCTTGAGCGGCGGGCGGGTCGGCAAGTCGCTTTGATAACGGCTGTCGGACAAGATCTCGCGTGCCGATTGGACGGGCGATTCCGGGGTGGCCGCGCCTGCCGCCGTGGCAACCGCCAGCACGGGCAACAGGACCGGAAGGCACCGTAAAAGCCGCCGCAAAGCCATCATTCACCCACCCTCGCATTCGCAAATAAGTGTAGGGAACTCGACCACGGGCTGCAATCGGTGGTGGCGGGTTGAAAGCGCTCGCTTGATCGGGCTTTCGCTGTAACATGCGGGCAAACGTTCAAGGGAGAGAAACGTGAGCGAACATATTCTCGACAGCGATATCCGCGCCATTGCCCAGGCGCTGCGCGCCGGCGACACCAGCTCCGTCGCGCTGGTCGATGAGGCGGCGCGGCGCCATGAAGCGTATGGCGCGGCCTTCAACGCCTATAAGCATTGGGACCCCGAGCGGGCGCGGCGCGAGGCGCACGCCGTGGACGAGTTGCTCGCCTCCGGTTATGACGCGGGCCCGCTGATGGGCATCCCGATCTCGCTCAAGGATCTCTATGGCGTGCGTGGCATGCCGATCTATGGCGGCTCGCCGGCGGAGCTGCCCGAAAGCTGGCGCCATGAGGGGCCGGTTACCGAAGCGCTGCGCCTTGCGCGCGGCGTCATCATGGGCAAGACCCACACGGTGGAGTTCGCCTATGGCGGCGTCGGCACGAACCATCATTGGGGCGCGCCGGTCAATCCGTGGGACGATGAAAATCACCGCGTCACTGGCGGATCGAGCTCCGGAGCGGGTGTCAGTCTGAGCCAGGGTTCGGCCCTGGTCGCCATGGGCACCGATACCGGCGGCTCGGTGCGCATTCCCGCCAGCGTCACCGGCAATGTCGGCCTCAAGACCACCATCGATCGCTGGTCGGTCGAGGGTATCGTGCCGCTCAGCCACACCTTCGACACGCCGGGCCCGCTCACCCGCAACGTGACCGACGCGATCATCGCCTTCGCCGCTATCGACCCGGCCCATCGCGACGCCGAGGCGCTCTATCAACAGGTCGCCGGCGCCGATTTGTCGGATATCTCCTTTGCCCTCTGCGACGAGCATTTCTGGGAGGGTTGCCAGCCGGGCATCGCCGAAGGCGTGCGCGACGCCATTGCCGAGCTTGAATCGAAGGGCGCGCGCATGGGCAAGGTTTCCCTGCCCGAGGCGACCCAGGCGCGGGAAAGCTCGCTCCGCGGCGGCATCTTCGGCGCCGAGGGGCTCTCCTTCATGGAGGAGCATTATCCCGAGCGCGCCGAAACCCTCGATCCCAATGTCGGCGCGCGCTTCGCCGAAGGGCGCGATATCACGGCGATCGATTATCTCAAGGCGATCCGCCGCATTCACGGCTTTGCCGAGATCGCCAACGACAAGCTGCGCCATATCGACGTGCTGGTGACGCCGACCCTGGCGGTGACGCCGCCGAGCGTGCAACAGGTCGCCGATGTCGATACCTATAAGCGCCATCTCGGTCAGATGACGCAGAACACCCATCCGGTGAACCTGCTGGAGCTTTGCGCTATCACCATGCCGGTGGCGCTCGACGCGGCGGGCATGCCGGTCGGCCTGCAGCTCATCGCCTGCGGCGGGCGGGAGGAACGCCTGCTCGCCGTCGCACTCGCCTGCGAGAAAATTCTCGGCACGGCGCGCCAGCGCCTCGGCACAGCGCCGCGCTGCGCCGAATAGCACCGCCGGCGGACTGCCGGCAAAGCTGCTTAGAGTGAGCCAGGAAATTCCCCATCCCGACATGCCGGCCGGGCGGCCGGGTACGGCGCTGCCCTGGCGTGGCCTCATTCTGCTGCTCGCGGTCGGTCTCTTTTGGGGCTTCAACTGGCCGATCATGAAGGTCGGCATGACGGCGATCCCGGTCTTCACCTTCCGCGCCGTGGCGATTTTCTTCGGCGCGCTCTGTCTCGTCGCGATCTGCCGCTATATGGGCTATTCGCTGAAAGTGCCGCGCAACCAGTGGCCGCCTTTGCTGCTGGTGACGCTGATGACCTTCGCCTTCACCGTGCTGTCGGGCTACGGCGTGCTGCTGACCGGCTCCGGGCGCGCCGCGGTAATGGCCTATACCATGCCGGTCTGGGCCATCCCGTTGGGTGCGTTGCTGCTCGCCGAGCCGCTGACCACGCGCAAGATTGCCAGTCTCCTCTTGGGCCTCGGCGGCATGGCGATGCTGCTGGTCGCCGATATCGAGACCATCGGCGGCGCACCCATCGGCATGATGCTGATGCTGATCACCGCGATCCTCTGGGCCACCGCCACGGTGGCGCACAAGAAGGCGGTGTGGACCGTGCCCACTTTGGTGCTGGTCACCTGGCAATCGCTCCTCAGTTCCGTGCCGCTCGGCATCGGCGCGATCGTCACCGATTATGACGGCGTGGAGTTTCCCGGCCTGTGGCCGATCCTCTGCGTGCTCTACAATATCTTCATCGCCGCGGCGTTCTGCCTCTATGCCTATTTCGAAGTGGTGCGCCTCTTCTCCGTCGGCATCACCACCATCGGCGTGATG
>CAZUVO010000019.1:0-31477 GCA_964623955.1 uncultured Rhizobiaceae bacterium
AATATAACGAATTTAATTTTTCCCTGACGATTTTCGATATCCCCGCATTACGCGTACGAGACAATTGCGTTTAACCACGCTACCGCCCATTCGGGTGAAATTGCCACTTATGGCCCCCTCCCCAAATACGGTAATTCCTGCAGCGCCTACCGCAATAAAAAGATGGCAGGCCCGTATAACGACATAATGTCAATGCATCAGAACTGAAATCTAGGAAAGAGCAAGATTATGAATTGCGCATAAATATATTGAATGAATTGATTACCTAGCTCTTCCAAATCGGAAATTATTGCAGTCATATCTCGGCAAAGCCTGTCGACTTACCAACAAATCATCCGACGTGATATTTCTAGGTTCAACTTTAAACGAAAAAGAACACCCTGCTTCTTCCAGTAGCCGTTCACTGTCGGCACTGAAAGAATCAGTGTCGCCATATGGGTAACAAAATGTCCTGACCTGCAGTCCACCCGTTACCTCATCAAGGTAATTGAAGGAATCTTCAATTTCCCGCTCCTGTTCGGCGATGGCGAGTTTACTGAAAATGCGATGACTAACCGCATGGCTCCCGACGATCA
The DNA here is from genome assembly GCA_964623955.1 of uncultured Rhizobiaceae bacterium. Classification (GTDB taxonomy): domain Bacteria; phylum Pseudomonadota; class Alphaproteobacteria; order UBA828; family UBA828; genus PTKB01. The sequence goes on from CAZUVO010000019.1 coordinate 576, forward strand.
TTCCACTTTTCTGTAAATCACTTATGTTTTCCGGAGTGATGTAAAAATCATTCGCAGTATATCGCACTCCATTAAAATGTTTTCCAGCGAGATGATTCAATAACTCCGACCTGTAATTATTATTTATAAACTTATTAAGAATTAACTTTACCCGCGTAGCATTCTCTTCATTGTCTCGAATATCAAATGGAATATTTTGAAATTCGTCGACACAATTTTGAGCCAGCATGTCAGCGGTTATATATTTATGCATACTGTCCATAATCGCGGTCCCACCAAATGCACCAAGCAACAGGTGAAGTTGGTGAACGTCTAGCAAAATATTATTCGTATAGACACCCGTGGGTATATAAAAAATTCCCCACAAATTACGTTGTTGGAGTTCAGGTAAAACATATTTAAAATGATCTATAATTGCGTCATCAAACGTTAAAATCACACCAGACTTGGGAGAACGTCCAGTTTGAAGCGCGTTGATAAATTCTTCGCGGGAAACAAAACCGTATTCTTTTTCAAAAAAGTCCAGCTGGCTACGAAAATCGCTCAAGTGCAAGTACCGCAAATAAGGCAACTCTTGCGGTTCGGGCCGAACGTAATGATACATAATGGCTTTCACTGCGGAATGTCCTTCTGCGCCTCAACACTTCCTACCGCAGGATTTTCCAAAATTGGCACTTTCGCGCACCGTTCTTCGATATTGTCCAAATAGTCATCAATCATTCCAGCAGAGAAATTTTCGTTTAATATACTCACAGATTGTTCACTGAAATCATCGCGCCGATAGCAATGAATTTCTTTCGTGGCAGATAGTTGTTCCATTTTTACCAGATCTGCAAAATTCCTGATTACCTCAGAATATACAATGGCTACGTCACAAATGAGCCTGTTCCCGATTTGATGGGGTGAATCGCCGGGGAATATTCTAGCCCTTATTTGGTGGATGATTTCACCTGTATCGATTCCCGCATCCATATACATAAACGTTGCGCCGACATACTCCGGAACTCCCCTTACCAGCGGCCAATAGTTGGTCGAACTTCCACGGAAATAAGGCGATAGCCCGAGATGTACATTGAGTATTTTCCCATCATATTTGAGCAATAATGGCTCTTTGATTATGGAGCAGCCATACGCAATGAGAACGTCAGGCTCAAGGCTGTCAATTTCTTCCACATGATGAAGTTCGTTGATCTCTCCTTTCGCAATATGAATTGGATTGCAACGATCCGGGGTGTATCTGGTAAATGCATCAAAAAAATCTCGCTCGGATTGCTTACGCATCATCAAATGCCTTAAACGCTTGCTATTCCGCCCCCCCTGCATTTCGACAATTGGCTCCAATCTCATATCTTCGCAATAGGTGCGCTTGACATGAACATTTGGAGTAAGAGCAAGTAATGTCCGCACGAAATCGTGTCGGAGTTCCGCACCTGTCAGAATGACAATATCCAATGTGATCCAGATCCCCGACTCTCGTTATATCACTTATAATACCTGATGATGCTGAAATAAATTTGAATTATTATAATGACAATATAAGGGACGGGGCGGTCGACAACCGCTTGTATGCTCATAGGCGATTACTCGAATTGAGGCGGTATCGGCTTGCGTCCCAATACCGATCTTAGAAATGCGATAATAACGACCAAAACTGCGCCGAGCGCCAATCCCACGATAGCACCGAGTATCAGGCGGATCAGAATATTAGGACTTGAAGGCTGGTCAGTTACAATGGGGGGTTGAATAACATCTGCCACATAAGGCTGTCCAGATTGCAGTTCCAAAAGCTTCTTCTCTTGTTCGGCAAGCACGAATATCAAAGATTCGCGATAGTCGGATATCGTGACACTCGCCAGACGCTCCCTGACATAGGACGCCCTGTTGGAAATACGTTCCAATTCCTGGCTTCGCAGCATTTCTTCCGCCGTTTGATACACGTTGCTCAGAAACTGCAAGGCAAAATCCGCATCCGGATGCTGATATTGAATGCGACTCGCGCTGGACTGGCCCGCGACATCGACGAGAAAAATGCTGCCCGCGATGTATTGCGCCAATTTCTGCGTGCTCGGGGGGGTCCATTCGGCGATTGGGGCGAATCCACGAAAATAATCGTCCAGATCCGTCCGCCATCCCGTGGGGGCCTTCCAACTTTGCGTTTCCTCACTCCACTGCCCGCCGTATACCTCGCGGACATATTCGTATTTGCGGTCCAGCTCCTGGGCAAACCTATCCATGCCGAGCAAGATCTTAAAATCATCGAGCGGCGACGTCTTGCCCTTCTTTATCCGTGCGCCAAGGCCCTCCGCCAAACCTGAAATCCGACCTGGCAAAGCCAGTCCTCCCCCCCGGTCTATCTCTCGAACAACCATGTGGGATGTGTAAACGGGCGAATGATTCGTAAGCGAATAACCGGAATAGACGATAGCCAAAATGAATACAATCAGAATGATCCACCACCCCCGGAGAAGCACCCAAACCAGCCTGTGAATATCCGGATTGACCCCGCTCGGCGGCACGGGCGCGGCCACGGTTTGGGATATCAGTTCCGGCGCCACGTCCGCTTTGATCGGCGACTCGGAAGATGCAGACCCCGAGATTTTCGTATCGCCCAAGTCGCGATCTTTGTCACTCATGATGCGAAGCCACGAAGCTTGAATCCTTTGATGTTCGCTGCAAACCGATCCCGCGAATCTCGACGAGTCGCGCTGCGCACAAGGTATAGCCAAATTGTCCGGTCTGGCAAAGGCTTGACTTGCCACCGGAATCATCGCCGCCGCGCCGGGCGCTAATCAAGAATCCGATCCCAATCGCGCTCAACCAGCCCATAATTTATTCCTGTCACACCGTGCAGGGGTTTATTGACGCCGACCTTCTGGCCGCCATCTCGCGTCAGCGGGCGGAATGGAAATGTTCCGTGAACGCCGGTCGAGGTCGGGTAAAACAAATCCCATGGCACGGTAATGAAAATACCCTTGTCGAAGCTGCCTTCGCCAAACTCACCCGCGGACAGGTCGGTGACGGTAAACCAAGATCCAAGCACGACACCACTGTCGAAACGGCGCGACACTTCGACCGTGCCGCCAATGTCCTGCGCCAAATATCTGCCCAAGGAGACGGCCGCAAACAGGTTTAGCACCGGCACATCATAATAAATCGTCGCATGACCGGTGATGGTGTCGTATTTGAGCGCGGGGTCCTCCTGCAGCCCAAATCTCTGCTCGAACTCGCGCTGATAGACCTTGTAAATATCGAACCCGGCCGCCCAACGCGAATTGTAGGGACGGTAGAGCACCTCGCCGCCGAATCCGGCGAACATTTCTTCCAGATAGCCGCCAGAAAATTTCGCGTACCAGGAGTCCGCCGGGTTGAACACATAGTCGAGCGTGAGGCTGACCAGATTGGTTGCTCCTTCGTTCAAATAGTTCACGATTTCGGTTCGCACATGCTGAATGTTACTGACCGGCAGGGATTCGAGATCGTCGAAATTATGGTAGATGTTCTGACCCCATGCGCCCGTCACGGCGAGACCGCGAAAGATTTCGAGCGACGCCTCCAATTTCAGCCAGATCTGGTAGCGGTGAAACTGTCCCGGCCGGCCAAGATGCTGGCGCAGCTTGGGCCTGAGCTTCCAGCCCACATTCGGGTAACGGTCGGCGTTGAACATGACGCCTTCATCAACCCCGGCAGATTGCCGCAAACGCGCGCTCGCCCACATTTCTTCCGGGCTGCCCTTGTTGCCAAGCGCATTTTCGAGCGCGTTTCTCATGAGCGACACCTCGCCGGTCGTGATGCCGGCGCTCACGAGCACAATCGTAATGACCTCCACACTGCGGGGCGCGTGGTTTGCCGCAATTCGCGCCGCGCGGCCGATCGCCCGCGAAATATGGCGGTATTTGCCTTGCGAGAAGTAGAGCTTTACTTCGGTGTCCGTCAGGCCAACCGCATTGACGGCAAAGCCTTGCGCTTCGAGATCGTCGACAATGGCATTGCCGATCCGCTCCGCTTCGATCTCATCCAGATTGCGCACTCTCTCTTCCGCCGCCGCTTCCGTTTCCGCCACGCCGGCGGCGCGGAAAAATTCTTCGCGCGCCAGCGAAACATGCTCGACAAGGCCCGATGCATCGGAGCTTGCAATCGTCAATTTCGTAATGGGCAACGGCAGTACCCGCCCCGCGCGCCGCGCCGAATCATGCCAAAATCGCACATCCGGCGAACCGTTGGGCCGGGCGATGAAGATCATCGCCTCGCCGCCGGATAGATTGAATTCCTCGATCTCCAGACCGCGCGCGGAGAACAGATCGAACAGCAAATCCGCCGCTTCTTCCTCCTCGGCCGGCAGAGCCGTGATATCTCCGGGCGCGCCCGCCGAGGCCCGCGAATTCTCTCCCGCCGGCCGGGGCAGCAATTCGGGAGGCGGAAGATCGCCGAATTTAGGTAGCCCCTCGATGTCGTGCAGTCTCGCGCGGACCGAGACGCGTCCCGAAAACCCCTCCTCGCGTTCCTGCATCAGCGCGGCGCTCAACCACGGCCAGGGCGAATATTCAACGCCGTAATTAAACGGAATATCGGACTGAAAATCGCCGCCGCCAACCGGCTCGTTTTCGTAGTCGTTGCCGTCATATTCGAACTTGAAGGTGACGCCCTCGAATGGCGAGCGGTACTCGACGCCGGCGAAAAGCCCGACGCGCTCGCCGCTGAACAGCTTGCCGACTTCCGGTATGCCGCCGAGACCGCTAAAGCCTTCATTCCGGTTCTCGAAAATGGGCGAAATTTCCGCGAAGGGATTTGGCAAAGTCCCTCGGCTTCCGGAATAACCCCACGCCACACCGAACGAGAAATCGAGATCGTAATAGCGTTTGCTGAAGACAAGATACTCGCTGTCGAACAATCCTGTCCCGAGCATGTCCTGCACACCGAGGGCGACGGCCGGAATCCAGTAGCTCTCATCCCACAGTCTGAATTTGAGATCGGCGCCGCGGTCCGTCAGCGTCGCGCCGAGACGCCTTTGATTTAGCCGCTCGTCTTTCGACAGGGTGTAGCGAAATGTACCCTCCATCCACGGCAGGGCCTGAAGATTGACGTAGTAACGGTCATAAGGCGCAACAAACGAGGCACCCATGCTTAATTCGCCGTCCGGGCCGAAGCGGGCATTGCGCGTTTGCAATAGGCCGATGCCGCCCCAATCGCTGTTCGTCCATTCGAACGGCCGCTCCTCCTCGGCCCACGCCGCAGAGGCGGTGATCATCACCCCGGCGGCAAGCGCCCCGACCGCGAGGAAGCGAAATAAAATTTCGAATTTGCGCCAATCCGTCCGCCGACGCCCACCATCTGGAGACACGCCGCGCTCCACCGCCTTCGAATTAATTGTCGCTGATGACAGCGATCGACGCTGCGCCGATCGCCAATTGACTGAATATCTGCGTCAAATCCTTGGCAAAGGTGACGAAATCGAACGGGGTCGCGTCGCGCGGAACCACGACGGTACTTCCCGGCGGAATCTTGACCGGGTCATAGTTCCAATAGGAAATGGAGAGCGGTTTCGCCACGCCATTGGGCAACACGACGAAAATTCGCCCATCGTCGCCGGCCTGGCCTATGCCGCCGGCCATTTCGATATATTCGTCGGCATTCAAGCCGGGGGTGAATTGCAGGGCGCCGGGGCTGAGAACCTCACCGGTCACCGTCACCGAACTCGGCCGCTTGGGCATGACCAATCGATCGCCCGGCTCCAACACGATGTCGAGATCGGGGCGAATTTGCAGCACCGTCGGGTCCGCCTCCATCACAATGCGGCCCACCGGCTCCGCGTCGCGTAGCGTTTCCACCAGATTGGTCACCGCCTGGGACGCACCGCCCAGCGATTGCGCGCTCACGCTCGACGTCGTCAGCGCTGTCGCCAGGGAACTCTCAAGCTCCCGCGCCGTACGCTCGAAGCCGCTCTTTTCCCTGTTCTTCGCGCTCTGCCGCGTAAACACCGCACCATAGGGATAGGCATAGGGCGTCACCCCGCCGGCGCGCTCGACGATTTCCGACAATCGCTCACCACGGCGGATGGTGTAACGGCCGGGGCGCTTGAATTCGCCCGACAACGTCACCAGTCCGAGATCGCGGTCGCTGAACACCGTGCCAACTTGCACGCTGTCGCCCGGATCCAAAAGAACGCTGGTGAATCCGGTCTGAGACAGGTCCCGCACCTGGCGATCGATTACCGCATTGCCGTTACCGCTTCGCGCATAGCCGGTCAGCTCGATATGGGCGAGATTGGCTTCGCGTGTCACGCCGCCCGCGGTCGCGACGACGGAATCGAGAGGCGTGCCGCCGACGATCGGATAAATGCCGGGGGCGCGAACCTCACCGTGCAACAAGATCGCGTGCTCGAGCAGGAACGGAAGCGCCTTGGGATAGTCCTCGAACAGCTTGGGGCATTCGGTGTTTTCTTCGTCGGCGAAGGTTTTTTCCAGAAGATCGGTTTTCAGCGGGTCGGCATCCATCCGGGCGCGGACCTCGCGCAACTTCGCTTCGCGCTCGTCAAGAACGACACGCCGTTCATCCAATTTAAGCTGCTCGCGCTCCTTGAACGTGATGCTGCGTAAATCCGCCTCCCGCCCCTCCAACAGATCGTCTAAATAAAGCGTCGCACTGGCGTATTTTCCGGGGTTGCTGAGCGAGACAACCAATTCCAGTTCTTTGAGACCGAGACAGGCCGGCAATTCCCCTGGCTTGGCGTCTCGCGCTAAAATCCGCTGGATCGCCGCACTTTTGAGATACTCAATATTCTCCGCGCTGAAGATCAGAACCACGTCCTGATCATGCAGCCGGTAATCCACTTGGCCGGTGAGAATACTTTCCAAATTCGCGGCGTATAAGCGCCGCGTCCGGGTCCGCGTATCCGTGGTCTCCACGGCGGCGAACAGCAGATAGGGATTGCGATCGAGAATCGATCCGTCGGTCAGGAGAGCCCCCAGGGTCGGCGCGCTGACGAGGGACCGGCGGTTCGTCACCCGCACATGGCCGGCGGTCATGACGTTGCCGACCTGGACGTTCTGACTCAACTCGACGAGCAGAATATCGCCGGCGGCGATTCGCGTGGCGTCCAGGTCGCGTCTTTCCTCGACTTTCTGGCGGCCATCCGCCTGCAGGGAAATATGCAAGTAACGGGAACCCCGGGGCCGGACGGTTCCGCCGCCAAGCGCAACCAGATCCGCAAGCGATGCGCTGTTTTCGCCCTCGCCAAGTTCGTAAATGCCCGGACGCTTGACCCACCCCGCCGCGGCCACCGTGTCGCCCAGTGCCTGGCCGACAAGGCGATCGCCATCCTGCAAAATCAGATCGCGGTTCAGCGTGCCGAGGAATATGAGCTCGTAGAGATCGAGCCAGAATATGTCGTCGCCGCGGACGACCTGGAGCCGGCGCAGACTTCCGGTTTTCTTGATGCCGCCGGAGAGGGAAATCGCATCGAGAATTGTGGAAAGTGCCGGCACCTTATGCAAACCGGGCGATTCGACCTCGCCGACCACGAGTACGGAAATACGCCTGATCTTGCCGAGCGAGACATAGACGTCGGAGCCCAGCAGGGTCATTTCGACCTGTGCCTGCAGCTCCCGGCGAAAGTCCGCGAAGCTCCGCCCCGCCGCCGATATGGGCGGCAATTCGCGCAAGATAACGCGGCCCTCGCGATCGACCCGCGTGGTCCACGATTTGGCATACTGGCCGCGGAACGTGATGACCAGCTCATCGCCGACGCCGAGTATGTAATCGTCCTGGACGGCGCCACCGGTATTCGCGACCGGGAATTCCGCTTCGCTCTGGAACAAATCATATCCGAACTGCGACAACTCGACGCCGGCGCGCGCCGAGAAATCGCGTTCCAACGCGGTCGGTTTGAGTTTGTCCGCCAGCCGTTTCAATTTGAGTTGGTCCTGCGGGTTTCGCCCGCCGGAGAGACGCACGCCTCCGCGCGCGCCCCCCAGTTGCGCATCGCCGCCGCCGTCCAGGGGAGATAATTGTTCCACCAGGCCGTCGCGCCCCAATTGCTGTAGCCGGTCAGTCAAAATTCGCGAGGTATCGCCCGCGTCCTGAGCCCAGGACGGTGCGCCGCTCGCGAGTATCGACATCGCCACGATCGCCGCGCACAATAACCGCACACGCCCCCGCAGCAGAATCCCCGCAACCTGATATCGGGTCATGGCTTTAAATATGTTCGCAGCGTTCTTTGCTAATGGCATCGCTCGTCCCGCACGGCATTTTCTGATTGTTTTGATTATCGCACTCTCCCTGGGCGCCTGCAAAAATATAGCGGAACTTTCGGATATTCAAAAGACGGCTGACTTCATCCTTTTCGGAAATCCCGATATCCCGGTCACGCGCGCGGCAATCGAACAACAGCCCTACGCCGCGATCCGCGCCCGGATGGGCAGGAGCGGGCAGGTCATCATGATTCTCGGGCGAATCGACGGCCCCGATTTACATTGGATTTCGGCCGACCATGTCGCCATCGCGACTCGTCGGGGCCGAGTCGTCGAAACCGCCGGCCTTCCGGAAAATCTTGTGCATACGATGTTTAGCGGCGCGGACCCGATCACCGCGGTGGCGCATCGATGGGATACGCCGGTCAAATTGCGCCGCATGATCGATATTGAGCCGGGCACCCATTACGGCGTCACGGTGATCAGTACGATCGAGCGCATCGCCGTCGAGCACATCGAAATACTTGATTTCAGCTATGAGACAAATGTGCTGCGCGAAAGCGCCTATGCCGCCGAATTGGATTGGTCGTACGACAATTATTACTGGGTAGATGCGAAAACGGGGTTCGTGTGGAAAAGCATCCAGCACATCGCCCCGTCATTGGTGCCGTTTCAATTCGAAATTCTCAAACCTGCCGGCTGAGACGAATCCCGCAGCACCGCCCGCTATACCGTAATACGGGCGGCATTCGGCCGGCGAACGGCCGATCGGTTAATTGGAGGTCGTCGTTGTGGTGGTGGTCGTGGTGGTCGTGGTGGTCACGACGGTCACCTCGTCGGTCGCGCCAATTATGCCGGCCACAACGCCGGCTGCCACAGCCGCCGCGAGGCCGCCGGCCGCCGCCGCGACACTGATGCCGCCGCCCGCCGCGCCCGCCGCCGCGGAACCGCCCGCCGCCGCGCCCGTGGTTGCGGAACTGGATGTCGCCGCGCCCGTCGATGACGCGCCACTAGAAGCGGAGCCACCGGCCGAACCTTCACTGGCTGCAGTGCCGGTCTCGCTTTGCGCGAATCCAACCGCCGGGGCCATTATCAGCCCGGCCGCAAAAATGGCGACAGAAAGTTGCTTCGCTAACGACATATCACGACTCCCGCAAGTTACGTCTTCCAGATATAGCGCGAATTCAAATTTGCCGCAACATCGATATGAAATGGTTAAGATATTCGCGATTTCTCGTCACTCTTAGGTGACTTAACAAATCGGCGCCGGCGCATCAAACCCCATGATATTCGCGGTACCAGGCGACGAAGCGGGGAATTCCCTCGTCGATGGTGGTTTTCGGCTGAAAACCGTGATCGCGCTGGATTGCAGCGATATCGGCATAGGTTTCCTTAACATCGCCCGGCTGCATGGGGGCGAATTCCTTCTCCGCCGGCCGGCCGATCGCTTGCTCGAGCAGCTCCACATAGCGCAACAGCGGCTCGGCGCGGTGATTGCCGATATTATAGATGCGGTGCGGCGCCGAGTCGCTGAGGCCGGCGGGCGGCGCGTCGATAACCGCCAACACGCCCTGGACCACATCGTCGATATAGGTGAAATCGCGCCGCATATCGCCATTGTTGAAGATTCGGATTGGCTCGCCGGAAAAAATCGCGCGGGTGAAAATATAGGCCGCCATGTCGGGCCGGCCCCACGGCCCGTAGACGGTGAAGAATCTGAGGCCGGTCATCGGGATGCGGTAGAGATGGGCATAGACATGGCCCATCAGCTCGTCGGCCTTCTTGCTCGCGGCGTAGAGCGAGACCGGACAGTTCACCACATCCGATTCGGAGAAGGGCAGTTCCTTGCTGCCGCCATAGACGGAGCTCGAACTGGCATAAACCAGATGCCGGAGCTCGGGCAAATTGCGGCACAGTTCAAGAATGTTGAGCTGGCCGACGATATTGGTCTCGACATAGGCGGCGGGGTTGATCAGCGAATAGCGCACGCCGGCCTGGGCGGCAAGATGCAGCACGGCGCTGACATCCTCCGCCGCACCGATCGCTTGATTGAGCGCATCGCGGTCGCAAATATCGGCGCGCGCGAAGGTGAAGCCGTCCTGGCGTTCGAGCCGTGCGAGGCGGGCTTCTTTCAGCGTGACATCGTAATAATCATTGAGATTGTCGATACCGATCACGCTATCGCCGCGCGCCAACAGCGCCTCGCACATATGATATCCGATAAATCCGGCGGCGCCGGTAACGATGATGGTCATCATGCCTTGTTGAAACAGGGGTTCCAGCTAACGGCGCAGCGCGCGCTCGCCGGGTGAAATCAACATACTTGCCGGGTAAAATCCAGCCCGACTCTCGACCAATGCGGCTCCCGCGGCGCACTTCGATTGACAGCGGCGGTAATTCGCGCGAATAGCTCAGGGGCGCTCCGCCGCAAATCGTGTGGGACGCCCCGACACGAACCATGTGAGACACATGTGACCACCATCGCCGTCATCGGCCTCGGATATGTCGGCCTGCCGCTCGCCGTGGCGCTGGCGGCGCGGCATGACGTCACCGGTTTCGACATCGCCACCGAGCGCGTCGAGGAACTCCGCCGCGGCCATGACCGGACGGGCGAAGTGTCAAAGGGCGCGCTCGAGAAACTTCGCGCCACCCTCACCGCCGATCCCGCCGCCATCGCCGGCGCGGAATTTTATATCGTCACCGTGCCGACGCCGGTCGGCGCCGACAAGAAGCCGGACCTCTCCGCGCTCATCGCCGCTTCGAAACTGGTCGGCGAGCGCATCGCGCCCGGCGCGGTGGTGGTCTATGAGAGCACCGTTTGGCCCGGACTCACCGAGGAGGAATGCGCGCCGGTGCTGGAGCAGGCCTCCGGGCTGACCTGGCGCGAGGATTTCCATCTCGGCTATTCGCCGGAGCGGGTCAATCCCGGCGACAGCCACCATACGCTCACCAGCATCACCAAGATCGTCGCCGGCGACACGCCGGAGGTGGCCAAGCGCCTCGCCGCGCTCTATGGCGCGGTCAATGGCGGCAATATTCATATCGCGCCGGACATCCGCACCGCCGAGGCGGCCAAGGTGATCGAGAATGCCCAGCGCGACATCAATATCGCCTTCGTCAACGAGGTCGCGCAGATCTGCCACAAGCTCGGCATCGCCAGCGCCGACGTGCTGGCCGCCGCCGGCACCAAATGGAATTTTCTCGATTTCACGCCGGGACTGGTCGGCGGCCATTGCATCGGCGTCGATCCCTATTATCTCGCCCATCGCGCCCGGCTCGCCGGCCACACGCCGGAAGTGATCCTCGCCGGGCGGCATATGAATGACAGCATGGCCGCTTTCGTGGCCGGCGAAATCGCCGAGCGCCTGCCCCAGGCCGCGGATATTCTCGTGCTCGGCCTCACCTTCAAAAAGAACGTGCCGGATCTGCGCAACTCGCTGGTGGCGGATGTCGTGCATTCGCTCCGCACCGCCGGTCACCGAATCGATGTGCACGACCCGCATGCCGACGCCGCAATGGCAGAGTCCCTCTATGGTATCGCTCTCGAAGGGTCGATACCGGAGACCAAACGCTATGACTGCCTGATCGGCGCCGTCGGCCATGACGCCTATGGCGAGATCGGCGGCGCGGGCATCGCGCGCCTGCTCAAAGAGGAGGGGCTGCTCGCCGACATCGCCGGCCTGTGGCGCGATACGGAGATCCCCGGGGGGCTGCGCCGCTGGCAGCTTTAAGCTAAGCTCGCCGCCGACGTGCAAGGAGGACAGCGCATGACGGACGCCGCGACCGAGTCTGCCAGCAATGCCGCGCCGGGATTCGCCAAACATCCCGGCTACCGCCTCAAATTGCTGCCAACAGCCAAGCGGGTACGGGTCACATTCGGCGGCGAGACCATCGTCGACACCCTGGACGCGCTCCTTGTCCGCGAAGGCAGCTACCCGCCGGTCTATTATTTTCCCTGGGCCGATTTCAAATCCGAGTCCGCCGAGAAAACCGATCATGGCAGCTATTGCCCGTTCAAGGGCGACGCCAGCTATTGGACCCTGAAGGCCGGCGGCAAAACGGCGGAAAACGCGGTGTGGGGCTATGAGGCGCCTTATAACGAAGTTCCCGGGCTCGCCGGGCGCATCGCTTTTTATTGGCAGCAGATGGATGGCTGGTTCGAGGAGGACGAGGAAATCTTCGGCCATGCGCGCGACCCGCAAGTGCGACTCGATATCCTCAACAGCTCGCGCCCGGTGCGGGTCGAAATGGGCGGCATGGTGATCGCCGAGACCGTCCGCGCGCGCTTTCTGTTCGAGACCGGCCTCGCGCCACGCCATTATATTCCGCGCGAGGATGTGCGCATGGATCTGCTCGCGCCGTCATCCACGCGCACGCGTTGCCCCTATAAGGGCGAGACGGAGTATTTTTCCTATTCGAACGGCGGCGAGGTGATCGAAGACGTGGCCTGGAGCTATCCGGCCCCGCTACCGGAAGCCTCACCCATCGCCGGCCATATCTGTTTCCACAAGCGCCATGCCGACGGCATTTATGTCGATGGCGTACGTCAGGATTCTCCCGCGCCCGACTGAACCAGCCGGCCCGGTTCGATCCACCAATCGCCATGGCGCGCGCGAAATTCTTTGGCTGCTTCGATCGCCCGGGCGTCATCGTCAAACAGAGCGAAACAAGTCGCGCCGCTGCCGGACATGCGGGCAAACCGGCTGCCGGGCAAATCGCTTAACGCACGCAACACCTCACCGATTTCCGGCGCGAGCGCCATAGCGGGCGCTTCGAGATCGTTCTGCCGCGCCGCCAGCAATTGGGCCAATTCGGAAACATCTGCCGGCGCCTCGGCGAAACGCGCCGGCGCGGAGAAGCTGCCGGTGCGGGCGCGGAACACGTCCGGGGTCGCCAGCGCAGTGCCGGGATTGACCAGGACCAGGCCGCAATTCGGCAGCGTGGGCGCCGGGTCGAGCCGCTCGCCGATGCCGCCGGCAAAGCAGGTCTCGCCGTGCAGGCACATCGGCACATCGGCGCCCAAGGAAAGCGCCAACGTCGCCAGCGCATCGGGCTCGGGCGTGATATCCCAAAGGCGCATCAGCACCCGGAGCGCCGCCGCGGCATCGGAAGAGCCGCCGCCGATGCCCGACGCGACGGGCAGGTTTTTGTCGAGGGTAAGGCGCGCCGCCGGTTCGATCCCCGCCAGTTCGGCCAGGCCGCGCGCGGCCTTGGCGACGAGATTGTCGTCGTCCGCCGCGTCGAGCGCGGGCGCGAACGGCCCCGTGACAGAGAGAGAAAAATCCGCCGCCGCCTCGGCGGTGACCCTGTCGCAGGGCTCGGCAAAGGCGATCAGGCTGTCGAGCTCGTGATAGCCGTCGTCGCGCCGCCCGGTGATGTGGAGGTAGAGATTGAGTTTGGCCGGCGCCGGAGAGGAGAGAGGCCGCCCGCCGCCGCTCACTGCGGCGCTTCTTCGATGTCCGCCAGACCGTCTTTCAACTTTTGCCGGATGACGGCCGCCGCGTCTTCCTCGGCGCCGAGCACCAGCGCGCGCTCCCACTGAAACCGCGCTTCGAGCTCGCGGCCGACGCGCCAATAGATATCGCCGAGATGGTCGGTGATGATGGGATCGTCGGCGCGCAACTCGACGGCGCGTTCGAGATGCTTGACCGCACTCTGGAAATCGCCGAGCCGGTAGAACGCCCAGCCCAGACTGTCGACGATATAGCCGTCGGTCGGGCGCAGCGCCACGGCGCGCTCGATCAATTCCATCGCGCGTTCCAGATTGGTGCCCTGCTCGACCCAGGAATAGCCGAGATAGTTCAGCACCAGCGGCTGGTCGGGCTGCAGTTCGAGCGCCTTGAGGAAATCCGTCTCGGCGCGCGGCCATTGCTGGGTGCGCTCGAGCATGACGCCGCGCGAATAGAACAGCGACCAATGACGCGCCTCGATCCCCTCGGTGCGCGCGATGGCGGTGTCATAATAAGTGACCGCTTCCGCATAGCGCTCGTTGCGGCGCAGCACATCGGCCAAGGCGATCGCGGCATCGGAGCGTTCCGGTTTTTCTTCGACCATCTCGCTGAGAATAATTACCGCTTCATCGACCCGCTCGGTGCTCGCCAAGTTGGAAGCGGCGCGCAAATGCGCCGACCAGGAATAGGGGCTCTCCTTGGAGATCCCGCTATAGGCCTTGATCGCGGCTTCGTAACGTTCCAGCGAATCGAGAATTTCGCCGACCAAAAGCTCGACAACGGGAAAGTCCGGCCGCAGGTGAAGCGCGAGATAGGCGTAGATCAGGCCGGTATCGCCGGCGCTTTCGTTGGGCAGCGCGCTCGCCGCGCCAAACAGCGCCTCCGCCATGCCCGCGCGGGCGGTGGCGACGATGAGGTCCGGATGGGTGTTGGTATTGATGGTGGCGAGGATCGGATCGAGCCAGGGCGAATCCGGATTGTGCTGGCGGAAGCCCTCATAGAGCGCCATCGCCTCGTCATACCGGCCGGCGCGCAGCAGGAAAGTGGAATAGGCGCTGACCACACGCAAGGTGCCGCCGGGCACCGCGGTCATTGCCAGGCGATAATTGTCCTCGGCGATATCGTCGCGGCCGGAGATGCTCGCCATCAGCGCGCCGTGATAGGCGTGATACATTTCGAACGCCTGCTTGGCGGCGATCGGCTCGATCGCGGCGAGCGCGGCGTCGAAATTGCCGCGCCCGAGCTCAAGCCAGCCCTGCATGATCGGCGCCATCAATTCATAGATGCCGTTGCGCTCGATATTGGTCACCCGCTGCAACGCATCGTCGAGACGGCCATCGGCCACCGCGCCGACAATCAGGATGAGATGTCCGATTTTCGAATCCGCATCGAGGGCGACCAATTGCTCGGCCAGGGGAATGGCCTGATCGATGCGCCCGTCCTGTACGGTGAGCACCAGCGCGCGCTGCACCAGGGCGCGGTTTTCGGCATCCTTCTTAAGGACCTCGCGGTAGAAATCCGCCGCCGAGGTGACATCGCGCTGGCGATAGGCGAAACGGCCGGCGAGATAATTTCCGGAAAAACCGCCATAGCCGAGATAATCGGATTGCGGTTTGGGGGGTGCCGGATCGGGCGGCGATTCCGCCGCAGCACTAAGCGCGCCGGCCAGGGTCAGCGCGGCGCAAAAACCCAGCGCGGAAGCGAACCATGACCGGATCGGATATGTCATCGCCATGTTAGACGCCATGAAGAAACGGTGCCGCGAAAATTTTTCGGATTCGATTGCTTGCGCACTCTAACGTATGTCGCGCGCCGCCGCCAACGACCCCGTGCCTGCAATTTCGTTCAATTCCTCGCGCGCGCCCGGCTTCACATATTGGGATAGTTCGGCCCGCCGCCGCCCTCCGGCACGGTCCAATGGATGTTCTGGGTCGGGTCCTTGATATCGCAGGTTTTACAATGGACGCAGTTTTGCGCGTTGATTTGCAGACTGGGCGCGCCACCCTCTTCCTCGACGATCTCATACACCCCGGCCGGGCAATAGCGCTGCTCCGGCGCGTCGTAAAGCTTGAGGTTATGGTCGACCGGCACTTGGGCGTCCTTCAACTGGAGATGCACCGGCTGATCTTCTTCGTGATTGGTGTTGGAGATGAACACCGAGGAAAGCTTGTCGAAGGAGAGCTCGCCGTCGGGTTTGGGATAATCGATCTTGCGGCACTTGGCGGCGGGCTTCAGGCTCTTATGGTCCTCGTGATGGCCGAGGGTCCAGGGCAGCATGCCGCGGGTCCAAAGCTCCAAGCCGCTGATCAGCGTGCCGGCCAAGAGGCCCCAACGAAAGGCCGGGCGGCAATTGCGCACTTCTTTCAACTCTTTGAAGCTCCACGAGCGGCGCATGGCCGTGGGGTAGGCGGTCAGTTCCGCCGCGCCGTCGGAGCCACCGGTGATGCTGTCGAACGCCGCTTCGGCGGCCACCATGCCGGACTTCATGGCGTTATGGCTGCCCTTGATTTTCGGCACGTTCAAAAAGCCGGCGCTGCAGCCGATCAGCGCGCCGCCGGGGAAGGTCAGTTTGGGGATCGACTGCAATCCCCCCTCATTGATCGCCCGCGCGCCATAGGCGACGCGCGTGCCGCCCTTGAGAAACCGCGCGATCGACGGATGTGTCTTGACGCGCTGAAACTCATCGAACGGCGAGAGATGCGGGTTCTGATAATCGAGCGCGATCACCAGGCCGAACGACACCAGATCTTCTTCCAGGTGATAGAGGAAGGTGCCGCCATAGGTTTTCGAATCGAGCGGCCAACCGAAGCTGTGCTGCACCAGCCCGACCTGATGCTTCGCCTTGTCGATCTGCCACAATTCCTTGATGCCGATGCCGTAGGTCTGGGGCTGAACGCCGGCGCGCAGATTAAAGCGGGCCATCAACTCCTCGCTGAGCGAGCCGCGCGCGCCCTCGGCGAAGAGAGTGTATTTGGCGTGGAGCTCGATACCGGGCTCATGCGAAGGCTTCTCACTGCCATCCTTGGCGATGCCCATATCGCCGGTGGCGACGCCCTTCACCCGGCCATCGTCGTGGAACAGCACTTCCTTGGCGGCGAAGCCGGGATAGATTTCGACGCCGAGTTCCTCCGCCTGCGCCGCCAGCCAGCGGCAGAGATTGCCGAGGCTGATAATATAATTACCTTTATTGTGCATCTGCGGCGGCAGCAGGAAGTTGGGCAGCTTGAAGGCGCTCGTTTTCTTCAGGAACAGAAACACATCCTCCTTGACCGGCGTCTCCAGCGGCGCGCCTTTCTCTTTCCAATCGGGAATCAATTCGTCGAGGGCGCGCGGCTCGAACACCGCGCCGGAGAGAATATGCGCGCCGACCTCCGAGCCCTTCTCGAGCACGGTGACGCTGAGATCATTGCCGCGCTCAAGGCCGAGCTGCTTGAGGCGGATCGCCGCCGCCAAGCCCGCCGGCCCGGCGCCGACCACGACCAAATCATATTCCATCGATTCCCGCTGCATGATGCGTTCCCGCGTCTTTCCGACTGTCTCAGTTATGCGGCGAAGCTTGCGCCCGGTCAATTGCTGCCGCGCCGCGACCGATCTGCTAATCTCACGGCGTGAACCAGACGGAAAACATGCGCGCGCTGTTGAATTGGTATGTCGCCGCCGGGGTGGGCGAAGCGACGGAGGACGCGCCGCGCGACCGCTTCCAGGCCGCGAGCGAACCAGCGCCTGTGCCCGCGCCCGCACCCAAGCCCACACCGAAAACCGAAGCGCCACCGGCGGCGGCACCTGCGGCTCCCGCCAGCGAACAATCGCAATACACCAGCGACATCGCCGCGGCCTGCGCGACGCTGGCCGAGCTGCGCGCCGCCATCGCCGCCTTCGACGGCTGCGCGCTGAAGCGCACGGCGACCAACATGGTGGTCGGCGACGGCGACGAGGATGCGGCGCTGATGGTGATCGGCGAAGCCCCCGGCGCGGAAGAGGACCGCCAGGGCCTGCCCTTTGTCGGCCCCGCCGGGCAGTTGCTCGACCGCATGCTGGCGGCCATCGGCCTCGAACGGCAGGCGGTCTATATCAGCAACATCCTGCCCTGGCGCCCGCCGGGCAACCGCTCGCCGACGGCGGAAGAGATCGCGCTCTGCCAGCCCTTTATCGAACGGCAGATCGCCCTGGTGCGCCCGCAGGTGCTGATGCTGGTCGGCGGCATCTCCGCCAAGTCGCTCTTGGGCGAGAAACAGGGCATTACCCGCCTGCGCGGCACCTGGCGCGAATTGACCGCCGCCGGCCTGGCGGAGCCGGTCGCGACCATGGCGACCTTCCATCCGGCCTATCTCTTACGCCAGCCCTCGGCCAAGCGTGAGGTGTGGCGCGACCTTCTCGCGGTACAGAACAAGCTCGAGGCGTTGGGCGCGTAAGGCCATGGGCGCGCCGGGCGATTGCCGGATTCCGTCAATTGTCCTATAAATCCCGACGCAAATTGGCGATGGCCGCCGATGAAGGAGATAATAGCGGTGCCGGGAAAAACCGGCGCGGGGGATATTCTTTGCAGACGGCTCGGCATGTTGCTGGGCGTTTGTCTGGCGGTTGTGGCGCTGCAAGGCGCGCCGGCCTTCGCGCAAGATAAAGAGAACATAGCGGAATACCGCATCGCCGCCTTGTCGCTGGATGCCGAGGCCGGCCCGGCCGCGCTCGCCCTGCCGCCGGTGTTGAGCGAAGCCGACCGGCAGCGCTACCGCGAGATTTTCGCGCTGCAGGAAAGCGGCAATCTCAAAGCCGCCGCCAAAATCGTCGCCAAGCTCGACGACAAGATCCTGATGGGCCATGTGCTGGCGCAGAAATATCTCCATCCCACCGCGCACCGCTCGAAATATGGCGAACTCAAACCCTGGCTCGCCGAATATGCCGACCATCCCGACGCGCGCCGGCTCTACCGCCTGGCGATGAAGCGCCGCCCGGGCGGCGCCAAGCGGCCGCGCCAACCGATCCCGTCATCGGGCATCACGCTCCATACCGGCGAGAAGGAATATGTGCCGCCGCGTATCCGCGGGCGCGGCATCACCCGGGCGCAGCGCCAGAAGCTTTCGCAAATGCGGCGCGATATGCGCTGGCGCATCCGCCGCGGCTGGCCGACCGGCGCGCGCGAAATTCTCACCTCGAAATCCCACCTCGGCTTCGCCAGCCAGGCGCAGTTCGACGAATATCAGGCGCGCATCGCCTGGAGCTATTACCTCCACAACAAGGACGGGCTCGCCTATGAGCTCGCCGCCGCCAGCGCCGAGCGCTCGCGCCAGCTGCTGCCGGATGCGGATTGGACCGCCGGCCTCGCCGCCTGGCGCCTCGGCCGGCTGGAAGAAGCGGTCGGCCATTTCGCCAAGCTCGCCGGCTCCGAGACCGCCTCGCCCTGGATGGTCGCCTCCGGCGCCTATTGGGCAGCACGTACGGAGCTTCGCCTGCGCCGCCCGCATCATGTCAGCTATTGGCTGAAGATCGCCGCGGGAGAGCCGCGCACCTTTTACGGCCTGTTGGCGACCCGTGCCCTCGGCCTCGAGCCGGATTTGAATTGGCGCTCCTCCATACTCACGCGGGCGCATGTCGCCGAGTTGAACAAGAGCAAGGCCGCGCGCCGCGCCCGCGCACTCGCCGAAGTGGGTCAAAGCGAGCGGGCGGCAAGGGAAGTCGCCACGCTCTGGCCGCGCGCCAATCCGGAGCTGATCGCCGCCCTGTTGCCGCTCGCCGAGCATCTCGGCCTCGCCCGGGCGCAGCTCGCCATGGGCGCGCAGCTGCGCAAGATCGACGGCGAGCCGCATGATGCCGCCGACTATCCTGTGCCGAGTTGGCAGCCCGAGGGCGGCTACTCGGTCGACCGGGCGCTGATCTTCGCGCTCATTCGCCAGGAATCGAAATTCCGCGCCACCGCCAAAAGCCTGTTAGGGGCGCGCGGGGTGATGCAGCTCATGCCGGCGACCGCGCGCTTCGCCGCCCGGCGCGAGGGGATCAAGGGCATCGACCGCCACACGCTGCTCAATCCCGAACTCAACATCGCCCTCGGCCAATCCTATGTGCACCATCTTCTCGAGCAGGAAACGGTCGCCGGCAATTTGTTCTATCTGCTCTGCGCCTATAATGCCGGGCCGGGCAATCTGAAGAAATGGAAGCAGAAGGCGAATTTCGCCGGCGACCCGCTGCTCTTTATCGAAAGCATCCGCTCGCGCGAGACGCGCAACTTCATCGAGCGGGTGGCGACGAATTACTGGATCTACCGCATGCGCCTCGGCCAGGCCACGCCGTCGCTCGACGCCACCGCCTCGGGCCTGTGGCCGAATTACGCGGCGCAGGAAAGGAGCTTCGCCAGTCATGAGTAAGATCACCGGAGAGCGCGACTTTCTGCCGGTCAATATCGCGCTGCTGACGGTCTCGGATACGCGCCGGCCCAAGGACGATAAATCCGGCGATGTGCTGGAAGCACGCATCAAGGAAGCCGGCCATATTCTGGCGGTGCGCACCATCGTCAAGGACGAGCAGGCGCGCATCGCCGAGCAGCTACGCGCCTGGATCGCGGATGCGGATATCGACGTCGTCATCGCCACCGGCGGCACCGGCCTCACGGGGCGCGACGTCACGCCGGAGGCCTTCGCCGAGGTCTATGAAAAAGAGATCGCCGGCTTCGGCGAGCTGTTCCGCCAACTGAGCTACGATATTATCGGCACCTCGACCATGCAGTCGCGCGCCACCGGCGGCCTCGCCGGCGGCACCTATCTGTTCGCGCTCCCCGGCTCGCCCGGCGCCTGCCGCGACGGCTGGGACAAGATCCTGAAATCCCAGCTCGACGCGCGGCACAAGCCGTGCAATCTGGTCGAACTCATGCCGCGCCTGCTGGAGCACATCAAAACCGCCGCCGAATAGATCCGGCGGATAGGGAGGCAACATGGAAAAAGAAATCATCCACATTCCGAAACTGTCGGAACTGCTCGATCAGGTCGGCGTGCCGCTGTCGCCGGTGGTCAAGGCCGGCGATTTTCTCTTTGTCTCCGGTATCCCGCCACTCGATTTGGAGAACGGCACCATGTTGCGCGGCGATATCGAGACCCAGACCGAACAGGTGCTGAAGAACATCGCCTACGCGCTCGACTGCGCCGGCTCGTCGATGGACAAGGTGGTGAAGACCAACGTGTTCGTCACCAACGCCGCCTATTTCAACGTGATCAACGAAATTTACCGGCGCTATTTCCCCGACAAGCCGCCGGCGCGCACCTTCGTCGCCATGTCGTCCTGGCCGATGGAATTCGACATCGAAATCGAGTGCGTCGCCCTGGCGTGAGCGGCGGCGCGAGCGTTCATCCCTCTGCCTCTTGCCGGCAGCGCGCGCGCCAGCGCGCATGATCGGCGCCGACATCTATATCGCCAAGCTTCTCGAGCATGGCAACGGAATAGCTCCGCGGCAGATTGGCGAGCGTGTCGGCCAAGGCGCTCGGGCTCGACCAGGCAACACCCGCGAACGGATCGGTGTGGCGCGCCCGCCGGGTGAAGCCGACCAGCCAATAGCCGCCGTCCTCCGCCGGCCCGAACACCGCGTCGTGGCGGCCGAGGGCATCGAACGCCGCGGCGATGTGGCGCGGGCCGAGGTCGGGTATGTCGCTCCCGACCAGCACCGCGGGGCCGGGCGGCGCCGCGAGGAAGGCGCGGTTCATGCGCGCGCCGAGATCGCCCTGCCCTTGCTTGATCACCGGAAGGGTGCGCGGCCAAAACGGCTCGCGCCCGTCGAAATCGTCCGGCGTCACGATGAGGTGACTCTGCCACCTCGGATCGCCCGCAAGCGAGAGAATGAGGTGGCGCGCGGTGCGGCGGTAAAAGCGCCAGGCTTCGGGCCCGCCGATATCGCGGGCGAGGCGGCGCTTGACCTGACCGAGACGCGGCGCCTTGACGAAGATCAGAAGCTGGCGCGTCATCAGCCGTAGAGCCGGACGAGAAAACGCGCATCGACGCCGAGAAAATAAAGCGCCAGGCAGGAGAGATTGCGCGCCGAGCGCCGGACATAGCCGGCGCGCCGGTAGCGCGCCGCCGAGGTGATCGCCGCCGTGTCGAAATGATGCAAACGCCGCCGGCCGATGCGCCGCGCCAGATCGACATCTTCCATCAGTGCGAGCGGCCGATAGCCGCCAAGCGCGTCATAGAAGCGCCGGCCAATAAGGAGCCCCTGATCGCCGTAAGGCAGGCCGAGCGCCTTCGCGCGCCACGCCGCCATGGCTTCGAGCCGCCGCGCCGCCCGCGCGCCATCGTCGAAAGCGAGGCGAAAGACGCCGGCGCGGTCATCGTTCTCCGCCGCCATGAAGCGCTCCGCCGCCGCGAGCCAGCCTGCGCCCAGCCTCGTGTCGGCATGCAGGAAGAGGAGCCAATCGCCCTTCGCCGCCCGCGCACCCGCCGCCAACTGCACCCCCCGGCCGCGCTCCGTGGGGACAAGTCTGGCGCCGCTCGCCGCCGCGATGGCGGGCGTGGAATCCGTCGAGCCGCCATCCGCGACGATCACCTCATAGTCCCGCTCCGCAAGATCAGCCGCCAGAGCAGGCAAGGTCTCGGCCAGGGAGGACGCGGCGTCGAGGGTGGGGATGACGACACTCAGCATTTTGTTCTTTATTTGTTCTGATTTCAGCATAGAATGACTCATGCACTCAAACAATATGAATAGAAGCGCTCCGCCCGACAACCTGCCGATGCGCGAAGCACGCAAGGGCCGGGGTTCGGCAAGCAACCGGGCCGGGCGTTACGAGCGCTATGCGGGCGAGGCGTGCGACGATGGCTGGGGCAGTCTGGAAGAACCCCTGGAGAAGCTGAACACCATCGTCGAGGCGGATAAAAGCCGCACCATCATCACCCGCAACGAGTCGCCCGATCTTGGCTTCGACCGCTCGATCAATGCCTATCGCGGCTGCGAGCATGGCTGCGCCTATTGTTACGCCCGCCCGACCCATGCCTTTCTCGGCCTGTCGCCGGGCCAGGATTTCGAGAGCCGCATCTTCGCCAAGCATGACGCGCCCGAACAATTGGCGCGCGAGCTGGCGAAACCGGGTTACCAGCCGCGCATGATCGCGCTCGGCACCAATACGGACCCCTATCAGCCCGCCGAGCGCCGATTGGAGCTCACCCGCGGCATCCTTTCGGTACTGTCGAACTTCCATCATCCCGTTGGAATTGTTACCAAATCCGCTTTGGTGACGCGCGATATCGATGTTCTTTCATCGCTCGCCGAGCGCAATCTGGTGAAGGTGATCGTCTCCGTCACCAGTCTCGACCGGGAGCTCTCGCGCCGCCTCGAGCCGCGCGCCTCGATGCCGGCCAAGCGCCTTCAAGCGATCCGCGAATTGAGCCAGGCGGGCATCCCGACCGGGGTCAATTTCGCGCCGGTCATCCCGGCGCTCAACGAAAGCGAGCTGGAAGCGATCTTCGAAGCGGCGGCAGAGGCCGGCGCCGTGGAGGCGGGCTATATTCTCCTCCGCCTGCCGCTCGAAATCAGGGAATTGTTCGAGGAGTGGTTGCAGCTCCACGTGCCCGACCGGGCGCGCCATGTCATGAGCCGGGTGCGCGATATGCATGCCGGGCAGCACTACCGTTCGGGCTTCGGCCTGCGCCAGACCGGCTCGGGGCCGAGCGCCGAGCTGCTCGGCCAGCGCTACCGCCTGGCCAAGAAGAAATACGGCATGGACAAGGCGCCCCTGCGACTCGATTCGAGTCGTTTTTGCCCGCCGCCGCGCACAGGCGATCAGCTAACATTATTATAATTCAATAGATTAAACGCATCGGATAACGATTGACTCGCATGTGTGGCACTATCTGCCTCACATGCTGTTCCATTCGGAACTTGGACAATTGGCCCTTGTCGCCTTGGCCGCCCTGTTGTGCGGCCTCGGCTTCGCGCGCTTCAAGCAGCCGGCCATTGTCGGCTATATCCTGGCCGGCGTAATTCTCGGGCCGAGCGCCCTGGGTCTGGTGGAAAACCGCGATTGGGTGGCGATGCTCGCCGAGCTCGGCGTGCTGCTGCTGCTCTTCGTCATCGCCATGAAGATGAGTCTCCGCGCTTTCCGTTCGATCTGGAAGGTCGCGATGATGGCGGCCGCGATGCAGATCGCCATCGCGACGGTCATCACCCTCGCTCTTTCGCGCCTCTTTGGCTGGCCACTCGAACTTGCCGTGCTGCTCGGCTTCGTCGTCAGCCTGTCGAGCACGGCGGTGGCCATAAAAATGCTGGAAGAGATCGGCGAGCTTCGCAGCGATACCGGGCGGCTCGTCGTCGGCATATTGATCGGCCAGGATCTCGCGGTGGTGCCGATGCTTCTGCTCTTGAACGGCATGGCGGCGGAAGGCGGCCTGGATTGGACCACCATCCCCGGCTTCCTCGCCGCCATCGGCCTGTTGGCGGCGCTGATCTGGTATCTCAGCCGGCGCGAAAAAATCAGCCTGCCCTTCGCATCCCTCGCCAAGCGCCACCGCGAGATCGTGCCGCTCGCCGCTCTCGGCTGTTGTCTCGCGCTCGCGGCGATCTCGGATTTCATCGGCCTCACCGCCGCCTTCGGCGCCTTCATCGCCGGACTTACCATCGGCTCGACCCAAGGCCGACGCCAGATGATCCGCGCCACCGAGCCCATCCAGGGCGTGCTCGCCATGGTCTTCTTCCTCTCCATCGGCCTGCTGATCGACCTCGCCTATATCTGGGATAATTTTGCCACCGTGGTGGTGCTGCTGGTGCTCGTGCTGGTGGTCAAATCGGCGGTCAATCTGTTCATTCTGCGTGTCCTCGGCGAGCCCTGGCCGCGCGCCTTCCTCGCCGGCATTCTCCTCAGCCAGATCGGCGAATTCTCTTTCGTCCTCGCCGGCGCCGGCGTCGCCGTGGCGGCGGTCGGCATCGAGGGCCACCGGCTGATCGTCGCGGTGATCGCCCTCAGCCTGGTGGTCAGCCCACTCTGGCTGATGACGGCGCGGCGCTTGCAGCACCTGACCACCGGCGGCATCTGGCGCCTCGACGATCTCCTCTTCGCGATTTATGAGCAGGAGGTCCGCCTAATCTTGCGTGGCGCGAAACGGGCGTTGCGTCACGCTGGAACGGCGGCACGGCATGTGCGCGGCCATCTCGCCGAGCTCGCCCTGCGCGCCGATGAAATCCGCGCCCGCCGGCATGTTCGCCCGGACGCGATCAATGACGATGAGGACGTACCGGCCAGGTCCGGCGAAATGCTGCCGCCGAAGCGGAGCCAATTCAAACGCCGTGCCTGATTTCGCTTTCGAACGCGAGCTCGGTGGCGCCGTCGCCGGCATCGACGAGGCCGGGCGCGGCCCTTGGGCCGGGCCGGTCTGCGCCGCCGCGGTGATCTTTCCGCCGGACGGCCCGCCGCAAGCGATCGCCGCCCAGGTGCGGGATTCGAAACAGCTCTCGGCGGCGGCGCGCGAGGAACTCTTTCCCCAATTGCTGCAAGCCGCCATCATCGGCCAGGGCGAGGCGAGCGTCACGGAAATCGACGAGATGAACATACTCGCCGCCACCCATCTCGCCATGCGCCGCGCGTTCGAAGCTCTCGTCGAGGCGCCCGACGCGGCCCTGGTCGACGGCAACCGCGCGCCCGATCTCCCCTGCCCGGTACGCTGTATCGTCAAGGGCGACGATAAGAGCTATTCCATCGCTGCCGCCTCGATCGTCGCCAAGGTGACCCGCGACCGCTATATGACCGATCTCGCGGCGCGCAATCCGGGCTATGGCTGGGAGCGCAATTTCGGCTATGGCACCAAGCTGCATGTCGCGGGGCTCGAAAAACTCGGCGTCACGCCGCATCACCGGCGGTCCTTCAAGCTGTTGGAAGAGGCTGCCGAATCAAGCGCTTGACGCGCGGAGTCCGGGTGCGCCATGGTGCCGCCCCATGAGCCACAAAAAAACAAAAACCCGGGCCGATGGGGGAAGGCTGATCGTCGGCGACTGTTGTCGCGAGATGGCGCAGCTCGAATCCGATTCGGTCGATCTCATCTTCGCGGACCCGCCTTACAATCTGCAGCTCGGCGGCGAATTGCTGCGGCCCAACAATCAGAGCCGCGTCGACGGCGTCGCCGACGAGTGGGACAAGTTCGAGGATTTCGCCGCCTATGACGCCTTCACCCGCGCCTGGCTCAACGAGGCGCGCCGGGTGCTCAAGGATAGCGGCTCGCTCTGGGTGATCGGCACCTATCACAATATCCACCGCATCGGCACGGCGCTGCAGGATCTCGGCTTCTGGCTGTTGAACGATGTGGTGTGGCGCAAGACCAACCCGATGCCGAACTTCCGCGGCCGGCGCTTCACCAACGCCCAGGAGACCTTGATCTGGTGCGCCAAGGGCGAAGCGCAGAAAGGCTACACGTTTAATTACGAGGCGATGAAATCGCTCAACGAGGATATCCAGATGCGGAGCGACTGGCTGCTGCCGCTCTGCACCGGCGCCGAGCGCGTCAAGAAGAACGGCCGCAAGGCGCACCCCACGCAAAAGCCCGAAGCCCTGTTGCAGCGCGTCATCCTGGCGGCGAGCAAGCCGGGCGATGTGGTGCTCGACCCGTTTCTCGGCTCCGGCACCACGGCGGTCGCCGCGAAGCGCCTCGGGCGGCGCTGGGTCGGCATCGAGCAAAGCGCGGACTATGCAGAGATCGCGGCGGCGCGCCTCGCCGAGGTGACGCCGCTCGACAGCGCCGACCTCGAGACCATGAAACCCAAGCGCGCCGAGCCGCGCGTGCCCTTCGGCAATCTTCTCGAGCGCGGCCTGATCGCGCCGGGGGAGACGCTTTACGACCGCGTGAAGAAGGTCAAGGCGCGGGTGCGCGCCGACGGCAGCCTGGCGCACGGGCCGCTGACCGGCTCGATCCACCGCATCGGCGCCCTGGCGCAAGGCGCCCAGGCCTGCAATGGCTGGACCTATTGGTATGTCGCCGACGAAAAAGGCGACCTCACCTCCATCGACAGCCTGCGCGATCAGGTCCGCAAGGAGATGAATTAGCCGCACTTCTCCGCGTGGCGGATGATTTTGCGGCTTAATGTCGAGAGCGCCTGATCGGCGAAAGTTTCCGGCGGGCACCAGATGCCGTCGGGCTTGGCGCGGCCATCGACCTTGCCGGTATAGACTCTTATCTCAAGACGAAAATGGGTGAAGCCGTGGCTGACCATGCCGGGGAGCGCTTGCCAGCTTGCCTTGGCCGGGGCTTCGCGGCGCGCGGCGGCAGGCTTCCAGGGCGCGTCGCGCCAATCGCTGGTCGGGATTTCCATCAGGCCGCCGAGAAGGCCTTTCTCGGGCCGGCGGCGGAGGAGAATTTGCCCGTCGCCGCGCGCCGCCCAATAGGCGATGCCATGGCGCAGCGGGCGTTCGGGCTTCGGCGACTTTTTCGGCAACAGCGCCTGCACCCCGGCCCTGTGGGCGCGGCAGGCGCCCCGCCAGGGGCAGAGCGCGCAGGCCGGCTTCCTCGGCGTGCAGATGGTTGCGCCCAAATCCATGATGGCTTGGGCGTAATCGCCGGGGCGATCGGCGGGAGTGATTTCGCCGGCGAGGCGGCGGAGTTCCTCCTTGGCCGCCGGCAGCGGCGTCTCGACCAGCCGGAGGCGCGCGATCACCCGCTCGACATTGCCGTCCAATATGGTCGCCGGTTGGCCAAAGGCGATGGCGGCGATCGCCGCCGCCGAATAGGGGCCGATGCCGGGCAGCTTGAGGAGCGCCGCTTCTTCCTGCGGGAAGACCCCGCCATGGCGCGCGGTGAGTTCCTGCGCCGCGCGCAGCATGTTGCGCGCCCGGGCGTAATAGCCGAGGCCCTGCCAGGCATGCAGCACATCGTCGAGCGGCGCTTGGGCGAGGTCTTCGAGGCGCGGCCAGCGGCGGAGAAACTCGGCGAAATAGGGCCCGACCGTGGCGACGGTGGTTTGCTGCAGCATGATTTCACTGAGCCAGACCCGGTACGGGTCGGGCCGGGTGCCGGGCGGCGCCCGCCACGGCAGGTCGCGGCCATGGGCGTCGTACCAGGCGAGCAATGCCGCCGCCAGGGTCTTCGGCGCGGAGGCGAGAGTGATCGTCATCGGCTATCCAAATTTTCCTCCCAAGGCTTATAGTAGGGGAATGACCCGTCCGTCGCGCCCCATCGCTTCCGCCCTGCACAAGGTGACGGAAAAAATCTACCGCGATCGCGGCTTCGCCTCGGCCGGCGTGCTCAACAATTGGGCCGCCATCGTCGGCGAGGAGCTGGCGCGCCATTCCATGCCGGAGCGCCTCGGCCATGACGGCACGCTCCATCTCCGCGTCGACGGGCCGCTCGCCACCGAGCTCAAGCATCAGGAGCCGCAGATCCTCGAGCGCATCGCCGGCTATTTCGGTTACCGCGCGGTGACGCGCCTGCGGCTGATCAATGGGCCGATCGAAAAAACCGAGCCCCCGGCGCCGCGCGAAAAGCGCGTGCTGTCTTCCGATTCGGCGGAGTCGCTCGCCGAATCCATCCAGGGCACCCGGAACAGCGATGTAAAGGGCGCGCTGGGGCGCCTCGGCGAAGCGGTGCTGAGCCGACCGCGAAAGATTTAACATACTGAATTAGTGTATTTTTATGGA
This sequence comes from uncultured Rhizobiaceae bacterium, assembly GCA_964623955.1. Taxonomy (GTDB): domain Bacteria; phylum Pseudomonadota; class Alphaproteobacteria; order UBA828; family UBA828; genus PTKB01. Next base: position 28,797 of record CAZUVO010000019.1, read on the forward strand.
CCGGCAGGTGGACGGGAACCGGCCCGCCCCGGCGCCGCCAAGCTTGAGGCGGCGCGGACGCCACTTTATACTCAGCTCCCGTAAGTGAATTGAGGGCTGCCATGATCTCGAGACGGCTGTTGTTGGCGGGTGTGACCGGCTTTGCCGGTTCCGTTGCTGCGCCGCCGCTCCTGCAATTGGCCACGCTGCCGGCGGCGGCGAGCAGTTGGGAGCAGCCCGGCGACATGGCCATCGGCGCGCCCGAGGCGCCGGTATCGGTGATCGAATATTTCTCGCTCACCTGCCCCCATTGCCGCGATTTTCACACCGAGACCTTTCCCCGTCTGCGCACGGAATATGTCGAGACCGGCAAGGTGCGCTTCATCGCCCGCGATTTCCCGCTCAACCGGCCGGCGCTCGACGCCGCCGTGCTCGCCCATTGCGCCGGGCCGGAGCGTTACTTCGCTTTCATCGAGACCCTGTTCAACACCTTCGACAATTGGACCCGTGCCGCCGACTATCTCAACGCCCTCGGCCAGATCGGCCAGCTCGGCGGAATCAGCGAAGGGCAGTTCCGGGCCTGTCTCGGCGACAAAACTCTCGAGACCCGTATCCTGAGCTCGATCCGCGGCGCGCAGGAAAATTACGATATCAAATCCACCCCATCCTTCGTCATCAACGGAAACATGCATGAAGGCAGCATGCGTTTCAGCGCCTTCGCCAAGACCCTCGACCGCTACCTGCCCGAAACATGATGCGAGATGCGCCTTTTGTGACGGGCGGCCTTTGTTTGTTTTTATCACCTGAGCGGAACGCCTAGCCGGTGCATTTTACGAAGCTCAAACTGGTCGGCTTCAAATCTTTCATCGAGTCCACGGAACTGATGATCGAGCCCGGCACCACGGGCATCGTCGGGCCGAATGGCTGCGGCAAATCCAACCTGGTCGAGGCGCTGCGTTGGGTGATGGGCGAAACCGCGCCGAGCCAAGTGCGCGGCGGCGGCATGGAAGACGTCATCTTCAACGGCACCGACAGCCGCGCGGCGCGCAATGTGGCCGAGGTCGCGCTCCTTCTCGACAATGCCGAGCGCACCGCGCCGGCGGCGTTCAACGAGGATGAGGAGATCGAAGTCGCGCGCCGCATCGAGCGCGGCGAGGGCTCGGCCTATAGCGTCAATGGCCGCGACGTACGCGCCCGCGACGTGCAATATCTCTTCGCCGATTTCGCCACCGGCGCGCATTCCTCGGCGCTCGTCGGCCAGGGGCGCATCAGCGACATCATCAACGCCAAGCCGGCCCAGCGCCGCGGCATTCTCGAAGAGGCCGCCGGCATCTCCGGCCTCCATGCCCGGCGCCACGAGGCGGAGCTTCGTCTGCGCGCCGCCGAGGGCAATCTCGGGCGCCTCGACGATGTCGTCGGCGCGCTGGAGACCCAGCTTCAGGCGCTCAAGCGCCAATCACGCCAGGCCAACCGCTACCGCCGCATCGCCGAAAATCTAAAAAGCGCCGAGGCGCTGCTGCTGCACATCCGCTGGAGCGCCGCGTGCGAATCGCAGGAGGCCCGCGCGGCGGAGCTTGCCCGCGAAACCGAGCGGGTCGGCGAGCTGACCCGCCTGGCCGCCGCCGCCGCGACAGGGCAGGCCGAGGCGGCAGGCGCGCTCCCCGATCTGCGTCAGACGGAAGCGACCGAAGCGGCGGCGCTTCACCGCCTCGCCGTGGCGCGCGACCGGCTCGAAGAAGAAGAGCGCCAGACCGAAGAGCAGCGCCAGGCGATCGAGACCCGCCTGGCGCAGATCGCCGAGGATCTGCAGCGCGAGGGAACCCTGGCGGAGGATGCGGAAAGCGCGATGGCGACGATCGCCGGCCAGCGCCAGGAGCTGACCCAGGCGGGCGAGGACGCCGCCGAGGCGGAGGAAAACGCGGAAGCCGCCCATGCCGCCTCGACCGCCGATGTCGCCGCCTTGGAAGGACGCATCGCCCGGCTGACCGAAGAAGTCGCCGCCATGGAAGCGGAGCGCGCCAACCTCACCCGCCGCCTGGAGGAGCTCGACGCGCGGCAGGCGAAGGGAACCGAACAAAAGGCCGAAGCCGAGCGCGAACATGCCGAGATCGCCGCCGAAAGCAGCCATCAAAGCGCCATCGCCGAGGCCGAGGAGGCGGTGGCAAATGCGCGCGAAGCCGCCCAGGCGGCACGCGAGGCGCAGCGCGACGCCGAGGCCGCGCGCGAGACGACGGCGGGCGACGAAACCGCGGCGCGCGATCTGTTGCAGGCCAATGACGCGAAGCTCTCCCGCCTCCATGCCGAAGCGCAGGCGCTGACCGAACTGCTCGGCCATGGCCTCACCCGCGAGGGTCCGGGCATCGTCGATGCGCTTGAGGTCGACTCCGGTTACGAGGCGGCGCTGGGCGCGGCGCTGGGCGAGGATTTGGAAGCGCCGGAGAATGCCGAAGCGGAAATCCATTGGACGGCGCTGGCGCCGCTCGGCAAAAACCCGGCGCTCCCCGGCGGCGTCAAGCCGCTCGCCGATTTCGTCCAGGGCCCCGCCGTCCTCGCGCGGCGCCTGGCGCAGATCGGCGTGGTCGAGAGCGCCGGCGACGGCGACAAATTGCAAAGCAAACTCGGGCCGGGCCAGCGGCTGGTCTCGAAGGATGGCGGCATGTGGCGCTGGGACGGCTTTACCGTCGGCGCCGGCGCGCCGACCG
>CAZUVO010000020.1:0-31403 GCA_964623955.1 uncultured Rhizobiaceae bacterium
CCCCCGCCACCCGGCTCGCCATCGCCTCCCGAGATTTTCATTGAGCGGCGTGTTTAAATCGCGCGACAATTTGGTTGCGCTAAACGGAATATACGGAATTCAGGGAGGTCATCATGGCCAAAGTACTCGTCATCGTGCCGCTACCGTTGGGCGAGGAGGCCGTCGCCCGCCGCCGCCGTCAACTGCAGCATGTTCAACTCGGCCCCGACATCGAGTTCGAATTTCGCGCGGTGCGGGCGGGGCCGATCCATTTCATGGGCCGGCATGACGAAATTCTCGTCGAATTCTCTATATTCGAAGCGGGGCTCAAGGCCGAGCAGGAGGGATATGACGCGGTCTGCGTCGATACCACGAGCGATTCCGGTGTCGCCGAACTGCGCTCTATGCTCGACATTCCCGTGCTCGCGACCGGCCGCGCGGCGATGCATTACGCGCTGACGCTGGCCAACAATTTTTCCCTGCTCGGCATGTTCGATCCGGACTATCCCGAATCGCGTGACGCCACGCGAAACTTCTTCAAATCGGTGTTGGAGAAATCGGGACTTGCCAGCCACTGCGCATCAATCGCTCTTTATCAGACGCATGGCGATTACGACCTGCTCTATGACGGGCGCGAGAACGAAGTTTTTCCCAAGATGCTCGAAGCCTGCCAGCAGGCGATAGCGGAGGATGGTGCTCAATCCATATGCCTCGGTTCGACGGCGATGTATCAGGCGGGAGATTTTCTCGCCGAGAATCTTCCTGTGCCGGTGATCAATCCAGGGCCGCTCAGCTACAGATTGGTCGAAACCGTGCTCGCGATGGGTCATCGCCAAAGCCGCATCGCCTATCCCAAACCTCTCGTGAGACGCGATGCGATGATCCACGCCATGTTCGACGCGGCGGAGAAAAACCAGGAATAGCGTCGGTGAAAAAAGCCCTTCCCCCGGCTATGGGGGAAGGGCTGATCGCGCCGTCTCCGTGACGGCGCAGAACGATTGGCTGGCTCGGCGCTATTCGGCCGCTGCCGGAGCCGCGACTTGGCGGCGCGCGGCCAGAACGTCCGCGTCAGGCGCCTTGTGGAAGCTGCCGTCTTTCATGATAGCGAGCAGATTGTCCTGATCCTGCAGGATCGAGACATCGTGCGTTGGATCGCCGTCAACCAGCAGCAGGTCGGCCAAATAGCCTTCCTTGATCTGGCCCAGATTCATTTCCATTAGCTCGCCGCCCCACTTGGTCGCCGCAATGAGCGCCTCGGCAGGCGAATAGCCGAACAGATTGACGAAATGCTCGAGATCGCGCGCATTGGCGCCGATCGGCGTCCAGGCGAAACCATAGTCGCCGCCCGGCAGTGCGCGGATGCCGCGCTTACGCACCTCGTTATAGACCCGCGCCGTGTTTTCCATCTTGTAGAACAGGTTCATCGCCTCGGCCACTTCCGTGGTGATGCCCCAATCGCCCGCCTCATAGGCGGTGGCGTAGATCGCACCGGCGGCCGGCGCCAGGAAGATGTCTTTCTTCTTGGCCTCCAGCATGTCGATGGTTTTATTGGTGCAATAGTCGGCATGATAGATGATGTCGATGCCGTGCTTGAGGGCCATGCGTACCGCGCGGTCGGCGCGCGCATGGGTGGCGACATGAATACCGGCTTCCTTGCCGACTTCGACCGCCGCGGCAACTTCCGCGTCGTTGTAGGTCAATTTTTCCGACTGGCCCGGCGCGTTAAATTCGTCGCCTGAAATATTGATCTTGAGTACGTCGACGCCTTCGCGCACGCAGACGCGGCAGGCGCGCCGCACTTCATCCGGACCGTCAGCGATGTAGCCGACCGATTCGTGATACATGTGCAATTGCCGCTCGTCACCGAGGCCGGCCGTCGCAGTTATTTCCGGCGACGCCGCCTTGAGGCGCGGGCCGGGGAAGCGCCCGGCATTGATGACATTGCGCAGCACCGGCTCGATGCGGAGCTTGGGCGAGCCCACACCGGCGGCGGAGAACAGGCTGGTGAAGCCGTGATCCAGCATGAGGCGCGCATTTTCAAGCGCCAGAACCATATGCTCTTCGGGCGGCACGCGGCCGATTTCCGGCAGGGTGGCGCAATTGGTGTAACAGACATGCGAATGCGCTTCGACGAGGCCCGGCATCAAAGTGGCGCCGGCGCCGTCGATCACTTCCGCGCCGTTGGCTTTGATCTTTTTCGGGCTTTTGGCGACTTTCTTAACCAAATTACCCTGCAACAGCACCTCGCCCGAATAGCTACGCTTGCCGTTGCCGTCAAAAATCCTGATATTGGTGAATAGTGTCTGGCCCATCGTTCCTCTCCTTTTGACTTTGGATTTTCTCACCCGCCACGGAGGGTGATTCAATCTCCTCCTGCGCGGACAATAATCGCTTTTTTCCGCCAATGCACGAAGGTTCGAACACGAACCCGCTGCCTGATGCTAAACTGCGGAAGAGACACAATAATAGCGGGAGGGAAGACCCATGGCCACCGTCGTTCAGACCGATTTTGCCTGGCCCGATGTGGAGATCGAGAGCGCCGTGATCGAGGGCGCCGGACACAGGCTCGTCGCCGGCCCTTCCGAGGCCTCGCCGCCGGATCAAATCGAGGCTTTGGTGGCCGAGAACGATCCGGAAGCCATTATGACCTGCTGGGCGGAAGTTTCCGCCGCCGCCATCGCTTCTCCCGCCAAGCTTTCCATCGTGCAGCGTATCGGTGTCGGCCTGGATAATATCGCCGTCGAGGCGGCAACCGCGCGGGGGGCCTGGGTCGCCAATGTGCCGGACTATTGCGTCGAGGAGGTTTCGGATCACGCAGTCGCCATGATCATGGGCTGGCTCCGGGGGATCGTGCCGTATGACCGCGAAGTCAAGGAAGGCGCGTGGAACCCCGCCGCCGCGCGTCTGCGCCGCGCCGCCAACCTGACCGTGGGAATTCTGGGTTATGGCCGCATCGGGCGCGCAAGCGGACGCAAATTGGCTGGTGTCGGCCTCACCGTCCTCGCCTATGATGTCGCGCCACAAGGCGATTCCGGGCCTGCCAAGATGGCGGAACTCGACGAACTGTTAACGCGCTCGGATATCGTGCTTATTCATCTGCCGCTCACGCCCGAGACGGAGCATTTGGTGGATGCCGGCTTTCTCGCGCGCATGCGCGAAGGATCGCTGCTGGTCAATGTCAGCCGGGGGCCTGTGGTGGACAGTGCGGCCCTGATCGCGGCATTGAAAGATGGGCCGCTCGCGGCTGCCGCTCTCGATGTGGTGGAAGGCGAGCCGGATCCGCCAAGGGAGTTGGTGGCCCGCCCGGATATTGTCGTTACCCCGCATGTCGCCTTCTCGTCCGACGCCTCGCTCGCCGAATTACGTCGGCGCTCCGCCGAGGAGGTTGTGCGCGTGCTTGCCGGTGAGCCGCCCGAGAATCCATGTAACGCGCCATAGGGCAGGTTCGAGAACGGTGATCGCAAATAAATGATTGGACGGGTAGCGACAGAATACGAGACGTTAATATCAGAGCTAGGAAAGAGGGGGGTGCATATGAGTGGGATAGACTATCGAAATCTGCCCTGGCCGGTGCGCGACGAAGTGGTTGGCGCGCAACGCGATGCTTGGGCGGGATTGGGCCGTCCGGGCCAGTGGCTGACCGGAGCGGAGCGGCTCGCCATCGCTGCGGAAGCGCGCAACGCATCAGCCTGCAGTCTTTGCCAAAAATCAAAGGAGGCTTTGTCGCCTTACGAGGTTGAAGGCAGCCATGACAATCTTGGCAAACTGCCGGAAATCGAGGTGGAGCAGGTTCACCGAATCTGTAACGATCCCGGCCGCCTGACCCGCGCCTGGTTCGAAGGATTGCGCGAAGCGGGCGTCGCCGAAGAGCGTTATGTGGAAACCATCGGCGTGATCGCCTGTGTTGTCGCGGTCGATACCTTCACCAAAGGGCTCGGTTTGGCGCCCTGGCCGCTGCCCGAGGCGGAAGCGGGCGAGCCGACCCGTCGCCGGCCTACCGCGGCCAAGCGTCAAATGGCCTGGGTCTCGACGCTTGCGCCCAAGGATGCTTTGGGAACCGAGAATGCGGACCTCTATGGCGGAAACACCGAGGCCGCGAATGTCGTGCAAGCGCTAAGTCTGGTGCCGGCGGAGAAGAGGACTTTCTTCGCGCTGGTCGACCATCAATATATGACCGGTCCCCAGATGTACGATTTCGAAAACGAAATCCGCTCCATCACTCATTCTCAGATCGAGCTTGTTGCGGGACGGATATCCGCGCTCAATGAGTGCGTCTATTGAACCACCAGTCATACCAATGCGCTCCGTGCGAGCGGCACATATGCTGGTGAAGAGTTCGATCTAACGGTGGTGACCGCCTCCGGAAATGATGGCGGCGGCATTGAACAGGGTGAGCTGCTAAATCGTTTCGCGACAGCGGTGTTGGGTGACGATGAGGCGGAATTGTCTGAGGTGCGGCAAGCAATCGCCGATACTTTGGGCGGCGCCGCCATGTGCGATACTGCCGGGGTGGCATCGTTGTTCAATGCCATCGTCCGCGTGGCTGACGCGACGGGCATCCCGATGGAGGACGACAAGGCGGCCACGAGCGAGGACTTCCGCGCCGAACTTGGCATCAACAATTTTGCTGCGGTCGGCGAGAAAGGTCCTGGCACCTAGACGATACGGCTTAAATAGGTAGGCTCTGCTCTGGACGAGTAGCGTTATTGGAAAGGCGAAGTGGCGTGAGTCGGGAGCAGACCGGTGACCTGTCGAACGTACGCCTGCTGCAAAATTTAAGCGACGGTGCGATTCGATCGCTCGAACAGCGCAGCATGTGGCGGCACTTTGCCGCCGGCGAGCAGATCTTGGATCGCGACAGCGCGTCGCGAGACGTATTCCTCGTCGTTGAGGGCCGGGTGGAGGTGGTGAATTATTCCATTTCCGGGCAGGAGGTCGCATTCGGCCATGTTATGCAAGGCGGCTATTTCGGCGAAATGTCGGCGATCGACAGGAAGCACCGTTCCGCCAGTGTCGTCGCCGCGGAAAACAGCCTCGTTCTGATCGTGCCGCCCGGCCTGTTTATGGATATATTGACCGAAAACGCCTCGGCGGCGATGCAAGTGTTGCGCCGCTTGTCCCATATCGTCCGCACCGTCGACGACCGCATCATGGATCTCAGCACCTTGCGCGCCGTTCAGCGGGTTTATGTCGAGGTGTTGCGGCTGAGCGAAAAGGATGAATTTTCCGGGCAATGTCTCGTTCACGATTTACCGATCCAGCGCGAATTGGCGCGCCGCGCCAGCACTACTCGCGAGACCGTTTCCCGTGTCTTCGCCGAACTGAAACGGGAGGGCATCGCCGAGCGAAAGGGCCGGACGCTGCACATCCATGACCAAACCCGCCTGGAAGATATGACCGAGGCGTTGATTGCAGGGGACGCGGACTCCCTGCGCTAGTCTGCCGATGCCATGACGACATATAGTGGTTTGGAGCATTTCGTCACCGCGCAGGCGCCGGTTTACAATCAGGTTCGCGCCGAACTGGCAAGCGGCCACAAATCAAGCCATTGGATGTGGTTCATCTTTCCGCAAATCGTCGGATTAGGCCGCAGCCTGATGGCACAACGGTTTGCCCTTGCTTCCCTGAAAGAGGCTTGCGCCTATTTTCAACAACCCGTTGTCGGCCCACGGCTCGTGGAATGCACCGAACTCGTCATCGCGGTTCAAGGCCGCTCGGCCCGCGATATCTTCGGCACGCCGGACGACATGAAATTCCGCTCGTCCATGACCCTGTTCGCTCGTGCCGGAACGGGTGACGATTGTTTCGAAGTGGCGCTGCGAAAATATTTCGCTGGCGAGCCGGATCCGCTGACCCTGGAGAGGATTTAGCCGTTCATCCGGTGGACCTTATTCGCCAGCTCAGCAGCGCCTTGCCCTAGCTATGAATGTTAAGGAATTTTCCGGTGCGTTGGCGGGACGGAGGTGATAATTAGAGCGCGAATTCTCCAAATTGGGAAACTGACGGGAATGGCGCATATCGCCGAGATCGGCAGCCGCATCGAATTGGTGTCCATGGACAAGCATTTCCATGACATCACCCTCGGCCTGTACGAACAGGTGGCGGAGGACGGTGTCTCGGAATATCTGGTGCATAGCTATGCTCAGATTGACGGCGCTGCCGGCCGGATCCAATTTGTCATGCGGGCGATGCAGGTCATGGGCGGCATCGAAGCGACATCTGGCGGACGGCTCAGGTTTTCCTGCGGCGATGACCACCGCACAGCCTGCAAGAGGCTTTTCGTTGAGGCGAGCAAAGTGGCGTCCGATGCGACTGCTGAAGCGCGTCCGCTTACCATTCACGACAAGAAATCCGATTGCGACTATTCCGTGGCATCGCAGGGAAGCGGAATCTATCGCGTCGCTGCCGAAGGTGACGTCGATGGGGCCGCGCGGCGGGTAAAGGCGATTGCCGGAGGATTGCGGAAATTGGGCGATATGGCGGAATCGGAAAATGAAGATGAAGCAATATTCTCCTGCGGCGCGGCGCATAATGCGTTGATCGGCATGTTGCTCGTGCGGGCGCCGAATGTCCGTGCGGCGATGCGCGAATCGGATTCGGCTGCGAAGCAAGGCGTCTTGGCCGCGCCCAGCGCACAAAGCGTATGACGAGGAAATCATGGAAAACCGACCCCAAGCCGTGAAAGAGATGACCAGCCGTGAGCGCGTGCTGGCGGCGCTTCGCCGCGAGCCGGTGGACCGCACCCCGGTGTGCAATCCTACGTCCGTCGCCACGGTCGAGTTGATGGATTTAGTCGATGCGCCGTTTCCTGGCGCCAACCGCGACGCCGAGGCGATGGCGCGGCTCGCGGCGACGAGCTACACCGAGCTCGGCTTCGACAGCGTTATGCCGGTTTTTTCGATCATCCAGGAATCCTCCGCGCTCGGCTGCAAGTTGCAGTGGGAGCAGAAGGACAATTGGCCGACGGTGCGCATGAGCGAGCCGATCTGGAAGGATGTCGAGGATATCATCATCCCGAACGATTTTCTCACGCACCCCGATATGGTCTGCGTGCTCGATGCCATTCGCATCCTGCGCAGAGAACTCGGTGACGAAGTGGCGATTATCGGCAAGACCATGGGACCGTGGACCCTCGGTTATCACTGTTTTGGTGTGGAGCCATTTCTCCTGATGTCACTGGACGATCCAGGCAAGACCATGGCCTGCCTCGAGCGCATGAAAGAAGCCACGGTGCAGTTCGGTTTGGCGCAGATCGATGCCGGCGCGGACGCTTTGACGGTGCCCGACCACGCCACCGGCGACTTGGTCAGCGGTGAATATTACAAGCGCTTTCTGATGGATATGCATGCCGAGTTCGTCGATACCATCCCAGTGCCGCTGATCCTCCATATTTGCGGGCGTACGGTGGACCGTATGGATTACATCGCGCAAACCGGCATGGCCGCCTTCCATTTCGATTCCAAAAACGCGCCGAAAGAGTCCATGGATATCGTTTGCGACCGTATTTCCCTGATTGGCAATATCAACAATCCTGAAACTCTGTTTGCCAAAAACCCCGAAGATGTGCGCCAGGAAGTCATCGCCAATCTGGAAGCCGGGGTGCCGTTGATCGGTCCCGAATGCGCCATCCCGCTGCAGACACGGATTGAGAATCTTAGGGAAATTCCCAAAACCGTGCGCCAGTGGCACGGCGAACACGGCCATGCGCATTGAACCCGGCAAGCGCCGCAAAAACTAACGCCGATAAGAACAAATAGGACGACCATGGCAGAGCTTTCCGATATCGCGAACGAATTCATCCGTCAGGAAATCGAGGAATTTCTCGAGCGGCCTGAGGAGATTGAACGCAATATCGAGCTGTTCGCTCGGGTTCGCCCGGCGATGCAGGATATCGCCGCGGCGTTGATCGAAGGCGAGGATGACGAGGTGGACCGCCTGACCAAGCAGGCGCTCGATGAAGGCATCGAAGCGCTTGAGGTGATGGATGACGGCTTGATCGCCGGCATGGGCATCGTCGGTATTAAGTTTCGCGAGGCTCTGATTTTCGTGCCCGAAGTTCTCGCCTGCGCGCGCGCGATGAAAGCGGGGATGAATCATATCGAGCCGATCTTATCGGCATCCGGCGTCGAGCCGATCGCCAAGGTGTTGATGGGAACGGTCAAAGGCGATCTGCACGATATCGGTAAGAATCTCTGCATCATGATGTTGCGCGGCTCCGGCTTCGAGGTGGTGGATCTCGGCGTGGATACTTCGGAAGACGAATTTATCGACGCGCTGGAAGAACATCAGGCTTCGATCCTCGGCATGTCCGCCCTGTTGACGACCACCATGCCGAATATGGGGAAAACCATTGAGGCGCTGATCGACGCGGATGTGCGCGATGACGTGATGATCATGGTGGGCGGCGCTCCGGTCACTCAGGAATTCGCCGACGACATGGGGGCGGACGGATATGGCAAGGACGCGCTGTCCTGCGTCAGCCTGGCCAAGAAACTTGCCGAGGAAACGGCCTGAGCGGGTCTGTAACCGGATGCCTAAGCTCGACCCCGAAGAAGCGCAAAAGCGCATGGACCGCATATCGGAGATGTTCTCCGAGATGGTCTCCCATGCCGAGACCCTGTCTCAAACCCGCTGCCCCTACCGCGACCGTAACGATCACTGCACCGCCGACTTCCGCTGTCGCAATCAAAAGCCACCGGCAGCAGACGACACGCCGCATTCTTGCGGCCATGACGGAAAGTTCGATTATCGCAGCGCCTGGGAATCCCGTCCGCTGGAGCGCGAGCGGATAAAGAAAAAGGTCCGGGATATTCGCGACGGCGCCGCCCGGCGGAGAGATCAAGCGCGGCGCAAGAAATAAGACAAAAGACAAGGAAGCCATTATGGATGCGAACGTTGCCGCTCCTGAATCATACATCGCCATCGGCGAAAATATTCACACCACCCGGGTGCTGCTGCGCAAGGGTAAGCGGATCGCCGTCGAAGACGGGGTTGAGGTTATAAATTATGAATCCGCCAATGGCTCGGCTCGGCATCTGCCTATTCCGGAAGCCGTGAAAAGCACGCAGGACTACGATGAGGGGCGGGTCAAGCATGTGAAAATCGCTCTCGCCGCTGCGATGGAGGGGAGCGGCGCGGAGGCCGAGACCGGCCTCGATTATTTGCGCAGCCTGGCGGTCCGCCAGGAGCGGGCGGGCGCCACCTTTCTCGACATTAATGTCGACGAATATTCCCTGAAGCCCAGCAAGCAGCGGGACGCAATGACCTGGCTGGCCACCACGGTTCAGGAAATGAGTGAGCTGCCGCTTTCGATCGATTCATCCGATGTCGATGTCATTCGTGCGGGTCTCGAGGCCTACAAAAACGCCTCCGCCCGCCCGATGCTCAATTCCGCCTCTCTTGAGCGCCTCGATGCGCTCGATCTGGCGCTCGCCCACAAAGCCGAGGTTGTGGTGACGGCGGCCGGCGAATCCGGCATGCCGTCGGGCACGGATGAGCGTGTCGCCAATGCCTCTCGCATGATCGATGCCGCGCTGGAGAAAGGCATTCCGCTCGGCGACATTCATGTCGATCCGCTAGTGTTCCCGATATCCGTCGACAAGGAATTCGGCCTCCATTGCCTCGATGCCATTCGCGAGCTGCGCACCAAATACGGTCCCGAAATGCATATCACCGGCGGTATGAGCAATGTGTCGTTCGGTATTCCGGGCCGTAAGACCGTCAATGACACATTCGTCATTCTTGCGGTCGCAGCCGGCGCCGATGGCGGCATTATCGATCCGGTCCTCTCCTCACCGAGTGAAATTTTCGCCATGGACCGTGACAGCCTGGGCTATCGCTTGGCCGAAGACATGTTGCTCGGCAAGGACGAGCACTGCAAAAACTATATTCGCGCCTGGCGCAAGGGCGAAATGAAGAAGGAGGGCGCGGCGTGAGCGGCGATACCGTCTACCGGGATTACAGCCGGGAGGAGCTCGATCAGCAGTACAACAATCGGTCGCGCTATCCGGAATATACCGGCTATTTCGACGATTGGGCCAAGTGGAGCGCCGAGACGCGGGAAAAGCTGCCCGGGCACCTCAATATCCCCTATGGCGATCTGCCATGCGAAACCCTGGACGTGTTCCCGGCCGAGCAGGCCAACGCACCGGTTCAAATCATGGTGCATGGCGGCTATTGGTATTCGCTCGACAAGGATGATGACAGCTTTGTCGCCGAAGGGCTACGGCCCAACGGCGTGACCACGGTGGTGATCAATTACGGCCTCGCGCCGGAATATGGCATGGACGAGATCGTCCGTCAGAACCGCGCGGCCGTCGCCTGGTTTTGGCGCAATGCCGGCGAGTTCGGCGCTGATCGGGACCGCATCTATACGGTTGGCCAATCCGCCGGCGGTCATCTCTCGGTCATGCTAATGGCCACCGACTGGCCGGCTTTCGGGGAAGGGCTTCCCGCCGGTCTGATAAAAGGTGCCGTATCGATTTCGGGGATTTACGATCTCGAGCCGATCCGTCTCTGCTATCTGAACGACAAGGTGGGCATGGATGAAGATGTCGCGCACCGTAATTCGCCGGTGCATCAAACCTATCCGGTCTCGCTGCCGCTCATGCTGGTGTCGGGCGATATCGAATCCGACGAATATGCGCGCCAGGCGATTGCGATGGAGGACCTCTGGGACGGGCTCGGCTATCCCCACGAACATGTCAAACTGCCGAGCTTCAACCATTTCACCATGGCGCACCAGTTGAAAGAGCCGGACAGCGTGTTGACGCGCGCATTGTTGCGGCAGATGAATCTAGGCGGCGGGGATTGATATGAGACTGGCGCGCTACGATCGGGCAGGGGAGGCGCGCCTCGCCATCGTTACAGGTGAAGAGCTGGTCGATATTTTCGATGCGCTCGAGGCGATCGGTGATGTGCCGGCGGAGGCAGTTGCTTGGTGTTCCGATATGACGGCCTTAATTACTGCGGGGTCTGCTGCCAAAACGCTCCTGCAGAATGTTGCGAAGTCCGACATCGCACGCACACCGATCGGTAAGGTGCGCCTTATGGCACCCGTTCAACCCGGAATCATTCTCTGTAGCGGCGAGAATTATTGGGACCACCGGGAGGAAAAACCGGAGGTCACCGCGAAGGAGCCCGAATTTTTCATCAAGATCCCGATGACCGGGGTTATCGGCCCGGGCGACGATATTCTGTGGGATACCAAGGTGACGCAGAAACTCGATTACGAAACCGAGCTCGCCATCGTCATCGGCAAGGCCGGCCGGCACATTCCCGAGGATAAAGCGGCGGCGCATATTTTTGGCTACACCATCATGAACGATGTCACGGCGCGCGACCGCCAGGTAAAGATGCGCCCGGACGGCACCTGTCAGTATGCTCTCGGACCAGGTAAGAATTTTGATAGCTGCGCGCCGCTCGGCCCCGCCATCGTCACTGCCGACGAAGTTTCCGACCCGCAAAGTTTGGCCCTCTCGACCCTGGTAAACGGCGAGCTGCGGCAGAATAATTCGACCGCGAAAATGATCTGGGGCGTGGCCGAACTGGTCCATTTCTTCTCGACATTCCTCACTCTCCAGCCCGGCTGGGTCATTTCGACGGGCACTCCTGGCGGCACGGCGTGGGCGGCAGACCCTGAGCTTGGCGGGCGCCCCTATGATCGGCCCGATCTAGTGCGCGCCTCGGGCTATTTGCAGGCCGGCGATGAAGTCGTTTGCCGCATCGAGAAGATCGGCGAATTACACAACCAGGTCGTGCGCAGCACCTAAATCAGCGGTCGCGGATATTGCACCGCCGAACCCGAGTAAGGTCCTCAATCAATTTCAAATTCTGACCTAAACTCGACACTCCCTTGAATTGGTGCAAATATTTTTGCGAATAATTCTCATTTTCACTTGACCCTGAATTTAGTGCGGGTTAAACGGAGAGGGACCGCGCGACCCAACGCCGGCAGCTCTGTCGCAATAGAGAAATAGCGATGTTCAGGAAAGGAAGATCCAAGTCATGAGGCCACTCGACCTATTTTGGCGGCTCGGAAAAGGCTCCGGGAGAGCGGGCAGGGGGGTGGCGCTGCCCCTTTTCATCGCCATCGCGACAATGCTTGGGTCCATCATCTGGGGCGGCGCGCCGGCTCAGGCAGAGGATGAAGAATCTGTCGTCATTTATTCCTACAGGCAGGAAATCTTGGTCCGCCCGCTGCTCGACAGGTTTACCGAAGTGACCGGGATCGAGGTTCGATTGGTAAGCGGTAAGGCCGATGTATTGCTGCAGCGGTTAAAGAGCGAAGGCAGAAACAGCCCCGCCGATGTGCTGCTTACCGCCGATGCGGGGCGGTTGCACCGGGCCTTGGAAGCGGGCCTATTGCAGGCCGTGAGTTCAGAGCGGCTGGAGCAACTTATTCCGCCAAATTACCGCGATCCGAACGGATTTTGGTTTGCCCTTTCGCTCCGCGCCCGTCCGATCATTTATGCGGTGGATCGGGTCAAACCCGACGAGTTGAAGGATTATGCCGGTCTGACGGATGAAAAATGGCGCGGGCGAATTTGCGTACGCTCCTCGAACAGTATTTACAATCAATCGCACATCGCTTCTCAAATCGCCCATCATGGCGCCGCTGCGGCGGAGCGCTGGGCTGGCGCGCTGGTGGCTAATTTCGCCCGCAAGCCGGCGGGTGGCGACCGCGATCAAATACGCGCCGTGGCATCGGGGGAATGCGATGTCGCCTTGGCAAATACATATTATCTGGCGCGTTTGGCAAGCTCGGAGAATGAAGATGACCGGGCCGTGGCGGCGTCGGTCAGAATTGTATGGCCGGATCAAGACGATATTGGGACGCATGTCAATGTGAGTGGAGCCGCTGCCACAGCCAGCGCCAAGAATCTTGTCAATGCCGTCAGGCTGATCGAGTTTCTCGCCGGCGATGAGGCGCAGGAATTCTATGCCCAGTCGGTCTATGAATATCCCGTACGCACCGGCGTTCCTCTGGCTCCGCTGGTCGCATCCTGGGGCGATTTCAAGGCCGACGGCTTGGACTTGTCGTTGTTGGGAAAGTTCAACGCCGAGGCCGTACGTATCGCGGACCGCGTCGGGTGGCAATAGGGGCGCGAACTAAATACCCATCTGAGCCAACGCCGCATCGTTAAGCTCACTGCCGGTGCGGCCCAGTTCGAGCACGACGTCGAAATGATGCAGGCCGGAGATCGGCATGAATTGCGCCTGCCCGCCCTTGCCGTTCCAGGCCTCAGCATATTCGCTGGATTGGCGGAGAAAATCGTCAGTTTCACCAGCCCCCACGGCGGCAATTAGTGGCGGGCAGTCCTCCGGCAGAAACCCGATCGGACTGTTACGCAGCGCCGCTTCGCGGTCCAATTTGATATCGTCGTTGATGCTTGTTTCGATGAGCGGCACAAGGTCGAACATGCCGCTGATGGCGATGCCGCCAGCGAGATTGATATCCGCCGCACCTCGTTCCGACCAATTCGTTGATAACATCATTGCGGTAAGATGTCCGCCGGCAGAATGGCCGCTGATATGTATGCGGTTGGGATCGCCGCCATAGGCTTCGGCATTGCGGTGTACCCAGAGAACTGCTTCCCGGCACTGCTCAACAATTCCATCGAGCGATATGGCGGGCGCCAAAGCATAATTAATGGAGACGAAGACCACGCCGGCTTCGCTGAGCCCGATCGCCGGGTAGGAGAACAATTCTTTGTCCATGGCGCGCCAATATCCGCCGTGGATAAACAAACACACGGGGTTTAGGCCATTCGACTGGGGGAATATATCGAGGGACATATTTGGGCCGTCGCCATAGGGCAGATCGAGCTTGCAGGGCAAGTCGCGGCGGGCTTTTTCGCTGTCCTCACGCCACCGCCCAAAATAGGTCTCGAAATCCGGATGGCGTGCTCTAAGATTATATTCGCCCTCATAATGGGGATCGTAATAATTCATAAAGAAATTTCCTCTACGGGTTATCATAGCCAAACACGCTGCCGGAGACCTAAACCTGTCGTGGCGATCCGCCCAAAAATATCCGCGACACGAATGGGACCATGTAGTTAAAGAATATCTCTTGAGGGGGGCCGGGTCGAGACCGGCAGGGATGAGCGTTACGGATCAAAATTCGCTGCAGAGCGATGGCGGTATCCCGCATGCGGGACAGGAAAGTTTTGACTTGGCGGTGCGCTGCAACGCCGAGCTATACCGCACGTTTCAGAAGCAAATTTACGCCGCGGTCACGGTCAGCGGGCTCAACGCGATACTGGTGACAGGTGTCGTCTGGAATTCTGTGCCGAGCGTTCCTCTGATCGCCTGGTGCGGATTTCTGGTTTTGTTGTCCGTGTTACGCCTCCTCATTTTCGCGCTTCGAAAAAATGACAAGGCGCTGACGGACGAAGAGGCGACGAAATTGCGGCACACGGCGACAGCGGTCATCAGCATCGGTGGCGTCGCCTGGGGATTGGGTGAATTGTTCATCATCCTGGAGTCCGATTCCATCGTTCACCAGGTCTTCATGGCTTTCGTCATCGGCGGGATGAGCGCCGGTGCGATGGCGGGATTGACCTTTTGCCTGCCCGCCTTTTACGGATTTTGTGTTCCCGCGATATTGATGAGTGCCGCGGCATTTTTCATCGTTGGCGAACAGCCGCATTTCACGATGGGCGCGATGGTCCTTCTGTTCGCGGGCATGCTTATGTATTTCGCGCGCAATGTCTATTTTTCGATGTTCAACTCGGTACGGCTTCGTTTCGAAAATTACGAGCTGTTCCACCGCGTGGCGGAGGCGCGCGAGGCCGCCGATGCGCTGGTGATCGAGCGAACCGCCGAATTGCGTGAAGCAAATCAGGAGTTGGAGCGCCGGATAGAGGTACAGGAGATTGCCGAAAAGGTCGCACGGGACAGCGAGCGCCAGCTCCGCCTGATCACCGAGAACTTGCCCGTTCTCATTATCTTCATTGGCAGCGATTTGCGTTTTCGTTTCGGAAACAAAACCAGCGAATCCTGGTTTGGCAATCCGCGCGAGGAGATGATCGGTATGCCCCTGGCCGAGCTCGGCGATTCCAAACTGATCGAAGCCGTTCAGCCTCATATAGATGAAGTGCTCGCTGGACGTCTGGTGACCTTCGAGGATGTGCGCGAAGATGAATTCGGCCCGAAATATCACCGCGTTCTACTCGTCCCGCACCGCGATGAGGAGGGCGAGACCGACGGCTTCGTCATTCTGGCGCAGGACCGAACCGAGGAGCGCCTCGGCGAAGCTGCCCTAATGGAGAGCGAAGATCGGTTGCGCAGGGTAATTCAAAACATGCCGGTCATGATGTTCGCGCTCGATGAAAAGGGTAACACCATCGTATGGAACCGGGAGTGTGAGCGGATCACCGGATTTAGCGCCGAGCAGATCGTCGGCAATCCGAAGGGCCTGGATATGCTCTACCCGGACGAAAAAAGCCGAAAGGACATACGCGACGCACTTTTGGAACACAGCGATTACCGCGACTGGGAATGGGACATCACCTGCAGTAATGGAAGTGCGAAAACCATTTCCTGGTTCAATATTTCGAGCATGTATCCCGTTCCAGGCTGGGCTGCCTGGCAAATGGGTTTCGATGTCAGCGACCGCAAGCGGACGCGTGTCGAACTTGAAGAAGCGCTGAAGAAAGAACGGGAATTGGGGGAACTGAAATCGCGCTTTGTGGCAATGGCATCCCATGAGTTCCGCACGCCGCTCACGACCATTCAGGCCTCCGTCGACCTGCTGGAGCATTATGGCGACCGAATGCGTGACGAAAAGAAAGTCACTTACCTTCGGGAAATCGCCCGTGAAGTCACGAATATCACCGGATTGCTGGACGATATTCTAACGATCGGGCGCGCTGAAGCGGGACGGCTCGAGCTCAAACCGGCGCCTTTCGATCTGCACCGTTTATGCGCGGAAATGGTCGAAATGGCGCGGCTCAACTCCAAGCCGGGTCATGAGCTGAAGTTCGATTGGTTGGGTGCGCTCGGCCCGGTTGTGCTTGACGAGCAACTTGTGCGACACATGTTGAGTAATATGCTGTCGAATGCAGTCAAATATTCTCCAGGCGGGGGCCTCGTGCATCTTGGCGTGGTGCGGGACAATGAGGAACTCATCTTTTCCGTTACCGATGAAGGTATCGGCATTCCGCAGGCGGAGCGCGATAGAATTTATGAGGCGTTCCACCGATTTCCCAATGTTGGAGCAATTTCCGGGTCCGGTCTCGGCTTGGCGATATTGCAGCGCGCGGTGGAACGGCATGGTGGGCAGGTAGATTTCGAAAGTATCGAAAACGAGGGAACGACATGGCGGATCGTGCTGCCGCTAACGGGCGTTCCAGAGGGTGAAATGTGAGTAAGATTCTTGTTATTGAAGACGTACCCGAAGTACGGGAACGTCTTGTCGCGAGCCTGACTTTCGAGGGATTCGATGTGGTGGATGCCGAGGACGGCGAGGCCGGGCTCCAGGTTGCCCGGACTGCCGAGCCCGACTTAATCCTTTGCGATGTCATGATGCCGAAGCTCGATGGTCATGCGACCCTGACAGAGCTGCGTAAGGACCGGTCGACGGCCTCCATACCGTTCATCTTTCTCAGCGCCAAAAGCCGTGTCAGCGACATGCGAGAGGGTTTGCAGCTTGGTGCGGACGATTATCTGGTCAAGCCGGTTTCGATCTCTGAACTCATTGCCGCGATCAATCTTCGTTTGCGCCGGCAAGAGGAATTGGCTCAGGCGAGACGCGATAAAAATGAGAGCGTTCGTCCGTAAGGGAGCGACTCGGCCAAGCCGCCGCGCAAATTAAAAAACGATCTCGGCCAAAAATTTTTTGTTCTAGACGCTAGCGCGCTCGAATAGGCGGCGGCGGGGTTCGGACGGTCAATCTGCCGCGCAAACTCTCCGGCATTTCCGTCTCCGGTACATCGCCAACTTCGCTGTCACGATACGAAGACAGGAATGACAGTACATCGCAGGCATTTTCCGGCGTCAGGCGGCTAAAGCGAAGTCCGTGCTTGCCCGGCGAACGAAAGGCCACATTGCATGGGCTTTTGCAGCCATTCAGGCAATGCACGGCACGTAGCGCCGAATTGTTCGGCAGTGGTGTGCCGTCGATCTCTTGCTTGATGGCCTCGAGCAGAAATTCACCCTGCCGTTTGCCGTCGCGCTCGCGTTGCGCTTCGCTCCAAACGCAGGAACGGCACACGTAGAGAGTGACCGGTTGCCGCTCAGACGTGGTGCCCTTCGTCCTTGCCTTGGCCTTTCCCATTTTTGCTCGATTACCCTCGCTCGATTTGCCCGCCACGCAGCTTTCAGCCGAAATAGAAGTTCATCAGCGCGGCATTCACTTCCGAAGGTTTCTCGATCGGGGTCCAGTGACCGCAACCATCCAGAACGAGCGAGTTCGAGCGCTTGATCGCGCGCGAAAGTTTTTGCACGGCGGCGGGCGGTGCCACACCGTCCTCATCGCCGGTAATCAGTAGCGTGGGGCATTTGATCTTCGAGAGATCGGCCGATTTGGCTGCCGCCAGCGCTTCGCAAGTGCGGGCATAACCCTCCGGATTCTGTCCCATGAGGATTTCGCGGACATAGGCGGCGACGGCGGGTTGGTGAACCCGTGAATCGGCGGAAAGCGCGACCTGCACGAGGGTGTCGGCGATACCGGTCATGCCATTGGCGCGCGCTGCTTTTGCGCGGTCTCTAATTGCGCTGCGCGCCGGCTGAGGCGGCTCCGCCAGCGGCCCAAGCAGCGCCAGACTCTTCACCCGGGACGGACTATTTGCCGCGAGATGCTGACAGACGATGGTGCCCATAGAATGGCCAAGAAAATGCGCGGACTTGATGTTCATCTTGTCCATCAGTTTGGACACATCCTTGACCAGGGTGGCGATCGATATCTTGCCTTTTGCCGGTGAGCGCCCGGATCCTTCCATATCGGGCCGGATTACCCGAAACGATCGGGAAAGCAGGGTCGCCTGCGGATACCAGGCATTGGAGGTGCCACCGAGACCATGCACCATGATCATTGCGTCGCCTTCACCATGTTGCTCGACCGAAAGCAATTTATTGTTGATTCTCATCATAGGTCTTGTCTCCCCTAGCGGATAATCGCTCTCTGGTTAGGCGATCGTGTTTTCAAGTGTTCCAAGCCCGTCGATCTGAATTTTCATGACATCCCCCGGCGCTAAAAAGCGTGGCGGGTCGAAGCCGATACCGACACCGGCGGGCGTTCCGGTGGATATAATATCACCCGGCTCCAGGCGAATGCCCGCGGAAATCGTTTCTATCAAAGTCGGGATATCAAAGATAAGGTCACGCGAATTCGCTTCCTGGCGAAGTTCGCCGTTGATCCAGCAGCGGATATTCAGGTTCTCCGGGTCGATTTCATCCGCGCTCGCGATCCAGGGGCCCATGGGGCAGGTTCCGTCGAGCGATTTTCCAATGAACCATTGGCGATGCTTGAGCTGTAAGTCGCGGGCGGTTACGTCGTTGGTGATCGTATAACCGAAAATATGCTCATAAGCCTCCGCCTTGGCGATGTCGCGTCCACCGGTTCCGATCACAACGGCAAGCTCGGCTTCATAGTCCAACTGCGCGCTCAGCGCGCTATGGCACGGCACGTCGTCACCCGGTGCGGTGACAGTGGTCGAGGCCTTGGTGAAGATGATCGGGTTGTCGGGAACGTTATCGCCGCGCTTGCTCGTCGCGTCGAAACCGCTCTGGGTAAATTCCTGAGCATGCTCATAATAATTCTTGCCGACGCAGAATATGTTCTTGGCCGGACGCGGTATGGGGGCCAGCAATTTAATGCTATCGAGCGGAACCCCAACGCTTTCCGCGCTCACGGATAGCTTCCCAGCAGGGTTTTGCGTGATCAGCTTCGTCATGTCATTGCCGAAGGCATCGCTTTGCTCGAGGCGGTGGAGCATGCCGGACGGCGGGTCGATGACGCCCAATGAGTTCGCGCCTGCCGATTCATAGGTGACAAGTTTCATATTTTAGCTTCGCTAGCGGATTGCTGCGCCGGAATTGACGCTGGCGGATACATGCCCTGCTTCAGACGAAGCGTCAACCGCCGAGGGCTAGGCCCTAAGCAATTCCCGAGCCATATCGTCGGCGATATCGCTTGTCGGGCGGCCTTCCTTCTTAGCCCTGCCGAATATTTCCAGCGCGATCTCGTAAATACGCCCGGCATGGGCCATCGCCGAATCGCGCTCATAGCCACTATCCCGTTCATAGGAAAGGTTGATCACGCCGCCTGCGTTGATGACGTAATCCGGCGCGTACAAGATCTCGCGCGCCGCCAATTCCGCCCCGTCCTCGGCGCGCTCAAGCTGATTGTTGGCGGCACCGGCCACGACCGTTGCCTTGAGCGTCGGGATGGTTCTCGCATTGAGTTCGGCGCCCAGGGCGCAGGGTGCGAAGACATCGACCTCCTGGCCGTAAATTTCGGCGCCATCAACGATTTCGGCGCCGAACTCAGTCTCCGCACGTGCGACCGCGTCACGCTGAATATCGCTTACCAGCAGGTTGGCGCCAGCTTCGTGAAGATATTTGCACAATTGATATCCGACATGGCCGATGCCCTGTACCGCCACCCGTAAGCCTTCGAGTTCCGTGCGACCCAGGCGGAATTCTACCGCCGCCTTGAGGCCGCAAAATACGCCATAAGCGGTAACCGGCGATGGGTCGCCGCTGCTTCCCTCATGCGCCGAAAACCCCATGACATGGGAAGTCTGACTTCGAATCAGGCTCATGTCCTGAACTGTTGTGCCGACATCCTCGGCGACGATATAGCGGCCACCAAGATTCTCTACGAACCTCCCGAACGCGTGGAACAGGGCGTCGCTCTTGTCCTGCCGTGGATCGCCGATAATTACGCTCTTCCCGCCGCCGGTCGACAATTGTGCGAGTGCGTTCTTGTAGCTCATGGCGCGAGACAGGCGGAGCACATCGGTCACCGCCGCCGCTTCACTTTGATAGGGCCACATGCGGCACCCGCCGAGCGCAGGCCCCAGGGACGTGTCATGTATTGCGATGATGGCGCGAAGTCCGCTATCCACATCGGCGCAGAACAGGACTTGTTCATGGCCGTCGAACGCTGGTGAGGAAAATATGGCGCTGGCGCTGTCAGGATTTGCCGTTGTCATGCCGGATATTCCTATTTGTGTTCGGGCTTCCGAAGCAAGAATGGATCGTCTCACCGGAACATCAAATGCCTAAAAAACAAAGTAAATTCAATATTTTGTGGGGATTTTTGAAGATTTGATTAGCCCGGATAAATATAAGTTTAACTATATTAGTTTAAAAATTTGGATTCGCGCACGCCGCAACTCAAGAAATCGGCGGTTCGGGGATCCACAATCTGGGGAGGGAGTAGAGACGGAAAAGGTGTAAGTGAGGCGTTACAAAATGGCTATTCGAATTGCCGATATCACCGGCGGATCAAATCAGGGCACGGGCCCTGAACTGGTGCAGGATAGATCCGGGACCGCCAGCGATGCGGAACCTGGAAACAGCCCTCTTGCCGAGCTGGAAAAAGCGCTCGAAGGCCGCGAATTCTCACTTGATCGCCACCGTTTTCTACTCCTGCTCCGTTTTCTTCTCGTAAATTTGGTCGGATTTGCATTACTTGGCGCTGCCTATCTGCAGGGCTGGGTCACGACCGCACTGGCCGCCGACAGCACCGGAATGGTGGTGCTGATTTTTGGTCTGTTTGTCGTCGGGCTCATTCTTTGCGGTTGGAAGATTTGGCGCGCCAGCCACGAGCTTAATCAAATCAAATCCTATGATCCGCTGAAGCCGTCGCGGGTCGGCGGGTATTTATCGGCCATACGCCTGCGCAGCTCCAACAGCCGCTCAATCACGGCCGAGCTACTCAAGCTCAAACTGTCGAACCGTATCGGCATCGTGCGCCACATCGCCAATTCGCTCGTCCTGCTGGGCCTGATCGGCACGGTGGTCGGTTTCATTATCGCGCTGTCGGGTGTCGATGTGGATTTGGCGTCAGATGTCCAATCCGTTGGCCCGATGATTACCACCCTGATCGGCGGCATGTCGGTGGCGCTTTACACCACTCTTGTCGGCGCCATCTTGAACATTTGGCTAATGATAAATTATCGGCTTCTTTTGAACGGCACGGTCAATTTGGTGACATCCGTGGTCGAGTTGGGCGAGCGTTATGCTCGAGATTGACCCGCTCGAGGACGATAACGGAGGCACCGTCTTCCGGGACGTTATCATGCTTGTTTTGGCGGGCTTCGTTGTCACCGTCCTCTTGCTGCTGCCGCACATCAATCCGCCGGCCCAGGCGGCCAAGGAGACCATGGATCCGCCGGGCAACGTCATGGTCGAAATCCGTTGGCCGGATGACCTCGATGCTGATGTCGATTTGTGGGTCCAGGCGCCGGGTGATCGGGCGGTCGGATATTCCAATAAGGGCGGATCGGTCTTTAACCTCCTGCGCGACGATCGCGGCCATCTGCGCGACGCCAGCAATCTAAACTATGAGGTCAGCTACAGCCGCGGCGCGCCAGTCGGCGAATATGTGGTCAATCTTCACCTCTATAACAGCCGAATTGAAATAACCAAGCCGTTTTCCGTCGATGTGGTGGTGAGCGTCAAGCGCTTGGAGCGCTCTTCCTCCCGGCAGATTGTTGCTGGTAAGGCAGTTTTGCGCCGGGTTGGCGAAGAGATAACCGTTTTCCGGTTCGAACTCGATGACAAGGCCCAGCTGGTTCCCAACAGCGTGCACAATGTCCATTTGCCGCTGCGTGCGGAGAAGAGCTGATGGACAATATGATCTATCTCTTCGCCGCCATTGTCATTCTGGCGGCTGTGCTCGCGAGCATTAGCATCTGGGCGCCTAGAAGGTTATGGATTCGTGGCGCCGCCGTGGTCGCCACGGCGTGCTTGATCTCCGTTTCCTATATTGGATTTTCGGATCTCCTCAGCCGGCCCAAGCCGGTACATCTCGAATGGGCAAAGCGAAACATCCCCGATGCGCAACTGCTTGGCGCCTCTCCTCGCGAAGGTGAGGCGATATTCATTTGGCTGCAAATGGAGGGGACAGCCGAGCCGCGCGCCTACAAAATGCCCTGGACCAGAAAGTTGGCGCAGCAGCTTCAGGACGCCACCGAGCAGAGCAGAGGTACCCAAACCGGAGTTCGAGTGCGTATGCCATTCAAATCATTCGCCGAGGAAAATGAGGAAAATCCGGTATTTTATTCGCCCCCGCGCCGCGCCCTCGCGGCAAAATCTGCGATTGAGGCTGGCCCGCTGGTATTCTCAGGCCGCCCCTAATGCCGCCCGGGCAGGCGGAACTTGACGAATAGTTCGATTTTCCCCGGCCGAACCCTTGACATTTATATTGCGATGCATATATTGCACTGCAACATAATTTCGCAGTGCAGCAATTCATCTAATTTGGAGCAGCAAAAAATGTCGACGCAGAAGAAAAAGTCCAACGGAAACGCCTTCGCCAATGGCTGGAATGCCAATGGCACGTTCGAAAAGCTGGCCGATGCCGGACGCCAAAATATGGAAGCGTTTGTCGCCGCTTCGAGCATCGCCGCGCAGGGTTTCGGCGAGGTTAACCAGGCATGGGTTTCGTTCACCAAAAGCGCGATCGAGCGCAACAGCGCCGCCGCGGAAGCGATGTTTTCCGCCAAAAATCCGACCGACGCGGCGGAAATGCAGGCCAATTGGGCGCGCGGCGCATTCGAGAATTATGTTTCGGAATCGAGCAAGATTACCGAATTGGCCGTGAAGACCGCGAATGATGCGATTGCACCGATCCGCGCCCGCATCGAAGATACCGTCGAGAATATTGCCGAGAACACCCGCTAAACCGGGTACTTCTTCGAATTAAGGCCCGCTGGCGCCTCACGGCGTCTCGGGTCTTTTTTTTATTTCTTTGTTGGCGGCGGCGGGTTAATGAGCGCCGCCGCCTCGGTTTCCCCCGCGCCCGTGATTTGCGCGGCCCCCCCTTCGATCCGCACCTGCCCGCGCGCAATCAACTCGACCGCGAGCGGATAAAGCCGGTGCTCCTGCTCGAGCACCCGCTCGGCCAGGCTTGCCTCGGTATCGTCCGGCAGTACCGGAACGGCGGCCTGGGCGACAATCGGCCCGACATCGACTTCGGCACGCACATAGTGAACCGTGCAGCCGGCGATGCGCACGCCGGCCTTGATCGCCCGTTTATGGGTGTGCAGACCCTTGAAGGCAGGCAGCAAGGCGGGATGAATGTTGATCAGCCTGTCGCGCCAATGATCGACGAAGGCGTGACCTAGTACCCGCATGAAACCGGCGAGACAAATCAGGTCGACCTTGGCGGGTTCCAAAGCCTCGGTGAGCGCGCTGTCGAATTCGTCACGTTGGGCATAATCAGTGTGCCGGATGACCAAAGTTGGGATTCCGGCTATCTTCGCCCGCTCGAGCCCACCGGCATTCTCCTTGTTGGCGATGACCAGAGAAATTTGTGCCGGATATTCGGCTTTGGCGCAGGCATCAATGAGCGCCTGCAAATTCGTCCCGCTTCCCGAAATTAAAACCGCAAGTTTCAGTTGCGTCACAATGCTATCGCTCCCCCGAGCTATCGATTATTTGCCTGCACATGCTATTGTGCCCCGCCTTTCCGGGGAGAGTTTCCCCGCAACAGGTCGCCTAATCGCAAGATACTTTAAGTCAGGGCATTCTGTAATGTTTCAGCCGCGCTCGGCGCGCCTTACTGCCAATTTCGCATTGCTGCTCCTTTTTGGCGCCTGGCTTACCTCAAGCCCGGCGCAAGCGAACTCAGTCTATACAGTCCAGGATGTCGCCGTGGATGCGTCGGCAACATCGGCTGCGGAGGCACGCTCCATTGCCCTGGCCGAGGGGCATCTTATGGCCCTCGAGCGCTTGCTTCAGCGGCTCGTGCTAGCCGAAGACCAGGTTCTATTGCCGGTTCTTGAAAGCCCCGAGGTCGCTGCATTGATCGATGGGTTTGTAATTCAAAAAGAATTAGTTTCTCCAACAAGGTATAGAGCTAAATTAATATTTGACTTCAATAAATTCGCCGTGCGCAAGCTGCTGCGCCAGCGGAATATTCGCTTTGCCGAGACACGCAGCAACGACATGCTGGTGCTGCCCGTGTTCGATACCGGCGACGGCGCCACCTTATGGCTTGAACCTGGCGATTGGCGCTCGGCCTGGCTGGCGCGCCCCATAGACGAGGGCCTCGTCTCGCTGATCCTTCCGTTAGGCGATGTGATCGATATGGCTGCGATCGACGCCTCGCAGGCCCTGGGGCCGTCTCGCGACGCGCTCCTCGCATCGGCCAGCCGCTACGGCACCCAAGAGGTCGTCGTGGCGTCGGCCTATTTGGCCCTGCCAGAAATCCAGCAACCCATTGAAGAAGAGCCCGCTGCCGCACCGGCTGAGGCCGACCCTGCGGAGAGCACGGAGCCGGATTTGTCTGAAAGCCGGCGGGTTCGCGGCGAAGTGGAAGGTGCAATTCTCGAACTGACCGTTCATCGGATCGGCGTCGCTGGAGTGCGGACATCGACGGAGCTCTTGCGCGGCGGGCCGAGCGAATCGATGCAAGATTTGCTGATGCGCGCGGTCGGGCGTGTGCTGGCTCAAGTGGAAGGCGCGTGGAAGCAGGCCAATATGCTGCGCTTCAGCCGTGAAAACCGGCTGAGTATTCTGGTTCCCTTGAACTCGCTGCCGGATTGGGTCGAAATTCGCCGCCGGCTTGGCCAGTTGGCGGTCGTGGTGAGCATCGACCTCGATGCGCTGTCGCGCGACCAGGCCGAGATTACACTCAATTATTTCGGCGAGACGGAGCAATTGATGCTGGGCTTGGAACAATCCGACCTTGCGCTCAACTTCGAATCGCGCGGCTGGGTGTTGCAGACAGGTAGTGCCGCCGGGCAGAGTGGGTCTGGCGAGAAAAATCTGTAGCGCCTTGAAATGAATATTCGCACTTATTCCGGAATTTGGTTGGCGGCAATTGTCGCCCTGATCATTCTGCTGGTCCTCTTCCAGAACATTCTTTTGCCCTTCGTGGCCGGAATGGCGGTGGCTTATTTTCTTGATCCCGTTGCGGATCGGTTGGAGCGGGCCGGCCTCTCCCGCACTCTGGCGACCACCATCATCACGGCCGGGTTCATCATCGTCGTCGTTCTGCTGCTAATATTCGCGGTGCCGCTTTTGCAGGGGCAGGTGGTCGATTTTCTCAGTAATTTGCCGGAGTATTTTCAGGCGCTCAGGGGCTGGGGCGAGCCGATGATTGAGCGTTGGACCGAAAAAATGGATCCGGGGCAGGGGGATCGCGCCGAAGCGGTGATCGAGAAATTCTCCGAGCGCGCGGTGCAGTTCGTTCTCGGCATGTTGGGCGATGTCTGGGCGGGAGGCATGGCGTTAGTCAATTTCCTCGCGCTGCTTTTCATCACGCCCGTCGTCACCTTCTATCTGTTGCGCGACTGGGATTCGATCGTTGCCCGGCTAAATAAATGGCTGCCGAGAGAACAGGCGGAAACCATACGCGAGCAAGCGCGTATTATGGACAGCACCCTCTCCGGCTTCGTGCGCGGGACCGGCATGGTGTGCATCATTCTCGCCATCTTTTACGCCGCGACCCTGAGCGTTGCGGGGCTTCAGTTCGGCCTGGCGATCGGACTGGCCGCCGGAGTTCTGTCCTTCGTGCCCTATGTCGGATCGCTGGGCGGCCTCATAATTTGCGTTGGTCTGGCCTTCCTCCAATTCGACGAAGGCTGGCGCATCGCTATCATCGCGGCAATTTTCATCATCGGCCAACTGGCCGAGGGCATGATTCTCACCCCCAAATTGGTCGGTGACCGCATTCGCCTGCATCCGGTATGGGTCATCTTCGCCGTCCTCGCCGGCGGTACCTTATTCGGCTTTGTCGGTATGATGATTGCATTGCCTGCTGCGGCACTGATCGGCGTCGTCATCCGTTTCGGCATCAGCCAGTATCTGGACAGCAAGATTTATCTCGGTGACCAAGAATCGGGCGTGCCGGACGAGGCTTCCGACACGCCGAAAAGCTAACCCGTTAAACGCTATCTCGATGAGCCTTAGAAGGCGCGAAACCGTTCAGCTTCCTCTCGACCTCGGCCATCATACGTCCTTGGGGAGGGAGAGCTTCTTCGCGGGGCCATGCAACGAAGACGCGTTGCGCTGGATCGACCGCTGGCCCGATTGGCCGGCAATCGGCCTGGCACTTTATGGCTCCCCCGGCTGCGGAAAAACCCATCTCGCTGAAATTTGGCGCGAAAAGAGTAGGGCGGTGTCTGTTGCGGCGGCATCGATTGAGGGGCGCGAAGCAGCGGATATTGCTGCGGACGCCCCCGCCATTGTTGTGGAAGATATCACTGCGACCGTGCCTCAGCAGACGCTATTTCATCTCTACAACCTGCTCGGCGAACGGGGCGGGCATATTCTGTTTACCGCCACGGATCCACCGGCGCGCATGGCGTTTGCGCTCCCCGACCTCATCTCCCGCCTTCGCGCCATGCCGGCCATTGAGATCGCCGATCCGGACGATTTGGTGCTGGGCGGCGTCATGCGGAAGATATTCGAGGACCGGCAATTGCCGGTCAGCGAGGACATCATTGCGTATTTGCTGGCCAGAATGGAGCGCTCCTACGCGGCTGCCCGCATCCTCGCAGCGGAAATCGATCGCCTTGCGCTCGCCGAGCGGCGCCAGGTCACGATCCCTCTGGCGCGGCTGGCCCTGTCGGCGCAAGAAGGCGGATAAATTGCGCCGCGCGCCGCTCATGCTAGTATAGGGAGATTCGCCGCACGCCATTGGCACCTTGAGCGGCGCCGGATCGAGCATCACATATGGTAGACCGCACAACCAACGCCGAACCGATCGAGCTGGGCGATTTCGCGCCCGAGCAGCGCTTTATCAATCGCGAGCTATCTTGGCTGGCGTTTAACGAGCGCGTGATCGAGGAGACCGAGAACCTCGCGTTGCCGACGTTGGAGCGCTTGCGCTTTCTCTCTATTTCCGCGTCGAACCTGGATGAATTCTACATGGTGCGATTCGCCGGCTTGCGGGGGCAGGTGGATGCCGGCGTTCGCCAGCTCAGCCAGGACGGCCTGACGCCGGCGCAACAATTGAGCGCGGTCAATGCGCGCGCCGGCAAGTTGATGGGGCGGCAGCAGGACTGTTGGCACGAATTGCGCGGCATTCTCGCCGGCGCGGGGGTGTCGGTTTGCGGGCTAGACGATCTAGACGAGGCGGACCGCGATTGGACCGAGCAATTTTTCATGAACCGGCTTTTCCCGGTCTTGACGCCACTCGCTATCGATCCAGCGCATCCCTTTCCGTTCATTCCAAACTTGGGAATCACGCTGGCTCTGGAACTGAAGCAGTTGCGGGACGGCTCGTCGCGTCCGGCGCTGGTTCCCTTGCCGGCTGGCGTGGAACGCTTTGTCCAATTGCCGTCACGGCCGGGCCGCGCATTGCGCTATTTGCCGATCGAGCAGCTCGTTGAGCAATTTCTCGAGCGCCTCTTTGTCGGCTCGTCGATCGTCAGGGTGGGGCAGTTCCGAATCCTGCGCGACAGCGATATCGAGCTGGAAGAGGAAGCGGAAGATTTGGTGCGTGTCTTCGAATCCGCGCTTAAGAAGCGCCGCCGCGGCAATGTGATTCGCCTGGAAGTCAATGCCGGGATGGCGTCCGGGCTGCTCGATTTTGTCGCCGGCAGCTTGGCGGTCGATAATAGCGGCATCGTCAAAGTCGACGGCTTGCTCGGCATGGCGGATACCGTAGCGCTTATCGATTGCGGCCGTTCCGACCTTCTCTTCCCGCCCTATCGGGCGCGGTTCCCCGAGCGGGTGCGGGAGCATGGCGGCGACTGTTTCGCGGCGATCCGCGCCGAGGATCTGATCGTCCATCACCCCTATGAAAGCTTCGACATGGTGGTGCAGTTTCTCGATCAGGCGGCGCGTGATCGCAATGTCGTCGCGATCAAGCAAACGCTCTATCGCACCAGCGACGAATCGCCCATCGTAAGAGCTTTGATCGAAGCGGCGGAAGCTGGCAAATCGGTCACTGCTTTGGTCGAGTTGAACGCCCGCTTCGACGAGGAAGCGAATATCAAATGGGCGCGTGATTTGGAGCGTGCGGGCGCCCAGGTGATTTACGGTTTTTTCGACAAGAAGACCCACGCCAAGGCGTCGCTCGTCGTGCGCCACGAAACGGACGGCATTCGCAGCTATGTACATTTCGGCACCGGCAACTATCACCCGATCACGGCGAAGGTATATTCGGATCTCTCGTATTTTACCTGTGACCCGGCGCTGTGCCATGACGCGGCCTATTTGTTCAACTATCTCACCGGCGGCGCTCGGCCGGACAAGTTCGAGCGCATCGCCGCCGCGCCGATCGATCTGCGCGACGAAATTCTATCCCTGATCGAAGATGAAATTACCCATGCTCGCGCCAACCGGCCGGCGGCAATTTGGGCCAAGCTCAACGCTTTGGTGGATGGCGAAGTGATCGACGCGCTTTACCGCGCGTCGCAAGCCGGCGTCGCCATCGAGTTGGTGGTGCGCGGCGTCTGCTGCCTGCGCCCTGGCGTCCCTGGAATGTCGGAAAATATCCGCGTGAAAAGCATTGTCGGGCGTTTTCTCGAGCATGCCCGCGTCGCTTGTTTTGGCGCGGGAAATGGACTGCCGTCACCGCAGGCAAAGGTCTATATCTCTTCGGCCGACTGGATGCCGCGGAATTTCGATTGGCGCGTCGAGGTTTTGGTGCCGATCTTGGAGGAAAGCGTCCATGCAAAGCTAATGGACGAGATTATGACCTTCAATATGAAGGACACGGAGCAAAGCTGGCTGTTGGACCGGGACGGCGAATATTCGCGCGTGGAAAGCGGCGGCCAGCGGTTCAACCTGCATGAACGCTTCATGGCGCCACCGGAAGCCGTTACGCCCGACCGTTCGGGGCGAGCCAAGCTGAAAACCGTTACCTCCTGACCCGCCTCTCGGTAGCAGCGGATTATTCAGACTGAGATTCCGCCTGCGCGGTACGGCGAGGCCGCCGAGAGCGCCGGCGCGATCGTTTGCTGCGGCGTGGCGATTCGGTGAGTTTGGCCGCTTCCGGGTCTTGCGGGATTGCGAGAATTTGCCCGTTTCTGGCCGTGAGCGCCACGCGCCCTTCCTTTAAGGCGAGTCCGAGCTCGCCAAACAATTCCCGTCGCCAACCGCTGAGTAGCGGCGAGGTTTCGTCGCCGGCAGCAAATTGCTCCAGGTCGCTGACCGTGGCGACCAGTTTCTGTGCCACGCCGGATTGCTCGCAACGCATCTTCAGCAAAACCTTGAGGAGGTCGAGAAGCGGTGCCAGTCCCTGGGGCTTTTCGATCGTCTTGGGCAGGGTTGGATAACAATTCTTGTCGAGCGAAAGGGCATGTTCGACCGCCTTCAGGATGGCCTGTCCCATATCGCCCTCGGCGACTTTCTGGCTAATCGCGCGTACCCGGGCGAGCTCGTCGACGCTGGCTGGTGCGTGGGCCGCAATTTCGGTCATAGCCTCTTCCCGGATGACC
Source organism: uncultured Rhizobiaceae bacterium (assembly GCA_964623955.1). Taxonomy (GTDB): domain Bacteria; phylum Pseudomonadota; class Alphaproteobacteria; order UBA828; family UBA828; genus PTKB01. The sequence goes on from CAZUVO010000020.1 coordinate 29,553, forward strand.
CGGTTGCGCGGCACGTCGCGGCGCTGCGCCTCCCGCTCGCGCCAGGCGGCGACTTCGCGCAGGATCGCGAGAAATCGCGGCTTGCCGTTGCGCACCTTGACCCGTCGCCAGGCTTCCTCCGGTGGATTTTCATAGGTCGCGGGGCTGGTGAGGATTTCCATTTCCTCGTCAATCCAGCTTCGTCTGCCATTGCTTTCCAACTGGGCCGACAAGCGGTCGTAAATTGGTCTGAGGTGACTGACATCGGCCACGGCGTAGAGAAGCTGGCGGTCGGTGAGGGGGCGGCGCGCCCAATCGGTGAAGCGCAGAGTTTTGTCGATCTGGGCATCGGCGAGGCGGGCTGCGAGCTTCTCATAGCCGACTGAATCGCCGAAGCCGCAGGCCATCGCGGCGAGCTGCGTATCGAACAGGGGCGCCGGCAATTGGCCCGTCAAATGGTGAAAGAGTTCTACGTCCTGGCGCGCTGCGTGAAATACCTTCAGGACGTTTTTGTTGCTGAGCAGGTCGAAAAAGGGCGTCAGGTCCAACCCATCTACCAACGGATCTATGATTACGGATTCATCGGGTCCGCCCACCTGGATAAGACAGAGCTTGGGCCAAAAGGTGTGCTCGCGCATGAATTCGGTGTCGACGGTGACATATTCCGCGCTCTGCCATTCGCTACAATATTGGTCGAGCAGCGCGCTCTCGGTGATAACCGTTAGGCCATTCATCGTTCCGCTCCAGCTTCGAGCAGCAGGGAAACCACGTCTTCGTGGCCGCGCAGCTCCGCCGCGATCAGCGGTGTCTTCCATTTTTGCATGATGCTTTCGGCGTTGGGGCGGGCGCCCTGGGAGAGGAGGAAGCGAACGGTCTCGATACGCCCATAGCGCGCGGCCATGATAAGTGCGGTCCGGCCATACTGGTCCGCGCCATTTACGTTCGCACCATGGGCAACTAGAAGTTTCACCGTTTCCAAGCCATTATATTTTTTTGCTGCCATCATGAGGGGACGGCCGCTGTTCTTGCCGCCCTTGGCCAAAAATTCGATATCGGCGCCATGTTTAAGCAATATTTCTATAGTGTCGTTGCGCAGCATCAGGGCTGCCCAATTGAGTGCCGGCCAGCCCGCCCAATCCTCGACATGAATATCCACGCCCTTGGCCAGCAAACTTCGGACGGTGGCATTGTCACCCGCCTTTGCCGCTTCGAGGAACGCCTCCGCAGGCTCCTCGGCAAAGGCCGGAAGAGCGAATAAAAGGACCGTCAGGCTGTAGATGAATTGTCGCACCATGAGGTAACCCCGTGTTTACGCGAAACTGGCCGATTCGGCCAGCGCAATGCGCCGGAACCCTTGACAAAAGGCCCCGATCCATGTGCTTTCTCGCCCGCCGTAATGAGACCGAAGCGGTCTGAACACGGTTAATTCAGGAGCCGTCGAGAATGCACCGTTACAGAAGCCATACTTGCGACGAATTACGCGCTGAAAATGTCGGGCAAGAGGCTCGGTTATCCGGCTGGGTGCACCGGGTACGCGATCACGGGCATCTGGTCTTCGTGGATTTGCGCGATCATTACGGGTTGACCCAATGCGTGGTCGAGGCAGACCACGAGATGTTCGATGCGGTTAGCCAATTGCGGTCCGAAACCGTGCTCACCGTCTCGGGTCCGATCGTCCGGCGCGACGAGGAAACCGTGAACAGCCGCCTGCCGACAGGCGACGTCGAAATGCGGATCCGCGATATCGAAATTCAAAATCAGGCGGAAACGCTGCCGCTACCGGTCCATGGCGACCATGAATATGGCGAAGAATCGCGCTTGCGCTACCGGTTTCTCGACCTTCGCCGCGAGCGTATGCACCGCAACATCTTG
>CAZUVO010000021.1:0-6361 GCA_964623955.1 uncultured Rhizobiaceae bacterium
GCCTGGGAAGCGGCCCATTTCGCTCCCGCGGCGTAACGCCGCGACGTTTCGCCTTGGCGGCGGCAGGCGGGAGACGTAAAGTCGCCCCGCTTATTCCGGAGGCGCGCATGTTTCACTGCTATCTCGACGATTTCGTCGTGGGGTCGGTTTTCGAGACCGAAGGCAAGACCCTGAGCGAGGCGGAAATCCTCGAATTCGCTTTCAAATACGATCCGCAATCGTTTCACATGGATGTCGAGGCGGCGAAAGAGGGGCCGTTCGGCGGCCTGATCGCGAGCGGCATACAGACCATGGCGATCGGCCTTCGCATGCTATTGCAGGCGCAGGTCTTCGCGCCGGGCGCCAGCCTGGGCTCGCCCGGCATGGACGAGCTGCGCTGGCTCAAGCCGGTGCGCCCGGGCGATACGCTGCGTCTGCGGGCCGAGCCGATCGCAGTCACCCCGTCGCGTTCCAAGCCCGACCGCGGCGTCCTCAAATACCGCATGACCATTTTCAATCAGCATGGCGAGGATGTGATGAGCATGGTCGGCATGCAGATGCTCAAACGCCGGCCGGCCGACTAGACCGAGATGTTACCGGCGCCCAAGCGGGAGCGCGCGATCGCCGTTTGGCTGTTCGTCATGTGCGGGCTGATCTTCGCCATGGTCTTGCTCGGCGGCGTGACCCGGCTCACCCATTCCGGTCTTTCCATGGTCGAATGGCGCCCGCTGATGGGCGTGTTGCCGCCGATGAACGACGCGGCCTGGCAAGAAGTGTTCGGTAAATATCAGCAGTTCCCGGAATATCAGAAGATCAATCTCGGCATGACGCTGGGCGAGTTCAAGCGGATCTTCCTGTTCGAATATAGCCACCGGGTATTGGGCCGAGCCATCGGCGTCGCCTTTGTCTTGCCGTTTCTCTATTTCCTCATCCGCCGCCGCCTCAACTGGCGCCTCGCGCCCAAGCTCGCTGTGATGTTCGTTCTCGGTGGGCTGCAAGGGCTCTTGGGCTGGTACATGGTGCAGAGCGGCCTGGTCGACCGGCCCGATGTCAGCGCCTACCGGCTAACCGCCCATCTCGGCCTCGCTGTGGTGATCTATGCCTATATCCTCTGGGTCGCGATGTCTTTGTGGAATCCACAGCTGTCCTCGGGCGGAGAAGGCCGGCACTTTCGCATCGCGGCTCCCATCCTGACCGCGGTGATCTTCCTCACCATCCTTACCGGCGGCTTCGTCGCCGGCAATGATGCCGGCCTGGCCTATAACAGTTTCCCGCTGATGGATGGCCGCTTCGTGCCGGCGGATATTTTCCGCCTCGAGCCCTGGTGGCGGAATTTCTTCGAAAACCTGCCGCTGGTGCAGCTCGATCACCGTCTCCTCGCCCTCTTAAGCGTAATTGCCACTCTCGTCTTGTGGGGCTTCAGCCTGCGCGCGCCGCTCTCCCGTGGCGCCAGGCGCGCCTTCGCCGCATGGGGAGCGATGGTGTTGGTGCAGCTCGGCCTCGGCATCGCCACGCTGCTGCTATACGTGCCGGTTTCGCTCGGCGCCTTGCATCAGGCCGGTGCGCTCCTCACCCTCACCATGGCGCTTTGGACCTGCCATGCGCTAACGGCGAAAATATCTGATGATGCGCGGCAGAAAGAAAATCAGCACTAGGGCCGCGAGGCCGAACAGGCCGATCTCGACCCAATTGTCGCGCCCCGATGCCGCTTCCATGCCGATATGGCCGAGCCAGGTATAGGCGACGGTCGAGGGCAGCATGAAAACGACGGAGGCGACGGCGTATTCGCCAAGCGGGATGCGCGAGGCGCCGTAAAAATAGTTCTGCGGCATATAGGGAAAGACCGGAACCAGGCGGGTGAAGGCGACGAAGCGCCAGCCGTCCCGGGCGACGCTCTCCATGAAGCGCGTCACGCGGGGGCCGGAGCGAGTGGCGACCCAGTCAGAGACGATATAGCGCGCGATAAGAAACCCCAGCACCGCGCCGAGGCCCGCGCCGGTCAGGCTATAGACCGAGCCCCATAACGGCCCGAACAGAGCGCCGCTCGCCAGGGTGAACAAAGAGGCCGGGACGAAAAAAAGGGTGACGATGCTGTAGGCGGCGATAAAGAGAACCGGCGCCCAGCCGCCGAAGGAATCGACCCAGCTTTCGACCCCTGCCACGGTAAACGCGCTCCAATGGGCGGCGGCGGTGCCGATGCCGGCCAGGATCAGTGCGACAAGAAAAAGGCGTATAATCATGATGCCGCTTTCCGCAACAGCCGGGGCAGGAAGTCCGTATTGACCTCGAGGCCGAACAATGGGCGGAGATAGACGCCGGCGAAGGTGCCGAGAAGACCGAACACCAGCCGCACCCAGCCATGCAGACTGCCGGACACGACGCCGCTGAAAAAGGCGCCGATATTGCAGCCGAAGGCGAGGCGCGCGCCATAGCCGAGTAAGAGGCCGCCGATCAGGGCGGCGGCGAGGGAGCGCGGCGGGATACGCATCACCGGGGCAAGCTTCCCGGCGAGGGCGGCGGCGAGCGCGGCGCCGATGACGATGCCGATATTCATCACCGAGGTTATGTCCTGCTCGATACCGCTTTGAAGCATGCGCGCCGGATAGGGCCATTGCCAGAAGGTCCAGCCGGCGATGTCGAGGCCGCTCGCCTCGGCGATCTTGCCGCCCCACAAGGTATAGCCCCAGGTGATCCCCCAGGGCCGCCCGGCGACCAGCAGGGTGGCGATGTTGAGCACCGCCAGCGCCAGCGCGCCCCACAGCAGCGGCCAGCGGCCGAACAGCAGGCGATGAAATATCTCGCGCCCGCCGGCGATCTTCTCGCCGGCCTCGAGTGTGCCATGGCGCTTGCGCTCGATGCGCACGGTTAGATATGCGAGCGCGGCGATGAAGGCGAGCTGCAGGGCGAGGCCGCCGAGCCAGCCGATCTCGCCATAGAGCGAAACCGAGCCGATCTTGGGCTGGGCGAGCCACCAGGGGAGGTGGGCCGAGCCGGCGAGGGATCCGGCGACGAAGGCGATCAGGGTCACCACCATGCGCGTGCTGCCGCCGCCGACGGTGAAGAGCGTGCCCGAGGCGCAGCCGCCGCCGAGCTGCATGCCGATGCCGAACAGGAAGGCGCCGGCCATGACCGACACGCCGATCGGCGCCAGCGCCGCGCTCAAATTCTGCCCGAACAGGTTGCCGCTTGCCAGGAGCGGCGCGAAGACGATGCTTGCCGCGGCGAGCATGATCAATTGCGCGCGCACGCCCGAGCCGCGGCCCTCGGAGATCAGCCGGCGATAGGCGCCGGTAAAACCGAACAGGGCGTGATAGAGCGAGATGCCGAGGCCGCCGCCGATCAGATAGAGCGCCGCCTGACGCCCGCCGACGGCGCCGCTCAAATAGACGATACCGCCCGCCAACAAGAGCAGCGCCACCAGGAGCGGCAGCATTTGCGGCCGCCCGGGCGTGAGCCACGAAATCCGTCTCGCCATGGCCGTCATGGCTCCACTATCGGCAATGGGCTGCGCACAAACCAATAAAAATCTTTTGAAAACCCGGGATCGGCCGCCGCCCTACCAGCGGAGTGCCGGGATGGCGGCGCGTGGGCGGGCCTGCGCCGCGTCGCAAACCGCCGTGACCGCGTCCGGCGCCGGCGCATCGAGGCGCGAGACACCGAGCTCCTCGGCAAGCAGGCCGCCGGTCACCAGCAGGGAATCGATGCCCGCCGCCTGGGCGCCCTTGATGTCGGTCGCGAGACCATCGCCGACCGCGAGCACCCGCGCCCGCGTCGCCATGCCGAGCCGCTCGAGGGAAAGTCCGTAGACCAGAGGATGCGGCTTGCCGATATAGACCACCGGCCCGCCGAGCTCTTCGTAACGCGCCGCCAGTGCGCCGGCGCAGAGCTCGCGGATGCCGAGGCGAATCACTTCCAGGTCGGGATTGACGCAGACCATCTCCAGGCCGCGCCCGGCGGCGTCTTGCAGCAGGGATTCATGGTCAGCGAGGCTCGGCCGCGCGTCGCTCAGGCCGATGGCGAGGAGAAAATCCGCTTCGGCGATTGTCGCCGCCGGCCGGTAATCGAGGCCGTGCAGCAGATCGTCGTCGCCCGGCGTCGCCAGCAGGAAATAGCGCTGCCCGAGATCTTTCAGCGCCGGCTCGGCGCCGTTTTCGAAAGCGATCCGGGCGGCTTCGCCGGAGGAGAGCACATCGTGATAGGTCGCTCGCGCGATGCCTTTTTGCGCCAGGATTTCGGCGACGCGATCCGCCCGCCGGGGCGCGTTCGACAGGAAGATCACCCGTTTGCCGGCGGCGCGGAGCTCATTGACGCAGTCGACCGCCTCGTCATAGGCCGGGCCGCCCTGATGCATCACGCCCCAGATATCGAGGATAAATCCGTCATAGGCCTCGCTTATTTCGGCGAGGCCGGTGATGAGGGGAACGGTCATGGCGTGAATTCTATTGTCACCGGCACGCTTCTGTCACAGAAGCGGCGCGATGGGAAGGGCCGGGCTCAGGTCTTGCTTTCGCGCGGCTCGCCGAACAGATAGCCCTGGCCGTAACGAATATTGTGATCGAGCAGCTCGACCAGTTGCGGCTCGGTTTCGATCTTCTCGACGATCATCGTGACCCGCGAATCGATGAGATCCTCCTGCAAATAGTGCAGCTGGTCCTCGCCCCGTTCGGTGCTCGCGAGCGAGATCAAATTCTCCGCATCGACCTTCACATACATAAAATTGCGTTTGGCAAGCTCGGTAAAATTGAAGTCGAGACGGTCGACCCGGTCGATCGAGAAGGTGAAGCCCAATTTGGCCAGGCGGTCGAGATTGTCGGCGAATTCGTTGTAATGGGTTTCCACATCGGACTGCGAAAACTCGAAAATCAGATCGTCCGCCAGTTCGAGATTCTCCGACAGGAACTCGATGAACTGGCTGAAGAAGGCGTCGTCGCGCAGCGTGTGCGGCGAGACGTTGCAGAAAAATCCATAGTCCCGATTGTGCCGCCGGACCCGGCGCAGCAATTGAATGCAGCGGAACAGGAGATTGTTGTCGATGGCGCCGACAAGACCGGCGCGCTCGGCCAGCTCAAGATATTGGTGCGGGCCGATATAGTTCCCGTCATGGTCCTGGATGCGGGAATAGGCTTCGTAGAACTCGACCCGGCGCGTCGGCAGGGAGACGATGGGCTGCAGGAAGAGGCTCACCCGGGCGCGCTCCAGGGCATCGCGGGTGATCGCGAGAATATCCTGGGCATTGCTGCCATAGGGCTGAGCCGGCGGGATGCGCTGGCTGCGCGCATCGGGAAACTTTGCCGCTTCCGGCTCCTGGTCTTGCTGCAGGGTGCTGCTCAAGCCCATATAGCCGGCGCGGTATTCGCTGGTCGGTTTCGCTTTGACTTCGTCTTCGGGCCTATCGAGGACGAGGGGCTTGGGCGCGTCCAGGACCGGCTCCACTTGCGCCTCGGCCGGCGGCTCTTGTGGCGACGGGGCGGTATCGCCAGCGGGTGTTTCGGCATTTGTCGCCGCCTGCTTCTTTTTCCCGCTCTTCTTGCTCGTCAATTGCGAGAACAGGGTGCGCAGCAGGCGAAGCTCGCCCAGCACCTCGTTGCTGGAGCGCGCGCCGCCGTCCGCATCGGGGCCCGAGGCGGAAAACTCGTACCCGCCGCTGATTTTGGTTTTGATATCGCGCAGCTCGTCGCGCGCATCTTGCAGCTCGCGCTGCATGGCCTCGCTGGACGAACTTACCAGGCTGAGCTCGCGCGCGATGTATCGGCCGCGCGTCGCTTGCACCAGCGCTTGGTGCCCGATCGCGCCGACGACCAACACCGCGCCGCCGGCGAACATGGCGAGCATCGGTTCGATACCGGCGCTGAGCAGCGGCAGGCCGAACGCGGCCACCGCGCCGAGGGCGATATAGCTCAAGGCGACAAGACTATGAAACAGGACAGACATTCCGGAGCCGTATATTTTTCTTGGTCACCCTCACAGACTGCCGTGAGAGCCTTGATTTATGGTTAATATCTTACCCGCGGCGCGGCGACGGGGTTATTTACGTATGGCTGCCGGCTTGGAAGCCGGTGTGATCGAGTAAAACGCCTAGAAAACAATCGCTTACGGGAGCGAACCGAAGTTCGCGGAAAATCTCCAAGAATTGCGGCGGCTTTGCAAGGAATCGCCCGATCGGGTAAGGTTTTGCGGTCGCCGCCGCAAGACGGTCGGAATAAGCTCGTCTGCGGTGGTTTGCGAATCGGCCGCAGGATCGCCAGGGCGCGGTCCGAATGCGTTGGAGGGAAACACCGCCTGTGCGAGTTGTCGGATTCAGCGCGCTGATCGCGGGGATCGGCGCGATCATCGCCCTGGTAATCTATCAGGGCGCGGGCGATGTCGCCGCCGCTATTGCGGC
>CAZUVO010000021.1:6371-31162 GCA_964623955.1 uncultured Rhizobiaceae bacterium
TGGGGGGGGTCGGCTGGGGGCTGGTGTTCGTCATCGTCTCCCGCCTGGTGCCGATCGCGCTCGACGGTTATGTCTGGCGCTTCCTCTTCCCCAGGGACACGCCGCGTCCCGTCCCGCTGTTGCTGTGGGCACGCTGGGTCGGCGAAGGCGTCAACACGCTGATGCCGGCATTCCAGGTCGGTGGCGCGCTGGTGCGCACCCGGCTCCTCGTTATGCGGGGCTTTCCGGGGCGGACCGTCGGCGCCAGCGTCGTCGTCGATTTGACCCTCAGCACCCTGACGCAGCTTCTCTTTACGTTGGTCGGCGTCGGCCTGTTGCTGGCGCATTACGGCAACAACGATATCGCCAAGGGCGCGGGCGCCGGAGTCGGTCTCGGCCTGCTGCTGGTCATCGGATTTTGCATCTTTCAGCATCGCGGCCTGTTCGGCTTTTTGGTCGGCCTGGTGTCGCGCGTCGCCAAGGGCCGCGATTGGGTCAATGCCGTCGGCGGCGCGGCGGCGCTGGATGAAGCGATACGCGACCTTTATCGCCGGCGCTGGGCGCTGACCCTCAACGCGGCGGGGCAGATGCTCGCCTGGACCCTCGGCGCGGCGGAAATCTGGCTCGCGCTTTATTTCATGGATATCCCGGTCACCATCGCCGATGCGCTGTTGCTGGAAAGCCTCATCCTCGCGGTACGCGCGGCGGCCTTCTTCGTGCCCGGCGCGGTCGGCGTGCAGGAAGGCGCGTTCGTTCTGCTCGGCGCCGTGGTCGGCCTCGGGCCGGAAGTGGCGCTCGCGCTCTCGCTCATCAAACGGGTGCGGGAATTGGTCATCGGCACGCCGGCGCTTCTCGCCTGGCAGGTGGCGGAGGGCCGCAATCTCTTCGCACCGCGCCGCGCCCCGGTACCGACCGAGAAGCCGTTGGTGCAGCCTGTTCAGGTGCGCTCGAGCGGCGACTGAGCCGCGTCTTTGTCGTTGAAGCAAATGCGTCGTCGCAGGCGAAACCGCCTGCTCGGGATTTGCTCTAGGCGGCGAGATCTTCGCCGGCGAGCACCCGTCTTATCAGCGCCACCGTCTCGGCGATGCCGTAAAGTGCGATAAACGAGCCCATGCGCGGCCCCTGCTCCTGGCCGAGCAGAATCTGATAGAGCGCCTTGAACCAGTCGCGCAAATTCTCGAAGCCGTGGCGCTTGCCGATTTCATAGACCTCGGACTGGATATCCTCGGCCGCCGCGCCCTCGGGCAGGGCTTCGAGCGCCGCAATCAAATCCTCGAGCGCGCCCGCCTCTGCCGCGTCGGGCCGGCGGTAGCGCTTCTCCGGCTTGACGAAATCGCGGTAATAATTGATCGCGAGCGCTACCAGGTCGTCAAGGATGGGCGTTGCCCCGGGTGACGCGTCCGGCGCGTAGCGGGTGATGAAGCCCCACAGGACCGCCGGGTCCTCCGTATTGCAGACGCTGGCGAGGTTGAGAAGGATGGCATAGCCGATGCCTGCCTCCGGCGCCGGCGGCTGGGCGGCATGGATATGCCAGACCGGGTTCTCCAGCTGCTCCGCCGCGCCCTGCTCGGGATATTTGCCGAGATGGCTGAGATAATCGTCGACATGGCGCGGGATCACGTCGAAATGCAGGCGCTTGGCGCGGCGCGGCGTGGCGAACATATAAAGCGACAGGCTCTCCCGCGTGCCGTAGCGCAGCCATTCGTCGATGGTGAGGCCATTGCCGCGCGATTTCGAAATCTTCTCGCCGTTTTCATCCAAGAACAGCTCGTAGATAAAACCTTCCGGCGGGGTCGAGCCGAGGATGCGGCAGATTTTGCTCGAAAGCTCGACAGAGGAGATCAGATCCTTGCCCGCCATTTCGTAATGCACGCCCTGGGCATGCCAGCGCATCGCCCAATCCGCCTTCCATTGCAGCTTGCAATGGCCGCCGGTGACCGGCAGCTCCACGGTCTTACCGTTGTCGTTCTGGTAGCGCACCGTGCCGGCGTCGACATCATGCGCCTCGATCGCCACTTGCAACACCTGCCCGGTATCGGGGCAGACCGGCAGGAAGGGACTGTAGGTGGCCTGACGTTCGGCGCCGAGCGTCGGCAGGGTGACGGCGAGGATATCCTCGTGATGGGCCAGCACATCTAGGAGCGCCGCGTCGAATTCGCCGCTCTGATAGGCCTCGGTCGCGCTCTTGAATTCGTAGTCGAAGCCGAACGCGTCGAGAAAGGCGCGCAGGCGCGCATTGTTGTGATGGCCGAAGCTCTCATGGGTGCCGAACGGGTCGGGCACCTGGGTCAGCGGTTTGCCGAGATGGGCCGTCATCGCCTCGCCATTGGGGATATTGTCCGGCACGCCGCGCAGGCCGTCCATATCGTCCGAAAAGGCAATCAGCCGGGTCGGCAAGTCGGAAATGAGCGAGAAGGCGTGGCGCACCATGGTGGTGCGCGCAACCTCGCCGAAGGTGCCGATATGGGGCAGGCCGGAGGGACCGTAGCCGGTTTCGAACAGCACAGTGCCGCCCACCGGCGGCTGTTTCGCGAAACGCTCGGCAAGCGCGCGCGCTTCCTTGAACGGCCAGGCCTTGGCATCCTCGGCGAGCGCGCGGAGCGCGGCCAAATCGGCGGTCATCGCTGATCCACTCCAACAAATGAAATAATTCGCGTGGCGCGCAAAATGCGTCAAGCGTACCGGGCGCGTCAACCGCTATACTGCCGCGATGGCGCGAACCCGTCTGTCCGACAATGAAAAAAAGCCGCGCGTGGCGCTGCCCGAGGCGCCGGCGCTGGTGCTCGCGCCGGGACGCGCGGTGTGGCTCGGCCCGGGCGGCGAGATCGAGGAGATCGCCCCGGCGGAAGCGGCCCGCCGCCTTGCCGAGGGCCCGCCGCCCTTCGTCTGCCATGCCCGTTCCATGGCGCGCCGCCTCGGCATCAACGCCTTCCATGCCTATGATCTCCTGGAGCTGTTCGCATTCGCCCGCCCGGCGGAATTCTGCCTGCCGACCGCGATGGGACTGGCCGACGCACTCTCCCTGCCGCGCCCGGCTGATCATGACGGCGAGGCCGTTTTGCTGCTCGACGCCGCGGCGTCACTGCTGCTCGGCTTGGCGGAATTGCCGGAGGAGGACGCGGCGCACCGCATCGCCCGGGTGCTGGAAAAAGCCGGGTGGATATGGGGCGAAGCCGTCATGCAGGCGCTCGGCCCGGCGCCGGTGGGCAAGGCGCCGGGCAGCGACAACACCGCGCTCGCGGTCTGGACGCGGCTGAAGGAATGGCAGGAAGTGCCGCCTCAGCCGGCGCCGAGTCATTTCGGCGTCGGCGCCACCGAGGCGCGGGCGCGTTTGGCGGAGCTTCTCGGCAAAGGCGCCGAGGCGCGCCCGCAACAGGCGGATTACGCCTCCGCCGTGTGCGGTGCCTTTCAGCCGGCGGAGGAACAGGAGGAGCCCCATCTCGTGCTCGCCGAGGCCGGCACCGGCGTCGGCAAGACGCTGGGCTATATCGCGCCGGCCAGCGTCTGGGCGGAGAAGAACGAGGGCACGGTGTGGCTCTCGACCTTCACCCGCAATCTGCAGCGCCAAATCGATGGCGAGCTCGACAAGCTCTTTCCCGACGGCACGGTCAAGGCCGACAAGGTGGTGGTGCGCAAGGGGCGGGAGAATTATCTCTGCCTGCTGAACCTGGAAGAAGCGGTCGGCCGCAGCGTGCTGGTCTCGAACGAGCGTATCGCTCTCGCCATGATGGCGCGCTGGTCCGAGGCGACGCGGGACGGCGACATGGTGGGCGGCGATTTCCCCGCCTGGCTGGCCGATCTCTTCGGCTATGGCCGTACGCTGGCGCTCACCGACCGGCGCGGCGAATGCATCTATTCCGCCTGCCCGCATTACCGCAAATGCTTCGTCGAGAAGAATCAGCGCAAGGCGCGCGGCGCCGAGATCGTCATCGCCAATCATGCGCTGGTGATGGTGCAGGCGGCGCGCGGCGCCTTTGCCGGCCAGGAGCGCGGCGCGCCGATGCGCTTCGTGTTCGACGAGGGGCATCATGTGTTCGACGCCGCCGATTCGGCCTTTTCGGCCCATTTGACCGGCGCGGAAGCGCGCGAGCTCCGGCGCTGGCTGATGGGCGCGGAACGCCAGCGCGGCGCGCGCCGGCGGGGGTTGAAGAGCCGCATCGAGGATTTGATCGCCGAGGATGAAGCTGCCCTCGAGGCGTTGAAGGACGCGCTTCAGGCGGCCAGGGCGCTGCCTTCCGACGAGTGGGCGAAGCGCATCGCCGAGGGCGGCGCCCAAGGGCCGACGGAGCAGTTTCTCGCCCTCGTGCGCCAGCAGGTCGTGGCGCGCTCAAATGATCGCGACGGCCCCTACAGCATCGAAGCGGCCACCCTGCCGGAAATCGAAGGCATGGCCGCGGCGGCGGAGACCCTCGATGAGGCGCTCGGCGCCCTTCGCCGTCCGCTTGTGCTGCTCGCCCAGCGCCTCGCCGCCCTGCTCGATGAAAAATCCGACAGCCTCGACAGCGCCCAGCGCGCCCGCATCGAAGGGGTGGTGCGCGGCATCGCCCGGCGCGCCGAGGAACAGCTCGCTTCCTGGTGCGCCATGCTGCAATGCCTGGCGCTCACCCCGGCCAGCGCCAATGAAGACGCGCCGGAGGAGATTCCCGATGACGGCTTCGTCGATTGGTTCGCCATCCAGCGCAGCGAGGGGCGCGATATCGATCTCGGCATGCACCGCCATTTCATCGACCCGACCCTGCCCTTTGCCGAAACCGTGCTGAGCCCGTCGCATGGCGCCATCGTCACCTCGGCCACTTTACGCGACGGCTCGGGCGATGTGGCGGCGGATTGGGAGGGCGCCGAGGCGCGCACCGGCGTGCGCCATGTGGCCGGGCCGGAGACCCTGCGGGCGGAGGTGCCCTCGCCCTTCGATTATGGCGAACAGACGCGAATCTTCGTCGTCGGCGATGTCCGGCGCAATGATGGCGAGCAGGTCGCCGCCGCCTATCGCGAGCTGTTCAAGGCCTCGGGCGGCGGCGCGCTCGGGCTCTTTACCGCGATCACCCGGCTGCGCGCGGCCCATGGCCGGATCGCCGGTCCGCTCGACGATGCCGGTTTGCGACTCTGGGCCCAGCATGTCGACCCGCTCGACACTTCGACCCTGGTCGATATCTTCCGCGCCGACGAGGATAGCTGCCTCCTCGGCACCGATGCGGTGCGCGACGGCGTCGATGTGCCGGGGCGCAGCCTCAGGCTGATCGTCTTCGACCGGGTGCCCTGGCCGCGACCCGATATTCTCCACAAGGCACGCAAGCGGCGCTTCGGCGGCGCGCGCTATGACGATATGCTGACCCGCCTCAAGCTCAAACAGGCCTATGGCCGCCTGGTGCGCCGCGCCGACGACAAGGGCGTCTTCGTCATGCTCGATTCGGCGCTGCCGAGCCGGCTTTGCGGCGCTTTTCCCGAGGACGTGCCGGTCGAGCGGGCGGGCCTGGCCGAAACGATCGGCGAAATTCGCCAATTTCTCGGCAATCCGGACTAAAGACGCTCTTGCCCATGGGCCCGTTATCGCCTATGAGGCTGCTTTCGAATGACCCGAGGAAAGAGAGATTATGGCGAGCAATGCAGCGGGATCTGAGCCGATCAGCCATCACAAGGCGTTGATTTACACCATGGTTATGGTGTCGGCGGCGGATAGCGACATGACGGACGCGGAAATTCTCGCCATCGGCGACGAGGTTCAGGGGCTCCCCATCTTCCGCGATTACGATACCGATCAACTGCCCCAGGCGGCCGCCGAATGCGCCGAATTGCTGCAAGTCGAGGACGGTCTCGACACGCTTTTGGCGCGAATCAAGGAAGGATTGCCGGAAAAGCTCTATGAAACGGCCTATGCGCTGGCCTGCGACGTCGCGGTAGCCGACGGCAAGCTCTCCCAGGAAGAGCTTCGCCTGCTTCAAATTCTGCGCAATCGGCTTGGTTTGGAGCGCCTGCATTCGGCCGCGATCGAGCGCGGCGCGCGCGCGCGGCATGCCCGCCTATAAGGCCTAAATAGTTGATTAATGAAAGCAATTCATTTTACCGAAATTTAATGATCTAGCGCCAAAATCGCTCGGACCAGCAAGGCAACGGCCGAGCGAGAATGAATCTCAGCGATATTCCTCTGTTCCGCATGATGAGCCAGCGTATGGAGTGGCTCTCCCAGCGTCAGCAGCTTATTGCCACCAATGTGGCAAACGCCAACACGCCTGGCTACAAGGCCAAGGACCTCAACCCGCTGTCGTTTGACAAGATGCTGCGGGCGGGCACCGGCAAGCTCGGCGCGAAGGTAACCCGTGCCGGTCATCTCACCAGCGTCTCGGCGTCCGGGTCGGACAATTTCAAGCTCAAGCCCAGGGATGACGACAAGGCCGAGTCGATGACCGGCAATGACGTCTTGCTGGAGCAGGAGATGATGAAGGTCGCCCAGACGGCGATGGATTATCAACTGACGACCAATCTTTACCGCAAACATCTGGCGATCATCCGCTCCGCCCTCACATCGCCGCGTTAAAAAACTAAAAATTACCGATCGGATAGGTCATGGACCTGACAAAAATTTTGCAAACTTCCGCCGCCGGCATGCATGTGCAGGGCGAGCGTATGCGTATCGTGGCCGAGAACCTGGCGAATGCCGGGGCCAGCGCCAATTCGCCCGACGACGAGCCCTACCGCCGCAAGCTGATCACTTTCAGCAATGAGTTGGACCGCGAGCTCGGTATCCGCCTGGTCGGCGTCCAGCGCATCGCGGTCGATAAATCCGATTTCGGCCGGAAATACGACCCCGGCCATCCCGGTGCGAACGAGCAGGGCTATGTGATGATGCCCAACGTGAATGCCCTGATCGAAATGGGCGACATGCGCGAGGCACAGCGCAGTTACGAAGCGAATTTGAGCATCGTCAGCGTGGCGAAAGACATGCTCAAACGGACGATCGACATCCTTAACTAAGAAGGATCGACGTCGATAAGCCCAAGCCGGCCAAGACCGAATGGGCGACATAATAAACATCGGACCAAAAAGGCAGCTTGAACATGGATGTTAAAATAGCCAATGCCGCGGCCGCTTACGCCTCGCGGCAACTCGGTAACAATTCCGCTGCAAAGCAAGCCACCAACGACGGCGCCCAGTCGGCGGGCGGCGATTTCTCCAATCTGGTGAAATCGGCGGTCAACGAGGCGGCGGCCACATCGCGCACCAGCGAATTCGTCAGCGCCCAGGCGCTGGTCAATCCGGGCGATCTGGGATCCGTGGTAACCGCGGTCTCAAGCGCGGAGATCACCATGCAGGCGGTGATTGCGGTACGCGACAAGGTGGTTTCCGCCTATCAGGATATCCTGCGCATGCCGATCTGACGGCGGGGATCAAGCCGTGAATACCGCCGAGGTTATCGATATCGGCCGCGAAGCCATATGGGCGCTGCTCAAGATGGGCGGACCCATCATGGGCATCGCGCTGATGGTCGGCCTCGTCATCGCGCTTTTCCAGGCGCTGACGCAGATTCAGGAAATGACCCTGACCTTCGTGCCCAAGATCATCGTGATCTTTCTCGCCGTCTTGGTCCTCTTACCGTTCATGATTTCGACCCTCACCAGCTTCTCCCAGGGGCTTTTCGACAGAATCGCCACTGGCGGCTAACCGTTCAGCGCCATGTTGGCCAACTTCCTCGAAACCGAGCTTTTCGCGTTTTTCCTCGTCTTTTCCCGCATCGGCGCGGGTTTGATGCTGCTTCCCGGCTTCGGCGAGATTTACGTCTCCTCGCGTATCCGGTTGCTGCTCGCGCTCCTCATCGCGTTCATCATCGCGCCCCTGGTCAGCGCCGGCCTGCCTGCCATGCCGTCGGGCATTCTCGCGCTTTTCGTGCTGTTGATCGGCGAGATCGTCGTCGGGCTCTTTCTCGGCGCCATGGCGCGCTTTCTGCTTGCCGTACTGCAAACCACCGGTTTTCTGATCGCCCAATCGACCAACCTGACCGCGGCCCAGGTGTTCGACCCGACGCAGGGCACCCAGGGTACCCTCACCGGTAATTTCCTCGGACTCATGGGCGTCCTGCTGATCTTCGTCACCAATCTCCATCATATGATGCTGGGGGCGCTGATCCGGAGCTATGAGGTGTTCCCCGCCGGCACCACGCCGCCGACCAATGATTTCGCCGAAATGGCGACGCGGCTGGTAAGCGAGGGCTTCAAACTGGCGCTGCAATTGGGCGCGCCGGTGCTCTTGTTCGCGATCATTTTCCAGGTCGGGCTCGGCCTGATGGCGCGCCTCATGCCGCAGATGCATGTGTTTTTCATCGGCATGCCGCTGCAGATCATGCTCGGCTTCGCGATCTTCGCGATGGCGCTCGGCGCCATCATGACGTGGTATCTCGACCAATATGTGCGTCCGTTCTCCATCATTCTGAGTGGAGGCTGAGCCATGGCGGAAGAACAAGATCAATCACAAAAAACAGAAGAGCCGACACTAAAGAAGCTCGAAGACGCGAAAAAGAAAGGCCAAGGGGTCAATTCGCGCGAGGTGACCAATCTGGTCATGCTGACCGCCGCAGCGATTGTCGTGGTCGTGATCTTGCCGAGCTTGATGGGCAATGTGGCAAGCTCGATGCGGCCATTCATTGCCGAACCGCATTTGATCCGCCTGGGTGATGCCGACGCGCCGAGCGGGCTCGGCAATATCGGGTTTATCCTGATTTCCACCCTGGGCGTGCCGCTCGCGATCTTTGTCGTCGCCGCCTTGGCTTCGGGCTTCCTGCAGCGCGGTATCAATTTCTCCACCGAGCCGGTCAAGCCCGAGCTGAAGAAAATTTCCCTGGTGAAGGGATTCAAACGTCTCTTCTCGATGCGCTCGGTAACCGAGTTTGCCAAGGGCATCGCAAAGCTGGTCATTGTCGGCGCCGTCGGTGTCGCCACCGTCATGCCCGAATTGGAGGGCCTCGAGCTCTTGACCAGCATGTCGACGGAAGCATTCATGGAGAAAATCCATGATCTGGTGACGCGTTTGCTGATCGGTGTCGTTTCGATCCTCGCTTTGATCGCGGGGCTCGATTATCTCTATCAGCGCTTCGAATTCATCAAGCAGATGCGCATGTCGCGCCAGGAGATCAAGGACGAGTTCAAGCAGACCGAAGGCGACCCGCAGATCAAGGGCAAGATCCGCCAGCTTCGCCAGGAGCGCGCCCGCGGCCGCATGATGGCGGCGGTTCCCGAGGCCGATGTGGTGCTGACCAACCCGACCCATTACGCCGTCGCGCTGAAATATGACGACAACGCGACGGGCGCGCCGACGCTGATTGCCAAGGGCGCCGACCTGGTCGCCAAGCGCATTCGCGAAGTGGCGGAAGAAAACGAAGTGCCAATCATGCGCAATCCGCCGCTCACCCGCGCGCTCTACGAAACGGTCGATCTCGACGAGGAAATTCCGGTCGAGCATTACAAGGCGGTCGCCGAGGTTATCGGCTATGTCTGGCGTCTGAAGGGCAAAATGAGGCAAGATGGCTCCCGCGCATGATAGAGAGCAGGATCGGATTGGCGCGATGACCTGGATTCTCGGGTTGGGTGCGGTGCTGGGCGCCGCGGCCCTGATTGTTGCCGCCCTGGTTCCGGCGGCTGAAGCGGCGCTCTGGCCGGGCTTGGTTGTCCTATTGGCGGTGACCGGCGCGGCCCTGACCCGGCGGCCCGCCACATCGCATGTCGAAGCGCCGAGTGAAGCGCAAGAGGCGGACACCCCGGCGGCGCGACAGGGTTCGGCGCCCGCACGGCAAGAGCCGATACTCACCAACGGGCGCGAGAAATTGCTGGCGGCGCTGCTTGATGGCACGCCGTCGGGCGTCTATGCGGCCAAGCGCGACGGCGAGCTCATCTATGTCAACGAGACCCTGGCCAGAACGCTGGGCAAGGAACGCGGCGAACTGATCGCCGACCGGAATGGCCTCGCGCCCTATGTCGGCGGCAATGGCGCCGGATGGCGGCCCGGCGGGACGCTGGCCAACGGCGCGCTGGAGGGCGACGGCGAAATCGAACTGCTGGTGCCGGGGGGCGCCGAACCGGCTGCCGCGGCCAGCGTTCATGAGTGGCGCCATGGCCTCGCCGGAGAGGCCGCTGAGCCGGCGGCATCGGCCGATGTACTTGGCGTCATCAGTTTGCGCGAGGCGACGGACGAGGGCGAGACGTCCGGCCTCACCCAACGCTTCCATCAGCTCTTCGACGGCGCGCCGATCGGCGTCGCCGTGCTCGACCGGAATGGCGCGCTGGTCGAATATAACGAGGCGCTGGAGCGCCTGGTGAATGTGCCGCCGGGCAGCTCAGGCGGCCGCAAGCTTACCGAATTCATCTCTGCCGGGGAACGCCCGGGGGTCGAGCAGGCGTTCGAAGCGATCCTCGGCGACCGCGATGTCGATTTGCCGCTCGAAGTTCATGTCGAAGGCAAGGACGAACGCGTCGCCGCGCTCTTCGTCAGCCGCATCGAGAGGGCGGCGGCGGAAGATTCCGAAATCATCGTTCATGCCGTCGACACGACGGACCAGAAGAGCCTCGAGCTGCAATTCGCCCAGGCGCAGAAGATGCAGGCCGTCGGCCAGCTTGCCGGCGGCATCGCCCATGATTTCAACAATCTGCTGACCGCCATTATCGGCTTCTGCGACCTTCTGCTCATGCGCCACCAGGCCGGCGACCGCACCTTCTCCGACATCATGCAAATCAAGCAAAACGCCAACCGGGCGGCCAATTTGGTGCGCCAGCTGCTCGCCTTTTCGCGCCAGCAGACGCTGAAACCGGAAGTCCTCTCGGTCACCGACATTCTGGCGGATTTGACCAATTTGCTGCGCCGCCTGATCGGCGAGACGATCGAGATGAAGATGATCCACGGCCGCGACGTCACCTATATCAAGGCCGATCAGGGGCAGTTCGAACAGATCATCATCAATCTCGCGGTCAATGCGCGCGATGCGATGAAGGGCGGCGGTACGCTCACCATCCGCACTAGCAATGTCGCGCAAACCCAATCCGTGCGCATGGGGCACGATTTACTGCCGCCGGGTGATTATGTGCTGATCGAAGTGAACGATACCGGCATGGGCATTCCGAAGGAGCATGTCGGCAAGATTTTCGAGCCGTTCTACACCACCAAGGAAGGCGGTGCGGGAACCGGGCTCGGCCTCTCCACCGTCTACGGTATCGTCAAGCAGTTCGGCGGCTATGTGTTCGTCGTCAGCGAGCCGGAGCAGGGGGCGAGTTTCAATATTTTCCTGCCGCAGTTCGAGGCCGCTGAAAGCCAAAAAGTGGTGACCGAGCGCGCCGGCGAGAGCAAGATGACCGTCGACCTGACCGGCCATGGCACGATCCTGCTGGTCGAGGACGAGGATGCGGTGCGCATGTTCGGTGCGCGGGCGCTCCGCAACAAGGGCTATACCGTGCTCGAGGCCGATAGCGGCGAGACCGCGCTTGAGCTGATGGAAGCTTCCGAGCAGCCGATCGATCTGCTGGTCACCGATGTCGTCATGCCGCAAATGGACGGCCCGACGCTGACCAAGGTGGTCGAGGCCCGGCGCCCGGATATCAGGGTGATCTACATCTCCGGCTATGCCGAGGACGCCTTCCGCTCGAAGGTCGACGCCAAGGTCAACTTCCTGCCCAAGCCGTTCAGCCTCAGTCAGCTCGCCACCAAGGTGAAGGACGTGATGGAAGCGGATTAATTATTACCGCGGCGCAGGAAGGCCGGCAGGGGGATGTCCCGGCCGCCGGCGATGCCGCCCGGGCGGATCGCCAAAATCACCAGCATGAAGACCGCGAGGCCAAGCTCGCCGAGCCCCGAGACACCGACCGGTTTTTCGGCCACCCGCAAGCCTTCGCTGACGATGGAGATGGCGACAACCCCGGCCACCGCGCCGGTGAGCGAGCGCATGCCACCGACCAGGAGCATCACAATGGTGATGAAGGTGAGGTTGAGGTAGAGCAGGTTGGCCTGGGTGATGGTGGCGGTGAAATGGACATAGAGCACGCCGCCGATGCCGGTGATGAAGGCGCTGAGCACAAAGGCGATCAGCCGCTGGAACACGAAATTGACCCCCGCCGCCCTGGCCGCGACGAGGTCGTCGCGGGCCGCGCGCAAGGACAGGCCGAATTTCGACCGGTCATAGAGATGGGCGATCACCAGGGCGCCGGCGACGAAGCCGAAGGCGGTCCAGAGATCGACATAGGTCGGCAGGCCGATGAGGGTGCTGGCGCCCTTGGTGTAGGAATCCCATTGATTGTAAACCACCGTGACGATGGTGAAGACGGCGAAGGTGCCGATGGCGGCGACGATGCCGGAGAGCCGCATCAGCGGAATGCCGACAATCGCTGCAACGACGGCGCTGAGCAGCCCGGCAAGGATCGCGCCCGGCAGCACATGCATCTCCATCTGGCCAAAGCCCTCCCAGATATGCGGCAGCATGATCTTCTTGCGCATCACCGACATGGTCAGCCAGGCGGACATATAGGCCGAGACCACCATGAAGGTGGAATGGCCGAAGGAGAGCAGGCCCGAATTGCCGATGAAGGTATAGAGGCCGATGACCACGACCATCATGATCAGCGCCTTGATCACCATGCGTTCGATGGAAACCGGCCCCAATTGGGCGAGGGCGACGATAATGGCGAGGCCGAGTATGAGCGAGAGCACCGGCCAGGCCTGCGCGACGATACCACCGCCGCTATGACGCGTCTGGCGCATCACACCCGCTCCTCCAGGGCCGCCACGCGGATGATGCCGCCGGGGCGGAACAGCAGGAAGAGCAACACCACCGTGAAGATGAAGGCCTCGCGGTAAGGCAGCAGCGCGAGCGGCAGCAGCCCGCCCAGCACGACCTCCAAGATGCCGACCGCATAGCCGCCGATCACGGCACCCGTCAGGCTGCCCATGCCGCCGACCACGACGGCAACAAATGCGACAAGCGTGAGGCGCAAGCCCATGCTCGGCAGCACCAGGCCGGTCTTGCCGAGCACCACGATCGCCGCCGCGCCGGCCAATAGGCCGCTAATGGCGAAGGCCGCGGCGATCACAATATTAACGCGCACCCCCAGCATGCGGGCCATGCGGACATCCTCGGAGGCCGCGCGCATCTGCACGCCGATCCGGGTGCGCGTCAGAAACAGGGTCAGTCCGCCCATGAGAATAACCGAGAGGGCGATGGTGAAGAGATTGAGCACCGAAATGCTGATCGTGCCCCAGGCGATATGGTGGTTGAGCGCCGGCACGATATCGACACCGAGCGCGCGACCGCCCATGATCATGAGGATGAAATTCTGCAGGAAAAAACTCACCGCGAAGGAGGCGGCGAGCAGGATGGTCGGGTCCGCCGTGCGCAGCGGGCGAAAGGCAATGCGCTCGGTTATGAGAGCGACCAGGATGGCGACGACGACACCGCCGAGAATGGTGACCGGCCACACGGCGGCGGCCAGCATGAACATGGCATAGGAGCCCACCATCAACAGGTCGCCATGGGCGAAATTGACCAGGCGCATGATGCCGAAAATGAGTCCGATGCCGAGCGCCGCGAGCGCGTAGAGCCCGCCGACGCTTATCGCGTCGATGACATATTGTAGAACGATCATCGCAAGACCAAGGCCCCCGCAGCGCCTAAGCAATCACACTGCGGGGGCCCTTGGTTTATGTTCGAACCGCCTGGCTTAGAACGTGATCGGCGGTACTTTCTCCGCGGTGTAGCGCATGATCGGCGCGTGTTTGCCGTTCTGCACTTCCATCATCTGCATGCCGCGATAGAGATTGATATGGAGATCCGGCGTGAACGACGTCGGGCCGACCAGCAGGTCCTCATTGTTGAACTTGTCGAGTTCCTGGCGGATCGCATCGGCATCGAACGAACCGGCCCGCTCCGCCGCCGTCACCCAGGCTTCGACCAGGCTGTAGCCGGTCATCGAATGGG
Source organism: uncultured Rhizobiaceae bacterium (assembly GCA_964623955.1). Lineage (GTDB taxonomy): Bacteria > Pseudomonadota > Alphaproteobacteria > UBA828 > UBA828 > PTKB01. The sequence continues at coordinate 20,290 of CAZUVO010000021.1, forward strand.
CGGTAATCGGCGCCACGCCGTGCATCGCCGTATAGTCGGCGACATATTTGTTGATTTTCGGGTTCGGGTCGTTGCCGAACATCGAGCCGTAGACCGACAGATAGAACTCGCTGAGGTCGGGCACGGCCTCCAGCCAGAACGCGCCGTCCATCGATTCGGAGGCGAGGATCGGCGTGTTCTCGCCGGCGTTGCGCGCCTGCTTGATCAGCGCCGGGCCGTCGAACGTCGCGGCGCACAGGAACACGAAATCCTTGTCCGTATTCTGCTTCATGCGCGTGACTTGGCCGTCGAAGGTCTTGACCTCGGCGAAATTGTAAACGTCCTCGCCGACGATCTCGCCGCCCAGTTCCTGCCAGCGAATCTTGAAGTTGGCGCAGAGCGATTTGAAATATTCGACCATCGAATCCATTTCGACATAGGCCTTGCGCCAGCCTTTTTCCTTGTAGGCCCATTCGGCAAGCGTCGCGCCCTGTGCCGGTGTGCCGAGCGACATGGTGTAGGCCAGCGGCCCGATGCCCTGGACGCCGAATTTCGGATCGCCCGCGCAGGACGAGAACGTGACCTTGCCGGCCGCCGAGGCCTGCAACGCCGCCGCCGCGCCGAAATCGAAATCGCAGGTCACCATGACCAGTTCCGCGCCCTGTTCGAGCACTTCGATGGCCGCATTGGTGCCCTGCGCCGGGTCGGACTTGGTGTCGGCGGTGACGATCTTGAGCTGCCGGCCCATCACGCCGCCCTTGGCGTTGATATTGGCGATGGCAAGTTGGGCGCCCTTGAGGGGCCCGTCGTCATAGGGCTGCACGAAGCCCGAAAGCGCGATCGCCGCGCCGATAATGATCGGATCGTCGTCGGCCTGGGCCTGGGCGGTGAAGCCCGCGACGCCAAGCGCGAGCAGACCCGCCATGGCCAGTGACATAAGTGTTTTCATCGTTTTTCTCCCTGTTATCGATTGCCTCGATTGACCCGGTTAGGTGTCGTATTGCTTTCCATTACTCACATGGGGTGAAACTGTAAGGCGCTTCCACCGTTTCCGCTAGCCCCACAGGCGCTCGCTCGCCAGGCGCGCGCCGGCGCTCAGCATCTCAAGCTTTTTCCACGCCACGTCCGCCGGCACCATCACATAGCCCGCAAAGGTGCTGAAACCGCAATCGCAGCCGGCGATGACCCGCTCGCGGTCGCCGATGACGTCGACGAACTGGCAGATGCGGTTGGCAACCACTTCCGGATGCTCCAGCGTGTTGGTGGTGACGTCGATCACGCCCGGCATCAGGGTCATATGGTCGGGTAACGGGTAAGTCTTGAACTGCTTCCAGTCATGCTGATGGCGCGGGTTGGCGCAGGCGACGCTGAGCGTACCGACATTGGCGCCGTAGAGAAGCGGCAGCACCTCCTGCAGCTCGACATCGTCGATATGCGGCCCGTCATAATTGCCATAGCAAACATGGAGCCGCACCTTCTCCGGCGGAATATCGGCCAGCGCGATATTGAGCGCTTCGATATGCAGCTCGACCCGGGCGAGGAATTCACTCAAGGGACGGTCGATGAACATGATCTGGCGTTCCATGGCGAGGTCCGGCGCGTCGATCTGCAGGTCGTGGCCGCGCGAGACGATGTAGTCATATTCGTGCTTCAATTCCCGGGACAGCGCCATCACGTAATCGCGGTCGTCGCTGTAGGCCGGGTGCTCGGCATTGCGCAGCAGGGTGGTGGAAATAATGCCCGGCCCGGCGGCGGAGACGAAGGTGCCGGAAAAATCATGGCCCGAACCTTCGAGGGCGGCGGAAAATATATCCAGCTCTTCCGTGGCGGCGGCGAGGCTCCGGTCGTAGCGCACTTCCCCTTGCGCCTCCGGCATCTCATAGATCGACGCCGATTCCTCCAAATCCGCATCGTCTCCCGCGGATGCCTTGACCGCCGCCATCTTCAAGGCGGCATAACCGGGAAATTTCGCGAAATCGCTCACGGTGCCGCGCTGGGCGGTGCCGCCGAAGCCGCTCATGCGGTCCTTCACATAATAGGAAAAGCCGATGCGCGGCAGCTCGCCATCGCCGGCGATATCGATGCCGACCTCGGCCTGCTTGGCGATCACTTCCGCCATATCGCCCGCCACCTGGCTGCGGAAGGCGGCGCGGTCGATATCCGCGCCTTTCTCGATTTGCATGAGCATGGCGAGGAGGGCATCGCTGCGCGGCAGGCTGCCCAGTTGGGTGGTCAGGATTCGCTCGCTGCTGGTCGCCATGGCCGTCTCCTCTAAACTTGCGATATGTGATCACATTGAGGTAGATTGATCAAGCAATGAAAACGCCGGAAGAGACGGAAATAACCGAGGTCGGTGGCGCACGGCTCGGTCCGGTGAGGCGCGAGACGCTGCACGAAACCGCTTACGGCGAAATCCGCGCCGCGCTCACCTCGGGCCGCATGAAGATGGGCGAGGCGGTGACGCTCCGTGCGCTTGCTTCGGCGCTCGGCATCAGCGAGACGCCGGTGCGCGAGGCGGTGCGCCGCCTGGTCACCGAGGGCGCGCTCGAAGCGGTGCCCAACCGCTCGATCAGCGTGCCCGTAATGACCCGCGCCAAGCTCGAGGAGCAACGCCAGGTGCGCGTCGCGCTCGAAGGTCTGGCAACCGAAATGGCGGTCGCGAACTTGACGCCGGCGGATATCAAGCGCCTCTCGGCGATGAACGACATGATGGTCGCGGGCGCCAAATCCGGCGACACGCAAGCCATGCTCGCCGGCAATTCCGATTTCCACATGACTCTCTACCGCGCGTCCGGCTCGGGCCTGCTGGTCGATCTCATCGAGCTTACCTGGCTCCGCGCCGGCCCGCTCCTAAACCTCGCGGTCGGCCGCGCGAGAATGCTGAAAAACGCCGAGCAGGCCCACCGCAAGCTGCTCACAGCACTCCGCCGCCACGACCCCATCACCGCCCGCGCTGCCATCGCCGAGGACATCAACCACGCAGCGGAATATTTCGACGGAATCTTGGCGGGAGAGGGCGAAGGGTAAGGGTGGGCGCCCTAGCCGTGCGGTTCCAGCCAATCCCGCGCGATTTTCTCGCGGGTGGCGAGCCGGACGCCGTCATGGCTTTTGGCGTAGTTGATGAAGCGGGCGAGGCTGGCGGTCTTGCCCGGGCGGCCGATCATCCGGCGGGCCCGAGTTCGAGGTCGCAAGTATCAATGGCGTCTTTGATAAGTTCGGTCCATGTGCAGCCGATACAGCCGGCGTCACGAATTTCCACCGTGCCATCCTGAAGGACCGCTTCCCAAACCAGTTTTCGGCTTGGCGCAAAAATACGCCAATATTTGTGCTGAACATACCCGACGATTACCGACTTTCCATGCAATGGGGACACCAAGGCGGTCGGGTCGCCACTGAGCAAAACCTCGTCAGCAGCGGTTTGGTATTTACTTAGCGAACAACTCGCAAGTTTGGCCCGGTCCGCCTGATAGGAAAATACATGCGCAGGCTCGGAGGCACGGATGTCTTTCGCCGATCTGCCGCATGCCTGCAACGATACAGCAGCGACGACGAGGATTATGAGGGGCACCCAATTCGTCCGACGGCGGCCAAACTTGACGCCCCTTGCAAAAAATCTACCTGGTAGCATTTATCGGTCTCCTCATTCGCCCAGGTAGTAATTTAGCGATCGCAGCGTTTGAGGTCTAGCCCCGCTAGCCATGCATCTCCAGCCAATCCCGGGCGATTTTTTCGCGGGTGGCGAACCAGACGCCGTCATGGCTTTTGGCGTAGTCGATGAAGCGCGCGAGGCCGGCGATCTTGCCGGGGCGGCCGATGATGCGGGGGTGGAGGCCGATTGACATCAGGCGGGGATAGTTCGCCGCCTCGGCATAGAGGGTGTCGAAGCTGTCGCGCAGGTAAGTGTCGAAATCGCCGGCGGTGACGAAGCCCGGTGCGAGCCAGAAATTGAAGTCGTTGGCGTCGGACGCATAGGGCACGACCAAGTGCCTCGTGCCTGAAACATCGACGAAATAGGGGGAATCGTCGTTATAGGCGTCTGAATCGTAGATGAATCCGCCTTCCTCGACGACCAAACGGCGCGTGCGCACGCTCGGGCCGTAGCGGCAATACCAGCCGACCGGGCGTTTGCCGCAGGTCTCGGTGAAGCTGTCGATGGCCATGCGGATATGCTCGCGCTCTTCTTCTTCGCTCAGCGTAAAAACCTCCTCCCAGCGATAGCCGTGGCTACAAATCTCGTGGCCGGCGGCGACGGCGGCCTTGGCGACCGCCGGGTTATGCTCGAAGGCGACGGCGCAGGCGAAGAAGGTCGATTTCACCTCCGCCTTTTGCATCACGTCGAGCACTCGCCAGACGCCCACGCGCGCGCCATATTCGGCGACCGATTCGGCGGCGAGGTTGCGGATCTCCGGCGGCGTCGCATAGGCGCCCCAGTCGAAGATGGTGTCCTGCCGGTCGTCGCCCATGGCGTGGGAATATTCCGAGCCCTCCTCGTAATTGACGACGATGGAAACGGCGAGGCGGGCGCCGTTGGAAAAAGGCTTGGCCGGTGGCTTGCCGCCATAGCCGACGAGATCGCGTTTGATTTCGGTCATGGGGATTCCTCATAACAAACAGGCGGCCGGCGTCCGGCCCAGGGTTGCGCTTCTTCGAGTTGTGCCGCGAGGCGTATTAAAGCGGCTTCGCCGTTCATTTGCCCGGCAAATTGCATGCCGACCGGCAGGCCGCCCTCGGTCCAATGCAGCGGCAGGGAGATCGCCGGGTGTCCGGTTGAATTGTAGAGCGGCGTGAAGGCGCACCATTCGAAGACGCGGCGCGTCCATTCCGCGCCATCCACCCCTTCGGCATTCTGGTCGAGGGTGCCGAGCTTGATCGGCGGCTTGGCCAGGGTCGGCGAGAGCAGCATGTCATAGCGCTCGAACGGCGCCGACGCGGCGCGGTTGGCCCGGTTGAACGCGCCTTGCGCGGCGAGAAAATCGGTCGCAGATATCTCCAGGCCGTGGCGGTAGATTTCCTCGGTCACACGCTGCAAATTGTCCGGCCCCGGGGTGCGATTCATGATCTGCCCCATCATGCCGATTGCCCAGGCGAGATTGGCCGACCAGATCGTGGTCAGTGCGTCGAAATAGCTCGGCCAATCGATCGCCGGCGCGTCTTCGACAAGCTCGTGGCCGAGCGATTGCAAGAGTGCGACGGTGTTCTCCAGCCCGGCGATCACTTCCGCATCGACCGGCGCATCGTTTATCGCCTTGGCGGACCAGGCGATCTTGAGTTTCCCCGGCGGCGTGGATGTTTCGTCGAGAAACGGGCGCTCCGGTGCGGCGATCACGTTGGGCGCGCCGGTATCGGTGCCGGCCACCGCATCCAACAGCGCGGCGCTGTCGCGCACGCTGCGGCTGACGCAAAGCTCGATGGCGAGACCGCTCAAGGGTTCGCCCGAAACCGGCCCGGCGGGCACGCGGCCCCGCGTCGGTTTCAGGCCGACCAGGCCGCAGGCCGCGGCGGGAATGCGGATCGAGCCGCCGCCGTCATTGGCATGCGCCATGGGAAGAATGCGCGCGGCGACGGCCGCCGCCGCGCCGCCCGACGAGCCGCCGGGGCTCAGCGTCACGTCCCAGGGATTGTGCGTCGGCCCATGAAAATCGGATTCGCAGGTCGGGTTGAAGCCGAACTCCGGCGTCGGCGTGGTGCCGATGGTGAGAAGCCCTGCCTTGCGGAAACGGCGCATCAACTCGGTATCCGATTGCGGCACGAAGCCGTCGCACAGCTTACTGCCCATGCGGAACGGCGAGCCGGCGGCCTGCAGGCCAATCTCCTTGATGAGGAACGGCACGCCGGTAAACGGCCCATCCGGCAGGCCTTCGTCGAGCGCACGCTCGGCCTGTGCCGAGAGATCGCCGACCACGCAGTTGAGTTCGGGGTTGAGCTGCTCGATGGCTTGCAGCGCATCGGCCATCAGCTCGCCAGCGGTGACATCTCCCTTGCGCACCAGGTCGGCCAGCCCGAGCGCGTCGTAATCGCTATAGTCGGTGAGATTGGCCATTGCTTCCCCTCCCTTTTTGCTTTGCCCGCGAGCATAGTTCAGTTTGCCGGCGGTTGCAGGGGCGAAAACGCGTTTCTTGCGCTATAGTCCGGCGATGGCGCAACCGAGGACCATTATCGAGAAGATCTGGCAGGCGCACGCGATCCATGAGAACGCGGACGGCGAAACCCTCTTGTTTGTCGACCGCCATTATCTCGAGGATGGCTGTACCTTCGCCTTTGAACAGCTCAAGCAGGCGAAGCGCACGGTTCGCCGGCCCGAACTCAGCTTCGCCATTGCCGATCATTATGTGCCGACACGCGGCCGCCCCGCCGGGCCGAGCAATCCCGAACTCGCCGACGTGCTGGCGCGCGTGCGGCAATATACGGCTGAGGCCGGGGTGGAGCTTTGCGATCAGAACGACCCGGACCAGGGCATCATCCATGTGGTCGCGCCCGAGCTTGGGATGACCGTGCCGGGCGCGGTGATCGCCTGCGGCGATTCCCACACCGCGACCCATGGCGCGCTCGGGGCACTGGCACTCAGCATCGGCGCGTCGGAATGCAGCCATGTGCTGGCGACGCAATGCCTGTGGCAGAGCGCCCGGCCGAGCATGCGCATCACCGTCGACGGCGAATTGCCGCTGGGCGCGGTGGCCAAGGATTTGATGCTCACCATCATCGCCAGCATCGGCAATGCCGGCGCGGTCGGCCATATCGTCGAATATGCCGGCAGCGCCATTCGCGGCCTCTCGATGGAAGGGCGGATGACTTTATGTAATATGTCGGCCGAGGCCGGTGCCAGGGCCGGCCTGATTGCGCCCGATCAAACCACCTTCGATTACGTCGAAGGGCGCCCGCGCGCGCCGAAGGGCGAGGCCTGGCAGGCGGCGCTGGCGAGCTGGCGCAATTTGCCGTCGGATGACGGCGCGATATTCGACAAGGAGGTCACGCTCGACGCCGGCGATGTCGCGCCGCGCGTCACTTGGGGCACCAGCCCGGACGCATCCTCGCCCGTCGACGGCCATGTGCCGACGCTCGACGCGGCGGCCGACGCGGAGGCGCGCCGGCGCCTGCAGGCGGCGCTCGACTATATGGGCCTCACGCCCGGCATGGCGATGGGCGAAATCGAGTTCGACCGCGTCTTTATCGGCTCCTGCACCAATTCGCGCATCGAGGATCTGCGTGCCGCCGCCGAGGTGGCGAAAGGCGGCCAGGCGGTCATCCCCGCCATGGTCGTGCCCGGCTCGGGCAACGTCAAACGCCAGGCCGAAGCGGAGGGGCTCGACAAGGTCTTCACCGCCGCCGGCTTCGAATGGCTCGATGCGGGCTGCTCCATGTGCGTCGGCATGAATGGCGACCGGGTGGCGCCGGGCCAACGCTGCGCCTCGACCTCGAACCGCAATTTCGTCGGCCGCCAGGGGCCGGGCGCGCGCACCCATCTGATGAGCCCGGCGATGGCCGCCGGCGCCGCCCTCCATGGCCGCGTCGCCGACATTCGCAAAGGCTGAAGAGGCGGCTATGCGAAAGTTCGAGACATTGACCGCCGTCGCGGCGCCGATCGACGAGAAGAATATCGATACCGACCAACTCTCTCCGGCGCGATTTCTCACGAAACCGCGCGACCAGGGTTATGGCCAATATCTCTTCCACGACCGCCGTTTCGACGCGGACGGTAAGGAGAAGCCGGATTTTGTTCTCAACCGGGAGCCGTTTCGTTCCGCGCGGATCCTCGTCAGCGACGCCAATTTCGGCTCCGGCTCGTCGCGCGAGCATGCGGTCTGGGCGCTGACGGATTACGGCATTCGCGTTGTTATCGCGCCCGCCTTCGGCCCCATCCTGTTCGTCAACAGCCTGAAAAACGGCCTCTTACCACTGGTTATCGGCGACGACATCGCCGCGAACCTGCGCCGCCAGCTAAATGAATCGCCGGGCAGCGAAATCACCGTCGATCTGGAGGGCCAGAACGTGACGGGCCCTGACGGCACACGCCATGGCTTCGACATCGAACCGGCGCATCGCCACCGCTTGCTCGAAGGGCTCGACGATATCGATATGACGCTCGCTCATGCCGACGAGATCGCGGAATTCGAGAAGCGTCATAAGGCGAGCCATAGCTGGCTCTTCTAGCCGCCATATTTCTCGTCGAGCGCGGCGACCTTGTTCAGGTCCAATAGTTCATTGAATTCGTCAAACGGCAGCATGCGCTCGGAATAGCCGAGATAAGTGCCGGTCCGTTTGATCTCGTCGTAAAGCTCGATCAGGGTTTTCGACACGGCGTAGAGGGCGTCGGTGAAGAGAATGAATTTATAGCCCATCTCGGCGACACGCTCGGCCGGCAGCAGCGGCGATTTGCCGCCATAGCACCAATTGTAGAGCGCCGGGCGGGCGACAGCGCCGGGCACTTGGGCGGCTTGCTCTTCGTTCTCCGGCGCTTCGACGAAGACCACATCCGCGCCCGCCTCGGTGTAACGGTTGGCGCGCTCGATGGCTTGTTCGAAGCCCTCCACGGCAATCGCGTCGGTGCGCGCGATGATGACGAAATCGCCGTCGCGCCGGGCATCCACCGCCGCCTTGATCTTCTGCTCGAAACCTTCCGCCGCGACCAGGCGTTTGCCCGCCATATGGCCGCAGCGCTTGGGAAAGACCTGATCCTCGATATGCACCCCGGCGAGGCCGGCGCGCTCCAATTCGGAAATCAAGCGGCCGATATTGAGATGGTTGCCATAGCCGTCATCGCCGTCGGCGATGACCGGGAGGTTCGTGTTGGCGGCGATGCGCCCGGCGAGATCGACCGTCTCGCTCAGCGTAAGATATCCGACATCCGGCAGGCCGAGGTGGGACGCCGAGAGATTATAGCCGCCGACATGCATGATTTCGAAGCCGGCGCGCTCGACCAGCCGGGCGGAAAGCGCGTCATAGGCGCCGACGATGGGCACCAGCTCGTCGCGGGCGATCAGGCCGCGCAGTTTTTTTGTCACTTCGCTCACGCTCCGATTCCCTCTTTTTCTCTAGCTTCCACGAGCTTAGCATCGCGGGCAATCGAACGGACAGGAACAGCATCATGGATTTTGCGGGACGGGCGGCCTTGGTCACCGGCGGCGCCAGCGGCATCGGCCGCGAGGTGGCTCGACAATTGGCGGCGGCGGGCGGCGCGGTCGCCGTGGCCGATATCAATAGCGACGGCGCCGAAGCGGTCGCCGCCGAGCTGACCGAGGCGGGCGCCAAGGCCATCGCGGTGGAAATGGATGTGACCGATGCGGCGGCCATCGATGCCGGCGTGGCACGGACGAGCGAGGCGTTCGGCGGCCTGCATATTCTGGTGCACAGCGCCGGCATCGGCGTCGAGCGCGGCTTTTTGGAGACCACGGAAGAAGAATGGCGGCGCATCATTGATGTCGATCTCACCGGCACCTTCCTCGCCGGTCAGGCGGCGGCGCGCGAGATGGCGAATGGCGGCTATGGCCGCATCGTCAATATTTCCTCGACCGCAGCGACACGCGGCGGCACCGGGCGCGCCGCCTACGGCGCGGCCAAGGGCGGCGTGGTGACGCTGACCCGGGTGATGGCGGTCGAACTGGCGTCGCAGGGCATCACCGTCAATGCGCTGGCGCCGGGCGCGATCGATACCGAGCTCGTCGCCAAGATGCATTCCGCCACGACGCGGCGGGTCTATACCAGGGCGATCCCGGAGGACCGCTACGGCACGCCGGAAGAGGTCGCCTCGGCGGCGCTTTATCTCGCCAGCGAGGAGGCGCGCTATATCACCGGCCATATTCTGGCGGTGGATGGCGGTTTTCTCGCCGCCGGTTTAATGCTCGACAGGGATTAGAGAGGGGGTAATCTAGCCGGCCTCGTTGGTGTATGATCGAGCAATAGCTTTGTTAACCAGTCGGATTTAGGCCATGGCCACCCAGTCCCTGCCGCGCGAAAACGCCATCAGCGAGCTATCCGGCTTGCTGGGAAAGCGTCTCACCACCTCCCAGGCGGTGCGCGATGAGCATGCCAATGGCGAGTGCGGCGTCTATACGCCCCAGCCGCCGGACGCCGTGGCGTTTCCGCGCAGCACCGAGGAAGTGGCGGAAATCGTCACCATCTGCGCCGAACATGGCGTGCCGATGATCCCCTATGGCACCGGCACCTCGGTCGAGGGCAATGTCACCGCGCCCCATGGCGGCGTCTGCATCGATTTGAGCGAGATGAACGAAATCGTGCGCGTCAACGAGGCGGATCTCGACTGCACGGTCCAGGCCGGCGTGACGCGCAAGCAGCTCAATCTGCATCTCAAGGATACCGGTCTCTTTTTCCCGATCGATCCGGGCGCCGATGCCTCCCTCGGCGGCATGGCGGCGACGCGCGCCTCGGGCACCAACGCGGTGCGTTACGGCACGCTCAGGGAAAATGTGCTGGGTCTGACCGCGGTGCTGCCCGACGGCACCATCATCAAGACCGGCGGCCGGGCGCGGAAATCCTCCGCCGGCTACGATCTCACCCGCCTCCTGGTCGGCTCGGAAGGCACCCTCGGTATCATCACCGAGGTGACGCTCCGGCTCTACGGCATCCCCGAGGCGATCTCGGCGGCGATGTGCTCCTTTCCCGATCTCGAAGGCGCGGTCAATACGGTCATCATGACCATCCAGTCCGGCATTCCCGTGGCGCGCATGGAATTGCTCGACGATGTGCAGATGGCTGCCTGCATGCGCTATTCCAAGCTCGATTACGCGCCCGACAACACCATCCTGTTCGAGTTCCACGGCACCGAGCGCGGCGTCGAGGAGCAGGCCGAGATGGTCGGCGAGATCGCCAAGGAGTTCGGCGGCTCGGATTTCCGCTGGACCAAAACCACCGAGGAACGCAATGCGCTGTGGCAATCGCG
>CAZUVO010000022.1:0-4466 GCA_964623955.1 uncultured Rhizobiaceae bacterium
CGGTCGATCGACTGCACTTCGACCGGCGCCTCGAAGGTGCCGAGCTTGAGCTTATATTCCTTGCCGGCGGTGAGCGGCTCGCGGCCGAGCCAGAACACATGGCCGCGGAAGACATTCGATTCAAGCGGCGGATCGGCGATATGGCTGATCACCTCGCCGCGCTCGACAAAGATCTGCTCGTCGAGAATGAGACCGACGGAGCGGCCGGCTTCGGCGCTTTCCGGCGCGCCGCCCTCGGGCCAGGTTTCGATGCGCGCCAAATGCGCGCGCTTGTTGGACGGCGAAAACAGCAATTCGTCGCCGAGGGCAAGCGCGCCGGACTCGATGCGCCCGGCAAGGATCCGGCGATCGTCGAAATGATAGATATCCTGCACCGGCAGACGCAGCGGCGCCTCGGCATCCGCCTCGGGCAGCTCGATTTCATCGAGCGCTTCGGTAACGGTCGGGCCATCATACCAATCGCTCCGCTCGGAGCGCTTCGCGATATTGTCGCCGTCGCGCGCCGAGACCGGCACCACCTGGCTCGGCGTGATGCCGAGCTCCGCCAGATAGTCGCGGATATCGGCCTCGACGGCGGCGAAGCGCTTGGCGTCGAAATCCACCGCATCCATTTTGTTGACCGCGACGACGATGCGCCTCAGGCCGAGGAGATGAAGGAAATAGGCGTGACGGCGGGATTGCTCGCGCACCCCTTCCGCCGCATCGATCACCAGCAGCGCCGCCGAGCAGGAAGCGGCGCCCGAGACCATGTTCTTGACGAACTCGCGGTGGCCCGGCGCGTCGACGATGACATAGTCGCGCTTGTCGGTGGCGAACCAGATATGCGCCGAATCGATGGTAACGGCCTGATCGCGCTCGGCCTGGAAGGCGTCCATGACGAAGGCCCATTCAAAGGCCATGCCGCGGCGCTCGCACATGGCGCGGATCGCCTCGACCTTGCCGTCGGGCAACGTGCCGGTATCGTGCAGCAGGCGACCGACCAGGGTGGATTTGCCGTGATCGACATGGCCGACGATGGCGATATCGAGGCGGCGCCCGGCGGCGCCCTCCGGTCCCGCCTCGTCGAATACGTCGAATTTGCGTGGTGGTTTATTCATGGTCGATTTATTCATGGCGCGCGCACCTACATGTAACCGTCGGCGCGCAAGCGCTCGAAGGAATCTTCCGCTTCATGATCCATCGCCCGCCCGGCACGCTCGGCCGCGGTGGTCACCCGCAGCTCGGCGATGATCTCGTCGATGGTCTTGGCCTCGCTCTCGATCGGGTTGGTGATGTCCTCATCGCCGAGGGAGCGGTAGCGCTTGCCGTCACGCGAGAAATAAAGCGGCACGGTAGGAATGTTTTCGCGCTGGGTATAGAGCCAGACATCGATCTCCGACCAATGCAGCAGCGGGTGGATGCGGATATGGGTGCCGGGCGGAAAATCGGTCTTGAACTGATCCCAGAATTCCGGCGGCTGGTCGCGGAAATGCCATTGGCTGCCCTCGCCGCGCGGGCTGAACACGCGCTCCTTGGCGCGGGTGCTTTCCTCGTCGCGCCGGATGCCGGCGAAAACGCCGGTGAAGCCCTCGCGCGCGAGAAGCGCCTTCAGGCCCTCGGTCTTGCGCGCCGCGGCGCGCGCCGCCGGCGGCAGGGTGGGATCGGTCTCCTCGATCGGCGGGCATTGGCCGACGATCAGGTTCAGCCCCCACTCCTTGGCGTAGCGCTCGCGAAACGCGTACATCTCGGCGAATTTCTTTTCCGTATCGACATGCACCACGGGAAACGGCACATGGCCGAAAAACGCCTTGCGGGCGAGCCACAGCATGACGTTGGAATCCTTGCCGAGCGACCACAGCATGCCGAGCTTGTCGAGCCTGTTATAGGCCTCGCGGATGATATAAATGCTTTGATTTTCAAGGGTTTCCAGATGGTCCAGCATTATATTCACACTTTAGTTTCGGTATTTACCATATTATCCAGTTTCGCGCTGCGTTTTAATACCCCTTGGGCACATAGTCAAATCTTTCCATCTGCACGCGGTGGGTGGCGAGGAGGCGGCGGATTTGCTCGTCGCTGAGCTGTTTGCGCCAAGCGCCGGATTTGCCGGCGCGGAAGAAGGATTTCTGCACCGGCGTGCGTTCGACGAAGCCGCCCTTCTTCTCCTGCGCCTTGAGCACCTTGAAGGAGGAGAAGCGCACGGCGCGCATCAGCCTGTCGCGCGCCGGGTCGATGCCGAGAAAGCGCGCGATTGCGCCGAAGGTGGGCGCCGGCTTCGACGCCATATCCTCATAACGCACGACATGAAGCGCCGGGTGCGACGTCCCGGTCCAGCTCATCACATGACTCGACCAATCGCTATGATGTTCGGGCACATGGGTCGCACTTGCCGGCGATTCGAAGCCGCGCCGCGCCATGAGGTCGATAATATCGTCCATTTGCACACCCAGATGGTCGGCATAGGAGAGGGCAATATCGAGGGGATTGCGCACGACATATATCACGCCGGCGGTTGCCGATTGTGTGATCATCGCCGCACCGGCGGTCTCGACCAGAGCGTTATGGGTTTTGACGAAGACCGAATCGGGCGAGCTCGCGGCGATGCTGGCATGTACTTTTGGCCGGAGCCGCGCCAGGTCTTCGGCGCTGAGTTCCGCCGGCGGGCGCGGATCGAACTCGGCGTACCACCGGGCCTGGCTGTCGCCCTGGGTCAGCGCCGCCATCTTGTTGATGTCCACCGGCTCTTCGGCATCGGTGATCAGATTAAGCAGAAAGGCGCGCAGCCAGGTATTGCCGGATTTCGGATAGGAGGCGAGCCAAACGATGTTTCCCATAAATCCGCCCGTGGCCGGTCACACGGCCGCCGCCTCTCGCGGCCTGACCCAAAACTGATACATGCCAAGGAATATATGGGGATTGTCGGTCTCGAAGCGGTGCCAATTGTGCAAATTCACCGCCGCCGGATCGTCGGAAAAGCGCGCCAAATAGCGATCGATCACGCCCCGCCCGCGCATCTCGAATCCGAGGAATTCGAGACCCAGCTCTTCCAGAAGGTGGGAAATCTGCGGCAGGGTGAAGCGGTGTTCTTCAGTATGAAACAACAGATCCCGGCATTCCGAGAGCGCGTAAAAGTCACGTAGCGCCAGAACGCGCTTCAGCGGCGCATCGTCCGGCATCGCGAATATTTCATGGCGGACTTCCCGGATGCGATCCGCCGGGTCGTCGCTCTCCGCTACCAATTCCGTCCCCATCCGCGTCAAATCGGACCGCGCTATTTCGCTGTACAAGCCAATTTTCATGACGCCGCCGGGCTTAAGCAGGTCACGCAGGATACGAAATCCCGTCATTGGCTCGCGCATGTGATGCAACACACCGCCGCAGTCGATCATGTCGAAGCGGCGTGCCTCGCCGGCCATGGCCAAGATATCGCCGCGCGCCCATTGAATCCGGTCGATGCCCAGGTCGCGCGCCTTGCGCTGGCCATAGGCCAGGCTGGCAAGGCTGAGATCCACGGCGAGGACACGCGCGCCTCTGTAGCGCGATGCCGACGCGATGGCATGCGCGCCGGTGCCGCAACCGGCGACCAGCAGATCGGGCTTGGCGGCAAAATCGAGGCCCGCAAGATTGGCGAGCGGAAACATGTCGCCGATCAGCGCCCTTAGAGCGATCGGCTTTTGGCGCACGGCGCTGATCCAGCGCGGATAGGGATTCTCCTCATACTGGCGGCGCACCTTGGCGGAGGTCTCGTCGCTGCTTTCGCCGAGTTCCGTCATATCGCCGATCGGAGCTCGCTCCGCCGCCGGGTCGCGTATTTGCTGCGTAATCAAATGACCGAAGGCATCGTCGCGCGAGGCCAACTCATGCTCGGCGAGAAGCGCGCTCGCCGCCAAACCGTTCAGCGGCCGGTAGCAGGCGAGAACCGCGATCGCGGCGCGCGGCGGCCTGTCGTCGGGCTGACGCAGCCGGTCGTCGATTTCGGCCTCGAGCGCCGCGGCCTCGGCCACCTCCTCGCGGCTTTGGCGATAGACATATTCGTTGTAATGGCACTGCTCCGCCAATGCGCAGAGGAAATTGACGGTCTGTTGGTTAATCCGCTCGGGCAAGCGGCCGGCCACCGCCAAGGCCAACAATTCCCGGCGAATGGCGGTGAACAAAATTTCCAATGTCGGGTCCTGAATGAGAACGCGGCGCAACAGTAAGACGGCGAAATCGGTGGTCAACGGCGCGAGCTTGGCGCGTTTCTGTACGTCGGTCGCGCTTAACGAGAACGCACCGTCGAGGGCCTCTTGTGCGAGAGGCATCACTTGTTGCGAATTGCGCAGCAGACGGCATGCCGCGGCGCTCAGCCGGTCGTGATTGATGCCGTCGACCCGCAGGGCGCGCTCCAAATCCTTCCACAGTTGCGCGTTGGCCAACAAATGGGCCGCGCCGCTTAAACTATCCACGAACGCCTGGGCGCGATTCATATCGTCGGGCTCGGCGTCCCA
>CAZUVO010000022.1:4531-12221 GCA_964623955.1 uncultured Rhizobiaceae bacterium
CGGAACCGGGTGATCGCCTCGCCCCATTTTTCTTGCCGGCGCAAAACCGTGCCGAGGGCGGCATGGAGCGCGGCCGAATCGGGCTCGATATCCAGCGCGCGCTCAAGCAGCGCCGCCGCCTCTCCATACCGGCGTTGATGGCCGCGGATCGTGGCGAGGCCGCTGAGGCCCATCGTGTTTTCCGGTTCGAGCGCGAGGGCGCGTTCGAATTCCACCTCCGCCTCGCCGTGCGCGCCCTTGAAATCGAGCGCGGCGGCAAGATTGATATGCGCGGCGGCGTCCTCCGGCGCGCGCGTCAGCGCATCGCGCAGCACCCGCTCCGCCTCGGCGACCTCGCCGAGCTCGAGCAATTGGGAGCCGAGTGTGATGAGCGCCGGAACGTGGTCGGGCGCCAGTCTGACGGCATCGCGCGCCGCCTGGGCGGCGTCCTCCGGCCGGCCGCGGGCCGCGAGAAGCAGCGCCAGATTGTTGTGCGCCGGCGCGTAATTCGGATTGTCGCCCAGCGCGCGGCGGAGCTGATCCTCCGCCGTGTCGAGCTCGTCGAAGCTGTCGAGCAGCATGCCGGCAAGCGCGGTGCGCGCCTCGAAATTGCGCGGCTCCGCCGCGACGGCACGGCGAAAGGCGGCGAGCGCCTTGGCCTCGCGCCCGACCTCGCGCATCGCCAGGCCGAGATTATACTGCGCCTGGCTGCTGCCGGGATGCGACGCCACCGCCTTCTGCAACAACTCGACCGCTTCGTCGTTCTGGCCGGTTTGCATTTTGGCGACGCCCATGAATTGCAGGGCGTCCGGGTGGCGCGGCTCGCGCGCCAGCACCGCCGCGTAATCCGCCACCGCCTGATCGATACGCCCGTCCCGGTGCAACGCGACGGCGCGCTGCATCATCTCGCGCAACTCAGGATCCATGACCCCGGGCGGCGCCTTGCGGGTCTCGGCCTGTTGGCTTCTGCGTGTTTTTCTGTTCATCGGGTGTGCGGTCTCGTTGGCATCAATAGCCGTCCGGAATATAGCCGAAGCGCTCCATCTGTTGGGTGTGGCGGCGGACGATGCGGCCGACCTGATCGGCGCTCAGCGCCTCGCGCCATTGATCCGATCGGCCGGTGCGGAGCAAAGTGCCCGCCCCGCCATTATCGGCCGACGATTTCTCCGCCTCGAGGGCGAGATTGGCGAACGACGCCAGGCGGATCGCCCGGTCGAGCTGTTCGGGCGAGGAATCGAAACCGAAGAATGTCGCCAGCGGGCCGAAGGATTTTTCCGGCACGGCGAGCATGTCTTCATAGCGCATGAGATGCAGGCCGGCATGACGCTGCTGGGTCCAGCTCATCACATTGGTCGACCAGCTGCCCTGACATTCATAAGCGAACCGATCGCTGTTCTCGGTCTCGAACTCGGTTTCCAGGCGGATGATCGCCTCGTCGACGCTCATCTCCCCGCTGGCGGCGAGCGACACCACGATATCGAGGGGATTTCGCACGAGGTAGATCGCCGCGACGGTTTGATCCATCTCGATGGTGGCCGCGCCATGGTTCATCATCAATGCCGCATGGGTACTGGCAAACACATTGTCGCTGCGCAGCGCGGCAAGCGCCTGCTGCGCATCC
Source organism: uncultured Rhizobiaceae bacterium (assembly GCA_964623955.1). Taxonomy (GTDB): domain Bacteria; phylum Pseudomonadota; class Alphaproteobacteria; order UBA828; family UBA828; genus PTKB01. The sequence continues at coordinate 6,132 of CAZUVO010000022.1, forward strand.
GCACGGTGCGCCGCGGTCTCCTCGCGGGACCAGGCGCCGAGCGGACGAGAATCTGGCGACATGAAATGAAGCGCCGAATTTTCCGGCGTGCAAAAGTCTGCGAGCGCCGCGGCGCTCGGCGTTGCCTGGGCGTTGCAGATCAGATTGTAGAGAAAGGCCTGCAGCCAGATATTTCCCGATCTGGGGTAGGAGGCAAGCCAGATAATATTTGCCATAAAGCGTGTCCGTCACCGGCGATGGTCGCGCCGCAACTATAGCCGCCCGGCCGTGCTTAAGCGACGCATTCGGGCGGCAAATTTTCGATCAAGGGGTCAAGATGTTTTTCGAAGCGGCGCCAGCGCCCCACCGAGGAAGCGTAAAGCGGCTGGCGCACCTGGGCGTTGCTGGCGGTCAGCACCGGCCGCTCGGCACGGTGAAATTCGAGACAGTCCGGATGCCAGTCGAGGCCGCAAAATTCCACCAGGCGGCGCGCTTCGCCCGCCAGATCGGCGACCACGGATTCGTAATCGAGCTCGTGAACCGGCAGCGGCAGGACACGCCGCCAATGGGCCATGAGCTCAAGATAGAATCCGTAATAGGCGCCGATCTCGGCGAGATCGAAACTCCATTCCTGACCGTCGCTGAAATCCGTGGTGAAACAGGAGAGGCAGGTGTCCAGGGCATCGCGGCGGCAATGCACGATGCGGGCATTGGGAAAGAGCAACGCGATGAATCCGAGATAGTAAAAATTGCTCGGCATCTTGTCGCTGACAACGGGCTCGGCGCCGCGCCGCGGCAGGCGTTCCATGTAGAGTGACGCGGCCTGAGCCCAATCGGCTTCGCCGAGCGCCGCGAGGGCGTCCGGATACCCGCCGTCCGCGCCCGACCAGTCCGAAACCGCCCCGGCGATATCGGTAATATGGCGCAGCTCGCCCAATCCCTCGACGCTCGGGTGACTGGCGAGAATTTGCTCGGCCAGGGTCGTGCCGGAACGTGGCATGCCGGTGATAAAAATCGGCGTCGGCCCATCGACCGGCTGTTGTAAACGGCGCTCGAAAATCGCGCCTTCGAATGCGGCCCGGTTGGCCGCGAAGTTTTTTCGGCTCGAGGCGATGGTGTAATTGATTGCCTTGCGGCGCAGGCGCGCGCCCTCCAGCCAATTTGCGAATGCGTCTTCGTCCCGCCGCTGATCGCTCGCGACCTTGCCGGCGGCGGAATGGAGATCGGCGCGCTCGCTATCGCTCAACCCCTCCAGCCCAAGGGCGCGAGTCAGATCTTCCGTAAATTCGTCTTCCGGAAGGATAGGCCGGGCATAGGCATAGCTCTTATAGGTTCCGGCGAGGCGCGGATTAAGTTTGATGGCGTCGCGATAATGATCGATAGCGTCGTCGATGCGGCCCTCGGCCTGAAGAAACTGCCCGAGATACATATGCCCCTTGGCCGAGGCCGGGTCGAGGCGAATCGCGGTCTCGCCGCAGCGCAGCGCTTCGTCGATGCGGCCGAAATATTGCATCGCCTGGCCGAGACGGACATGCGCCTCGGACAGACCCGGCTCGAGGGCGATGGCCTGTTGGTAGTGCCCGAGCGCGCCGTCGCGGTCTTTTTCCTGCCACAACAGGTCGCCTAAATTCAGATGAATGCGCGCCAGGCTCGCATCGAGCTCCAGAGCGCGGAGATAATGATTTTTTGCCTGGTCTGGCTTGGCCAAGCCCTCATAGGCGACCGCCAAGCTGCCATGGGTGGTGGCGTTGCCATCATCCAGCCGGACCGCGCGCTTGAGAAAGGGAAGCGCCTGGGTAAATTTGCCGGCCTGCAGTTTGAGGGTGCCGCGAAAGCCGAAGATATCGGCATTGTCGGGCGCAAGTTTGGCCAGCTTACCGAGAATCTTGTCGGCGCCGCGTAGATCACCGGATTGCGCCAATTGCGAGGCGCGCAGCCAGAGGGCATTTGCATCCTCAGGCCCGGAAGCGCGCCGCGGCGCACCCGATCCGGCCTTATTCGCGCGCCCGGCCATATTCCGATTTCGCGGTTTTGTTCAGCCCATTTCCGCCGATATACGGGAATGTCTTGCCGATCGCCAACATACCGTCTTCAGCCGCCTTGATTCGTCCCATCCTGACGGGGCCGTTTGTGGCACCGACAGCAATCAATATTTGACGAAAAAAAGGGGGCGGCACAAGGCCGCCCCCTAAATTTCAAGATTGGTGCGACAGCTTAGAAGTTCAGCGCCGCGCTAACCCCGAATTCGGTGAACTCGTTGTCGAGATTGGCACCAGCCGTGGCGTCATCATAATCGCCGCGACGAATGGTGGCACCAACGTCGATGCCCGGGCCCAACACGTAAGTGGCATTGAGTTCATAGATCTTGAACTCGTCCGTCGTGTTGTCGGCCACGATATCGAGTTCGGCCTGGCCATACATCAGGCCAACGCCAATCTGATCGGACCACCAGGCAACGCCGACATCCCAGTCTTCGCGATCCCGACCAGCGCCGGCAGCATTGTCGGCAGCCTGATCGGATTCGAGATAACCGCCACCGATCGACCACGCGCCAAAGCTGATTTTGCCGCCGATCTGCATGGAGTCAGGGTTATTGTCGCAAGCCTGAAGATTTGCGGTCGCACCGCAATTCTCCACGACATAGGTTTCATAACCGAGCATCAGGTTAAGACCCACGCTGCCGAATGTCTTGCCGAACTCAGCGGAAGCCGACCAGTTGTTTTGGAAGCCGCCATTGGCATCGCCGGCATTGCCGCCATATTGGCCGTTATTGCCGTCTTCCGGCGAATAGCTGGCACCAAGGCGGAAGCCGTTGAAGGTCGGCGAATAATAGATCAGCTTGATGTTGTCTTCGTTGCCCAGGCCATCGCTATAGGTACGAACATTGAAGATGCCCGCGCCGTTGCCAGGGTTGGCGAAGATGAAGAACGGCGAGTTGACGCCGAAGTTATAGTTGCCGCTCGGGGCGAAAACCGTCATCGACTGACGCGCGCTTTCAACCTGACCAACGCGGATCTGGCCGAAGCCGCCGCGGAAGAAGATGAAGCGTTCGTCGAGGGCGGCACTACCATTCGCCGCCGTGCCGCCGCCATTGCCTTCGATGTTGGCGCTAAAGCCAGCGGTGATGCCGTTATCCAACGTCGTCGAACCGCCGACATTGATCTCGATATCGTTACCGATGGTGTGGCTTTGCGCGGCATCGGCAAGTTCGCCGGTGTCGTCGTCTTGGCTGATAAACGCCATAGCGGTACGGAAGTAGCCGCTGATGCCGGCTGTGATCGGCTCTTCAGCGGCTTGGGCAACGCCACTAGTCGCAACGCCAGCGGCGATGAGAGCGGTCGTCCCCAATAAAAGTTTTTTCTTCATGTGTTCAATCCTCCTCCGGAGAGATATGTTTCCCAGCTCGTCGCTGGCAGGGCCAGATCGTCTGGATGTGGTAGCTAGCTTTACGCCCTGCCCGCGGTTGCAAATCACCAGCTTTTTGAGCTTTACGCTCCCGCTGCTTGCGTGATTATCTTGCCGACAAAGCCTTGCTTGGCCGCCCTACATGGATGACCGGGATTGAACCTATCCCAATTGAATCAAAGATCAAGCGATATGGAACATGCCCAATCTTCATTTTCGCAACATGTGGCAAAAATGCCTCAATGGCCTCCGGAGCGATACAGATTGCCGCGGGCAAGCAAGACGGACCGCAAGTATTTGCTGATTTTGGGCCGGTTTGTGATATGACAGGCGAACCTGGCCGCGAAGATTCGAATCGACACGGCGAGAGGGCGATGAAATGGGCGGATTTAAGCCCAAAATGGGATAAAACTGGGTCGAGCGAACTCGGTGACAAAATGAGACGAAATGTAGCGAAAATTGCCGCATCCTTGGTTCTGGCCGGCACCCTGTCGGTGATCTCGGCCTGCCAATATGCCGATCCCGATCAGGTTCTTGTTACGAACCCGAAGAAAACCCGGGGGCCAAACGCCGGTTCGAGCATATTTGGCGACCAAGGCCTCAATCTTTTCGGCTCCAGTAGTGACGAAGAATACCGCGGCGGCCCGGGAATCGGCGTCAACAGCCATTTGTGGCGGGCGTCGCTCGATACCATCTCCTTTATGCCGCTGAGCTCGGCCGATCCCTTTGGCGGCGTCATCATCACCGATTGGTACGCGCCGCCCGAAACGCCGGCCGAACGCTTTAAAATGACCATATATATCCTCGCCCGTACCCTGCGCGCCGACGGTCTGCGCGTTGCGGTATTCCGCCAGGAGCAGAGCGAGCCTGGCGTCTGGGTTGATAGCGCGATCAATCCCGCGACGATAACCAGCCTCGAAAACAAGATTTTGGAGCGTGCCCGCCAGCTGCGCACGGGCGGCATTGGCGAATAGCCGAAGCGCGCGGATCTATGGCGCGCGGCCCGCTAGGCGCCCGCTTCCGCGCCGCGCCGGCGTGGCGGTCGGAACTCCTGCCCGCGGCACCAAATCAAGGCCCATCCGAACATTATGAGCGAGCGATACAACGCCAAGGAAATTGAAGCGAATTGGCAGGCTACCTGGGAAGCCGGGGGGGCCGACCGCGCCGAATCGGGTTCCGCCAAGCCAAAATATTATGTTCTGGAAATGTTCCCGTACCCCTCGGGGAAAATCCATATGGGCCATGTGCGCAACTACACCATGGGCGATGTGGTGGCGCGCTATAAGCGGGCGCGCGGCTTCAACGTGCTCCACCCCATGGGCTGGGACGCGTTCGGCCTGCCGGCGGAGAATGCCGCCATGGAGCGCGGCGTTCATCCCGGCGAATGGACCTATGGCAATATCGCCACCATGCGGCGTCAGCTCAAATCGATGGGCCTGTCGCTCGATTGGGAGCGCGAAATCGCCACCTGCCATCCCGGCTATTACGTCCATCAGCAGCGCATGTTCGTCGATTTTCTCGAGGCCGGCCTGGCCTACCGCAAGGAATCCTGGGTCAATTGGGACCCGGTCGACAATACGGTGCTGGCCAATGAGCAGGTCATCGAGGGGCGCGGCTGGCGCTCCGGCGCCGTGGTGGAAAAACGCCTTTTATCTCAATGGTTTTTCCGCATAACAGAATATGCCGACGAGCTTCTCGAGGCGCTCGACGGGCTCGACCGCTGGCCCGACAAAGTGCGCCTGATGCAGAGCAATTGGATCGGCCGCTCGACCGGCGCCAGGATCGATTTCGAGCTGGTGGGTGGCGCCGGCGGCGGCGAGGCGGCCAAGCCGCTCGAGGTCTACACCACCCGTCCCGATACGCTGTTTGGCGCCTCATTTTGCGCGCTGTCGCCCAACCATCCCTTGAGCGCCGAGCTGGCCCGCGACAATCCCGCGATCGCGGCATTCGCAGAGGAATGCAACCGATTGGGAACTGGCGAAGAAGCCATTGAAAAAGCAGATAAAATCGGCATCGACACCGGATTGCGCGTGCGCCATCCCTTCGTCGCCGATCTCGAGCTGCCGGTCTATGTCGCCAATTTCGTGCTGATGGAATATGGCACCGGGGCGATTTTCGGCTGCCCGGCCCATGATCAGCGCGATCTTGAGTTCGCGCGCAAATATGAGCTGCCGGTCCTCCCGGTGGTCTGCCCGCCCGATCAAGACGCCGCATCGTTCGAAATCGGCAGCGAGGCTTTTGTCGATGACGGCCGGTTGATCAATTCGGATTTTCTCGACGGCCTCGACGTGCCGAGCGCCATCGAGCAGGTCATCGAGAAGCTGGCAGCCGGCAATCAAGGCGAAGCGAAAATCAATTACAGGTTGCGTGACTGGGGTATCTCGCGGCAGCGCTATTGGGGCTGTCCGATTCCGGTGATCCACTGCCCGTCCTGCGGCACCGTGCCGGTACCGCGCGACCAACTACCGGTGCTGCTGCCCGACGATGTCGCCTTCGATGCGCCGGGCAATCCGCTCGATTCGCACCCCACCTGGCGCGATGTGCCTTGTCCGGAGTGCGGCGCACAAGCCAAACGCGACAGCGATACGATGGACACTTTCGTCGATTCCTCGTGGTATTACGCCCGCTTCTGTTCGCCGCGGGCGGAGGATCCCGTACTGCAAGAGGATGTCGGCCAGTGGCTGCCGGTCGATCAATATATCGGCG
>CAZUVO010000022.1:12231-29903 GCA_964623955.1 uncultured Rhizobiaceae bacterium
ATGCGGATCTTCACCTGCTCTATTCGCGCTTTTATATGCGGGCGATGAAGGCTTGCGGCTATGTCGCCATCGACGAACCGTTTGCCGGACTCTTCACCCAAGGCATGGTGTGCCACGAAACCTATCAGGATGCGGACGGCAACTGGCTCTATCCCGAGGAGGTCAAGCCGAATGGCCAGGGCGGCATGGTGCGCCGCAAAGGCGGTGCGGCGGTCACGGTCGGGCGCTCGGTTTCAATGAGCAAATCGAAACGCAATGTGGTGGATCCGGAAGAGATCATCGAATCCTATGGCGCCGATACGGCCCGGCTCTTCATGCTGTCCGACAGCCCGCCGGAGCGCGATCTGGAATGGAGCGACACCGGCATCAAAGGCGCCTGGCGCTATCTCGGCGCGCTGTGGCGCATGGTGGAGGAACTCGGCGCGGGCGAAGGCACGCCGGCGGACGGCGGCGGCGATGCGGCGGTGGATTTCATGCGCGCCATTCACGGTGCGATCGCGGGCGTGACCGGCGATCTTGAAAAATTTCATTTTAACCGGGCGGTCGCGCGCATTCGCCAGCTCACCAACGAGCTCGCCGAAGGCGAACGCGAAAGTGCCGCCGGCCAGGCGGCCTATCGGTTCGGTTTGGAAATCGCGCTCAGGCTTTTGGCGCCGATGACGCCCCATATTTGTGCTGAATTATGGCAGCGCTTGGGCCGCAAGGAAGGGCTGTTCGATATGCCCTGGCCGGAGGCCGAGGCGAAGTTTTTGCAGCAGGACAGCGTTACCCTGCCGGTCCAGGTCAACGGCAAGAAGCGCGCCACGATCGAGCTTCCCGTGGACCACGACAATTCGACCGCCGAAGAAGCGGCGCTGGCCCATGAAGGCGTGCAGCGCGCCATCGCCGGAAAGGAAGTGCGCAAGGTGATCGTCGTTCCGGGCAAGATCGTCAATGTCGTGGCGTAGGCGGGTTTCGCGGTATCTGACCGCACCTTTACTCGCCGTGCTGATCGCCGGTCCCTCGATTGCGGCATGCGGGTTCTCGCCGGTCTATCATCAGAATTCGCAGAGCAAGGCGCGGGAATATTTAAGCCTCATCGAGGTCGCACCGATCAGCGGGAAGCGCGGGCTGCAATTGCGCAATCGGTTGGAAGAAAAAATGTCTCCCACGGGATCGGAGGAGGCTCCGCTGTACCGCCTGTCCGTCAGTCTCAGCAGTTCAACCGAAGCCGTGCTGATTCAGCTGGACAACACGGCGACACGGCAAAATCTCAAAATGAATGCCACGTTCACCCTGTCGAATATTTCAACAGGGGCGAATATTTTCACCGGTACGGCGGTGTCGATCGGCAGTTACAATGTCGTCGATTCCGAGTTCGCCACCATCGCGGCGGAGGATAATGCGGCCGAACGTACCGCGCGGGAAATCGGCGAAGAGATATTGGATTTACTGTTGGTCCATTTCAGCCGCTCCGATTCCTGAGTTTCGATTTTGGCGAGGACGGTATGGTCGCGTTCAAAGGTGTCAAAGGCCAAAATGCCGCGGCGCGGCCGCCCGATGGAATCGAAGCCCTGCTCATTTACGGCCCCAATGCCGGGCTCGCCCGTGAGCGCGCCAAGGCAGCGGTGACTTTTGCCGTCGAGGATCTGACCGACAGCTTTCGTTTGTGCGAGCTTCAGGCCAAGGATGTCAGCGACGATCCGGCCCGGCTGGCGGACGAGTTGGGCGCTCTGTCATTGGCCGGCGGACGGCGGGCGGTATGGCTGAGGGACGCGGCCGATGGTCTGGCCAAGACCGTCACGGACGCACTGCAAACAGAGTTCGGCGATACGCTGCTGGTGATCGAGGCGGGCAATCTCGGACCGCGTTCGAGCTTGCGCAAACTGTTCGAGAAAGAATCCCATCTCGGCGCCATCCCCTGTTATGACGACGATCAGGACACACTTGGGGATTATGTCTCCGGCTTCCTCAGGGAGCACAATGCGGCCATCGATTCGGATGCGCTTTATTGGCTGATGGAGCGCCTCGGCAGCGATCGCATGCAGGTCAGAAACGAGTTGGAAAAACTTGTGCTTTACGCATCCGGCGACGGCCCGTCGGTGCCGGAGGGCGAGATCCGCATTGGCCTGGAGACCGTCATGGAAAGCTCGGGCGATGCCGGCGTGTGGTCGCTCGATCAATTGGCCGAGGCCGTCGCGGGCGGCGAGCTAACTCATATTGACCGGTTTTTGCAACTCGCCTTCGAACAGGGAAATCAACCCATAGCTGCACTTCGGGCCGTTGCAAGAAGGTTCGTTCAGCTCCATTTCGTGGTTGGATCGGCGGCCGGTGGCGGCGCGGTCGACAAGCTGATCGGCGCGCTCCGGCCGCCGATTTTCTTCAAGCACCGCCAGGCATTTCGCACCCAGGCGACGCGCTGGTCGCTGCCGCGAATTGCCCAGGCATTGGATATATTGAGTACAGCGGAAATCGAATGCAAAAGCACGGGAATGCCCGCGGATGAGATTTGCGCCCGCGCGCTGATCCGCATCGGCGCCGCCGCGCGCGCCGGCACGGGCCGAAATTAGCTCAGACGTTTTAGTAATTCGTCCAATTGTTCCAGTGTCTTATACCGGAAAATCAATCTCCCGCCGCGTTTGCCTTCAGCGATGGTCACCTTCAGGCCGAGGCGCCGTGTCAGGCTGTCTTCCAGGTCTCTGACATCGGCGCTTTTCTCGCGCCTCGCCTTTTGCGGCACCGCGCCGCCGCCTTCCGCCGCCTGTAACAATGTCTCGGTTTGCCGCACATTGAGGTTCTCATTGACGATTTTTTGCGCCAATTCGACCGCGCTGCGGGCGCCTACCAGCACTCTTGCGTGTCCCGCGCTCAAATTTCCCGCGCTAACGAGCTGTTTGACCTCATTTGGCAGGGTGAGCAGACGCACCGTATTGGCGACATGGCTACGGCTGCGGCCGAGTCCTTTGGCAACCTCTTCCTGGGTGTTGCCATACTCGTCGATAAGCCGGTTATAGGCCTCCGCCTCCTCGAGAATATTGAGATCCTGGCGCTGAAGATTTTCGATCAGAGCAATTTCCAGCGCGTCCTGATCGCCAATAAAGTGAACTACTACAGGCACTTCGTGCAATCCGGCACGCTGCGCCGCGCGCCACCGGCGCTCGCCGGCGATGATTTCGTAATCGCCATCCGATTCTTTTGCGGGGCGGGCCAGGATGGGCTGAATAATGCCTTGATGGCGGATCGATTCCGCAAGCGCCTCGATTTCCCCGTCGTCGAACACTTGGCGCGGCTGCAATCTGCCGGCTCTAAGGCTGGCGATCGGCAAAACACGCGCCGCGGTGGGCGTTGCATCGGCAACGGCGCTGTCCGGCGTATCACCGAGCAGCGCAGCGAGGCCGGATCCAAGGCCGCGCACGCGTTTCGGGGTCTGCCCGGAAGAATCGTCGCTCATGACGGCCGAATCCCCTCGCGTTTGAGCATTTCGCTGGCAAGATGGGCATAGGCTTGGGCGCCGGCGCAGTGAAGATCGTAAAGTAATACCGGTTTGCCGAAGGACGGCGCCTCGGAAATTCTCACATTTCTCGGTATTACAGTGTCGTACACTTTGGAACCCAAGTGATTCCGCACATCTTCAGCCACTTGCTCCGACAAATTGTTTCGTTTGTCATACATGGTCAAAACCACGCCTTGAATTTGTAATACGTGGTTGAAAGAGGATTTGACCCGTTCATAGATATTGAGCAGCTGGCTCAGCCCTTCGAGGGCGAAAAACTCGCATTGCAGCGGCACAAGAAGGGAATCCGCCGCCACCAGGGCGTTCACGGTGAGCATGCCGAGGGCCGGCGGACAGTCGATCAGAATATAGTCATAGCCGGAAAGCGCATCTTCCGGCTTGCCGGAACCGAATCCGCCGGTTTCCCGGAACGCCTTTTGCAGCAAATATTGCGGCCTGTCATATTGCGCCAGCTCATATTCCGCGCCGGCGAGCTCTACGGTCGAAGGCACCAGATCGAGACGGGGAATTGGCGTCGAGCGGATAGCGTCGCCCGGCGCCGCGCCATGCATGAGGCCGTAACTGCCCGGTAGCCGGCTCTCATGACGCACGCCCAAACCGGTGCTGGCATTGCCTTGTGGATCGAAATCGACGAGCAATACCTTGAGGCCGACCGCGGCCAAAGCGGTGCCGAGATTTATTGCCGTGGTGGTTTTGCCGACGCCGCCCTTCTGATTGGCGACGGCGATGATGCGGCCGCGAAACTCCTCATCCGCTACAAACCGGCTCTCCGATTTGACGAACTCTTGCGCTCCAGCGATATCAGATTTTTGCATCTTTCCTCCCCCGGCGGCGGATATGACGCAATAGGAGAATAACCCCGCCCGGCTCAACTTTGCTTGCTACGCGCTCCAAGTCGAATTCCCAGTCCGAGCGCGCCGCGTCGATTTCATGTCCGACTCGGGCACCTTTCGGGAATATACAACATGTTCTGTCATACACCATCGGAAAAACAATATCTAGTAAATTCGTTAAGGGAGAAACGGCACGAGCCGTAATTGTTCCAGCTTTTGTCAAGGAGTCAGGTAAATCCGCATCAGCGCCGAGGCGGAAATCATGTATTTTGACTTCAGTTTCGGTGATTCGCGCGGCCTCGCGCAGGAAAGTGCACTTTTTTGAATTCGACTCGACAAGTTGAACGTCCGGCAGGCCCAGGATGGCCAGGATCAGGCCGGGAAGGCCGGCGCCACTGCCGACATCCACTAATCCACCGCGGTTCGACGGGAGCATGTCCAACAATTGTGCCGAATCGGCGATATGGCGGCGCCAGACTTGATTCAGGGAAGAATTGGAGACCAGATTGATGCTGGGATTCCAACGCTCCAGCAATGCGACGTAGTTCTCCAACCGCTGCAATGTTTCACGTGAAACATCGAAATGTTGGGAAAACTCCTTAGCACTGTAAATCGACATCTCGATCTCACCGAGTCCGTCAATGTTTCACGTGAAACATAGCGTCTCAGATAGGATCCGCCAATCGATCATAAATACGACCGGCTTTATGACGCCTGAGGAACGGTATTATGCTTCCTCTTCACGTGCCGGAGCAATGCGGTGATAGCGGCCGGTGTCACGCCCGAGATTCGCGATGCGGCACCGAGTGTTGTCGGCGAGGCTTGCTTTAACTTTACGCGCGCCTCGGTAGACAGACCGCCGATGCAATCATAATCGAGCCCATGAGGTAACGCCAAAGACTGGTCTCTATTGAAGGCATCTATATCCGCCTCCTGCCGCCGCAGATAATGATCATATCCCGCTTCTATCTTCAGCTGATCGAAAACGTCGGGATACATGTCGCAAATTTCGGGCCATGTCTTCTCGAGATCGTGCCGCTCCAAATTAGGATGGGACAAAAGCTCCCAGGCACTCCGAACAATCCCATCCCTTTTCACTTCAATCCCAAAATGAGACAATTGGTTCGGACTGGCCTTTCTGCCGCGCAAATAGGACCTATTTTGATCCAAAAGCGACATCTTACTCTCAAACGAATTTCGACGAGTTTTTCCCACAAATCCAAGTTCAATACCAATTTCGGTGAGACGCTGATCGGCATTGTCCGGACGCAGATAAATCCGGTACTCGGAGCGGGAGGTAAACATCCGATAAGGTTCGGTCGCTCCCTGGGTGGTTAGATCGTCGATCATCACTCCGATAAAGGAATTTGCTCGATCGGGCATAAACGAACCACCACCCGCAACCGCCAAAGCGGAATTGACACCGGCGACCAGCCCTTGGGCTCCTGCCTCTTCATAGCCTGTGGTACCGTTTATCTGACCGGCGAGATAGAGACCTTCTATTCTCTTTGTTTGTAAATCCGGTGCCAATTCACGGGGATCCACGAAATCATATTCGATCGCGTAGCCCGGCCTAATCATTTCCGCTTGTTCAAGCCCGGGAATGGTACGCAGCAATGCCGTCTGAACCTCCTCGGGTAAAGATGTCGAAATTCCATTAGGGTAGACCGTATGATCGTCTAGACCCTCGGGTTCAAGAAATATCTGATGCGATTTTCGGTCCGGAAAACGAACCACCTTGTCTTCGATCGAAGGACAATATCGCGGCCCGATCCCTTCAATATTACCTGAAAACATGGCTGATTTCTGCAGGTTCTCCCGAATCAATGCGTGGCCGTCCTCGCTTGTCCCGGTTATAAAACAATCTATCTGCCGCTGGGAAATATCCTTGTTTAGATAAGAAAAAGGCTGAGGCGGATTGTCTCCCGGTTGCCGTTCTAAACCGGTAAAATCTATAGTCCGGCCGTCCAATCTCGGTGGCGTTCCTGTCTTTAGGCGCCCGAGGCGAAAACCCGTCCGATTAAGGGTCTCAGATAAACCGGATGCCGCCGGGTCGCCAACCCGGCCGGCGGAATGGCGCTGATCGCCAATATGGATGACCCCGCTGAGAAAGGTACCGGTTGTCAGCACCACTTTGGATGCCGCGATCTCTTCCCCGCGCCCGGTAATGACACCCCGAATGCTTGAATCCCTGTTGAGCGCGAGATCCTCGACCTCGTCGGCCTGGAGCGTAAGATTCTCCTGCGCCTTCAGCTCCTCTTGCATCGCCGCACGATAGAGCGCGCGGTCCTGCTGTGCTCTTGGGCCCCGTACAGCCGGTCCCTTGCTGCGGTTGAGCACGCGGAACTGGATGCCGGCCTTGTCCGCGACACGGCCCATCAGGCCATCCAGCGCATCGATCTCGCGCACCAGCGTGCCCTTGGCCAGGCCGCCGATTGCCGGATTGCACGACATCTCGCCGATGGTCTCTAATTTATGGGTGATCAGCAGGGTATCCGCGCCGATTCGCGCGGAAGCCGCGGCCGCTTCGCAGCCGGCATGGCCACCGCCAATGACGATGACGTCGAACCTCGAACCGGTCTTCGCCCTGTCCGACACGTGTTTCTCCTATATTTCGACACAAATTACCGGCAACCACTATATGTAGTGGTTCCGGCTATTTGCCGATGCAGAAATCCCTGAAGATGATATCCAGCACCTGCTCGATATCGATACGTCCGGTAATTCTGCCCAATGAATCCGCTGCCAGGCGCAGTTCTTCCGCCGCCAGCTCCTGGCCGGCATCGATATCACATCTGCGTAGGGATTCCAGACATTTCTCCAGGGCGTGACGGTGCCGCGCGCGGGTCGGCAGCGGCGCCGCCGAGGGCATGGCTTGCTTCGCTAGATGATGCGTGAGCCTGGCGAGAAGGCCATCCAGCCCCTCCCCGGTTTTGCAAGAAATGTTGAGAGCAGTTTGATCGCCGATTTGAGCGATCGGCTCGTTATCCTCCAGCAAATCAATTTTGTTGAGGACAAACAGCGCTCTTTCATCGGCAAGTTCCGCCGCATCGGCGGCGCCATCCGGCCAGCGCGCGCCGTCGATCATAATGATATTGAGATCGGCTTCCTGGCCGCGGGCACGGGCGCGGCGAACCCCCTCCGCTTCCACGGCGCCTTCTGCTTCGCGCAGTCCCGCCGTATCGGCCAGGGTAAGCGGCCAGCCGGCGAGATCGAGGCGCACTTCGACAATATCCCGCGTGGTGCCCGCCTCGGGCGCGACAATGGCTGCGTCCCTCCCGGCCAACTGATTGATAAGACTGGATTTTCCGGCATTCACGGGCCCTAGTATGGCGACCTGGATACCATCCCGCAGACGCTCGCCCCAACCATCGTCGGCGAGATGCGCCGCGATTTCGCCGGCGATGGCGCGAACTTCCGGCGCCACCGGGTCGAGCACACCATCCGGCAATTCCTGGTCGGAAAAATCGATAGTTGACTCTACCAATGCGCGAATATCGATCAGCCGCCCACGCCATCCCTCGTAGAGCGCGCCAAGGGCGCCCTCGCTCTGCCTGAGCGCCTGGCGGCGCTGCATCTCGGTCTCGGCATCGATCAGATCGGCGATGCCTTCAGCGGCGGTGAGGTCGAGCTTGCCATATTCGAAAGCGCGGCGCGAAAACTCGCCGGCCTCCGCCGGCCGCACCCCGGCCATCGCGCCGAGAGCCGCCATCAGGGCGGCGACAACCGCGCGCCCGCCATGGACATGAAACTCGGCGACATCCTCGCCGGTATAACTCGCCGGGCCGGGGAACCACAGCACCATGGCACGGTCGATCTCCCGGCCGCTCTCCGGCTCGCGGATGGCGCGCAGCGTCGCCCGCCGCGGCTCAGGCAGCGGCGCATCGCCGGTGAGGCGCCCGAGCGCCGCACCGGCCTCGCCGCCGGAGACACGCAGGATCGCCACCGCCGCCTTCCCCGCCGCGCTGGCGGGGGCAAATATGGTGTCGTCGAAACGCATTCTTCTTTTCGCCGTTCCACTGGCTTCATGCGCGGCGGGAACGCCCGCGCGCGGCCAAATTATAGCTAAACAAAATCTTTCGAAAGCGCGCCGAGGTAGCAGCGCTACTCGGCGGTGCGGCCCTCCGGCCCATTGATGCGCGCTTCGTCGGGCTCTTCCTGGTCGGGATGCAGCAACAGGCGCTCAACGCGTTCACCTTTTACAATATGGCGTTCGAGAATCTCGTCGAGGTCTTCCCGCGTCCGGTAGGTGTACCAAATTCCTTCCGGATAGATCACCATCGTCGGGCCGAGTTCGCAGCGGTCGAGACATTGCGATGCGTTGACGCGCACTTGCTCGATGCCGAGCATTTTCACGCGCTCCTTCAGATGGGCGCGCAATTTTACCGTGCCTTTAACTGCACAGCAGCCGCGCGGATGGCCGTCGGCACGTCGGTTGATACAGCAAAAAATATGGTGCCGGTAAAACGGCTCGCCGTCGCTCATTTCTTGTCCTTATCGTTCTTGTTCGCTTCGCCGGCGCCGGTGAAGCCGGCCCAGAAGCTCTTCTGCAGCTCCTCCAGCCCCTTGACGCCGCCGGGCAGCCAGCTCTTCAACAGCGCTTCGGCATCGAACTCACTGGCGGCGTCGCGCATGCGCGCGGTCATCGCCTCGATGGCCGCTTCATGCGCCTTGTCGAGGTCGGGCAGGCCGAGAAAACGGCGCGCTTCTTCCGGCGTACAGTCGATATCGATCGTCACTTTCATGGTGGCCCCCGATTCGGCGCGGTTGTTCTGGTCTGGCGGCGGTTTCCATATATATTCAAGTTTGCATCCTGCCAACAGGCTCTTCGCGGCGGCGGGACAGCGGGGAGCGAATCGGGCAGGGAATTGATGAGCGCTAATCTATTGGCTGGCGAGTCCAGCCCCTATCTGCAGCAGCACCGCGACAACCCCGTGCATTGGCGCCCGTGGGGCGAAGCCGCGCTGGCCGAGGCGCGCGACAGCAACAAACCGATCCTCCTCTCGGTCGGCTATTCCTCCTGTCATTGGTGCCACGTCATGGCGCATGAGAGCTTCGAGCATGACGAGACGGCGGCGCTGATGAACGAGCTCTTCGTCAATATCAAGGTCGACCGCGAGGAGCGCCCGGATCTCGACGCCATCTACCAGCGCGCCATCGTGCTGATGGGCCAGCAGGGCGGCTGGCCGCTCACCATGTTCCTCAATGGCGAGGGCGAGCCGTTCTGGGGCGGCACCTATTTTCCGCTCGAGCCGCGCTTCGGCCGGCCGGGCTTTCGCGACGTGCTCAAGCTGATCCACAACGCCTATGTTAACGAGCCGGAAAATGTCCAGAAGAACCGCACCAATATGGTCGAGGCGCTCGGCAAGATGGCCGAGAACAATCCCGGCGGCGATATCGACGAGGCCCAGGTCGAGCGCATCGGCCAGACTTTGTTGCGCGAGGTCGACCCGCGCCATGGCGGCGTCGGCGGCGCGCCGAAATTCCCCCAGGTGCCGATGCTCGGCATCCTGTGGCGCAACTATAGGCGCACAGGATCCGAGCTGATGCGCACCGCCGTCATGCTGTCGGCGCGGCGCATGAGCGAGGGCGGCATCTACGATCATCTCGGCGGCGGCTATGCGCGCTACTCGACGGACGAGCGCTGGCTCGCGCCGCATTTCGAAAAAATGCTCTACGACAATGCGCAAATCCTCGAGCTTCTCTGCGAGCTGTGGCAGGACAGCGGCGAGGCGCTGTTCAAGCAGCGCGCGGAGGAGACCGTCGACTGGCTGCTGCGCGACATGCTGACCGGCGAGGGCGCCTTCGCCAGCGCGCTCGACGCCGATTCGGAAGGCGAGGAAGGGCGGTTCTACATTTGGCAGGAAGGCGAAATCGACACCCTGCTCGGTGCCGACGCGGAAGCCTTCAAAGCGGTCTATGACGTCACCGGCCAAGGCAATTTCGAAGGCCACAGTATTCTCAACCGCCTCGGGCGCCGGCCCGAAGGCGACGCCTACGCGGAAGAGAAGATGAAGCCCTTGCGCGATAAGCTCCTCGTGGTGCGCGACAAGCGCGAATGGCCGAGCTGGGACGACAAGGTGCTGGCCGATTGGAACGGCATGATGATCGCCGCCCTCGCCTTCGCTTCCGCCGTCTTCGAGCGGCCCGATTGGCTGGCTGCGGCGCGCCGCGCATGGGATTATGTCGCGGGCGAGATGGCGAATGGCGAGCGCCTGCGTCATTCGGCGCGCCACGGCCAGGTCAAGGAGATCGAATTCCTCGACGATTATGCCGAGATGTCGCGCGCCGCCCTGATGCTGCACGAGGTCACCGGCGAGGCGTCTTATCTCGCCCGCGCACGGGAGTGGGTGGCGGTGCTCGACGAGGATTATTGGGACGGCGATGCGGGCGGCTATTTCTACAGCCCGGCGGGCGGCGAAAAGCTCATCGCGCGCAACAAATCGGCGCATGACAATGCGACGCCGGCGGGCAACGGCACCCTGGTCGGCGTGCTGGCGCGGCTTTATCTGCTGACCGCCGAGGAGGCCTATCTCACCCGCGCCACTCAACTGATCCATGCCTTCTCCGGCGAGCTCGGCGAGCGCTTCGCGCCGATGCCGACCCTGATCAACAATTCCGAACTTCTCCACAACGCCATGCAGATCGTCCTCGTCGGCGAGCGCGGCGAGGCTGAGATCGATGCGATGATCCGCGCGGTCTATGCCATGAACCTGCCCAACCGGGTGCTGAGCGTGGTCGCGCCCGAAGCCGGCATGCCCGAGGGCCATCCGGCGCACGGCAAAACCCAACAGGACGGCAAAGCCACCGCTTATCTCTGCGTCGGCCCGACCTGCTCGCTGCCGGTGAGCGATGCGGAGGCGCTCCGTGGGCTGCTGCTGACGGCCCTCGAGCCCGGCGATCCGCCGGCGATAGCGATGGAGGAGTGATGAACGCCGCCACCCGCCACCATATCGCGACGCCTGTCGGGCCGGTCACCATCGAGAGCGATGGCGAGGCGCTCACCATGCTCGAATTCGGCGCCATCGGCGAAGCGGCGAAGGGCGCGCCCAAGAGCGGCCTGGCGGCGGAGGCGGCACGCCAGCTCGAAGCTTATTTCTCCGGCCAACTGAAACAGTTCGACCTGCCGCTCCGCGCCGAGGGCACGCCGTTCCGGCAAAAGGTATGGCAGGCGCTCCGCGCCGTGCCTTATGGCCAAACGCGGAGCTATGGCGAGATCGCGCGTGAGGCCGATTCCGCGCCGCGCGCGGTCGGCGGCGCCTGCGGCGCCAATCCCATCGCCATCATCGTGCCGTGCCACCGCATTATCGGGTCAGGCGGCTGGATCGGCGGCTTCTCCGGCGGCGAGGGCTGCACGACGAAAAGTTTCTTGCTAGAACATGAAACGGCGCAGCAAAGACTGGCCGTCTAGAATCAAACAGGGGGGATAAAGACATGCCGGGCAGAATGATCGACATCAAGGCCGACGATGGCGGCAGCTTTCAGGGCTTTCTCGCCACACCGGATTCAGGCGGCGGCGCCGGGGTGATCGTGCTGCAGGAGATTTTCGGCATCAATTATTTCATGCGCGAAACCTGCCACCGCCTCGCGGCGCTCGGTTACATGGCGCTCTGCCCCGATCTCTTCTGGCGTCAGGAGCCGGGCGTCGAGCTTTCCGACATGACGGAAGGCGAATGGGGCCAGGCCTTCGGCCTCTATCAGGGCTTCGCCTTGGACCAGGGCGTTGCCGACGCGGGTGCGGCGCTCGAGCAGCTGCGCGGCATCGACGGCTGCAGCGGCAAGGTCGGCGCGGTGGGCTATTGCCTCGGCGGCATGCTGGCGTACCTGGTCGCGGCGCGCACCAAGGCGGACGCCTCGGTCGGCTATTACGGCGTCGGCATTCAGGACTCGCTCGGCGAGGCAGCCAATATTTCGGGGCCCCATATGATGCACATCGCCGAGCTCGACGGATTCGTGCCGCCCGAGGCGCAAACCGCCATCAAGGACGGCCTTGCCGACAATTCCAAGGTGACGATCCACTCCTACGCCGATATGGACCACGCCTTCGCCCGCACCGGCGGCGAACATTTTGATGCCGCCTGCGCGGAACAGGCAAATTCCCGAACGGCGGAATTTTTCGCCCAACACCTTTCATAGCCAAGGCAAGCCGCTTTAGCGGCGACACCATAGCCTTTGATTTTGCAAGGGGGGCGGCATGGTCGCCCATATCAATACGGTCGCCTTTCAGGGCATCGACGCGCTCGATGTCGACGTGCAGGTCAGTATTTCCTCCGGCCTGCCGAGCTTTACCATCGTTGGCCTGCCCGACAAGGCGGTCGGCGAATCGCGTGAGCGGGTGCGCAGCGCCATCGGCGCCATGGGTCTCGCGCTGCCGCCCAAGCGCATCACGGTCAATCTTGCGCCGGCGGATATGCTCAAGGAAGGCAGCCATTTCGATCTGTCAATCGCGCTTGGCCTCTTGGTCGCCATGGATGTCGTCGGCGTCGAGGAGACCGCCGATTATGCCGCGCTCGGCGAGCTCGGCCTCGACGGCGCGCTGATCCCGGTGGCCGGCGTGCTGCTTGCCGCGGTCGAGGCCAACGCCAAGCATCTCGGCCTGATCTGCCCGCACGGGAACGGCGCCGAGGCGGCCTGGGCCGGCGGTGGCGATGTTATCGCGGCGCCCTCGCTCTTGGCGCTGATCAATCATTTCAAGGGCAGCCAGATCATCTCGCCGCCCGAGCCGGCGAGCCCGGAGCAAAACGCGCAATATCCCGATCTCAAGGACATCAAGGGCCAGGAGACCGCCAAGCGGGCGCTCGAAATCGCCGCAGCCGGCGGCCATAACCTCCTGATGATCGGCCCGCCCGGCGCCGGTAAATCCATGCTCGCTCAGCGCCTGCCGGGCATTCTGCCGCCCTTGGATGCGCGCGAGGCGCTCACCGTCTCGATGATCGCCTCGGTCGCCGGCCAGTTGCGCGGCGGCGGTGTGACGCTGAACCGGCCGTTCCGCGATCCGCATCATTCCGCTTCCATGCCCGCGCTCGTCGGCGGCGGCTCGAACGCCAAGCCCGGCGAGGCCTCGCTCGCCCATCAAGGCGTGCTGTTCCTCGACGAATTGCCGGAATTCTCCGGTATTAGGTAGCAAACACACCAAGCTATCTAATGCCCGGAAAGGAGCCGGGTGAAAAACACAGCGATTGACGACAAATGGGAAAATTCGTCATATGCTCGACTAATGGAGGAACAGCGGCCCTTTATTACACTTACGCTTGACCTACAAGACCCTGTCGAAATCGCCGATTTCGTCGCGCTTTTCGCGTCTGTAGGCCGTCAATATGAGCAATACATAAAAGTCACATATCCCGACGCAAACAGTGAGGCAAAGGTATTTGTTCACGAGGTGCGCAAGGGCTCGATTGTTGCCGATTTATTTGTGGGCGACCTCGGGGAATTAATTCGAGTGATGGATGATGCGCTAATCGTGACGGGTTTTTCCGCATTGATGGCGAAAGTCTTGAAGGGCTATCTCGATGGCAAAAGAAATCCTGACGCATCTAAATCTGATTTGAAGGACTACCACGGCACAGTGAGGGCCGTGGCGAAAGATCGTGGCGGAAATGCGACTATTGAAAAGGCAACCTATAAACAAGGCCTATTGAGCAAAGAGATTGTCTATACCTTCACCACAGCCGAGGCGAGGGCGACTGCGGCTGAAATCGAAACTCACCAAAGAGATTTAGAGAAAATCACCACGGCTGATCACACCCGCGTTCTCATGGTGTTTAAGCGGTCAGATGTCGGCGACGTGGCTCTTGGCAAGAGCAGCGGGGAGAGAGTGGTTATCGAAGAAATTTCTGAAAAGGATTTTGCCCTGGTCTACGCATCCGATCTTGCGGAAGAAAAAATCAAACATGAAATACGGGACACAGAAGACAACATCTACCACAAAGGCCTCGTGGTTGACGTGAACGTGCGTTTTAGAGGCGGCAAACAGGTTGCATACGCAGTCACACACGTTCACCAAGTTATCGATTTGCCTGATGACTAATCTAAGCGAACCTCTTTCGCTCCAATCGCCTGCAGGCATTGCAAGAAGAACACAGCCGTAAATCCGCCCCGGCTGATCTTGTTGTTTATGTTCCGCTCGGAATCGTGAACGCCCATAGCCTCTAGCCGCTCGGCCAATTGCTTGTAGCTCACGCCCCGGCGCTTCAGCTCGGCCTTGAGGATGTTCTTAACGCGGGCCTGCCATTCGGTGTCTGGCATCGAATATCTCCGTTATCAGTGTAGATATCATTATATTCGATACAAACACCCTTGACAACGGTACATGATATCACTATATTCAGTGACATAAGCACTGGATATGATGATGTCTCAACACTTCCTACTCTCAGCCCAAGCCCGCACACTGTCACTGGCCAAGGTTCTGCGCCTGACGGATGCCGAGGCTTACGAGGCATTCAAGAGTATCCGGTGGGCCGATACGGATGGCGAACCCGTTTGCCCGCGATGCGGCTGTCTCGCGATCTACGAGTACAAGAGCCGCAAGATATTCAAATGCAAGGGCTGTGAGTCGCAATTCAGCATTACGACGGCGACGATCTTTGCCAGCCGTAAGATGTCGATCCGCGACCTGTTGGCCGCTATCGCGATATTCGTGAATGGCGCTAAGGGCTATTCCGCGCTGCAATTGAGCCGCGATCTGGATTGCCAATACAAGACGGCTTTCGTTCTGGCGCACAAGCTGCGCGAGGCCATGGGCGCTGCCGCGAAGGATCGTAACCTGTCCGGCGATGTCGAGATTGATGGCGCGTATTTCGGCGGCTACGTCAAGCCGAAGAACGTCAAGGCCGAGCGAGTTGACCGCCGCCTAGCCATTCACCAGACCGGCAAGCGCCGGGCCGTGGTGGTCATGCGTGAGCGTGAGGGACGGTCTTTGACTTTCGTATTCCCGCGTGAAGACGACGCGGCCCCGACCATTGCCGAGCGCGTTGAAACAGGCTCAACCGTGTACGCCGATGAGGGCTCGGGTTGGGATGAACTCCACGCCCGGTTCGCCATGAAGCGCGTCAACCACTCGATTGCCTTCAAGGATGAGGACGCTTGCACCAATCAGGCCGAAAGCTACTTCTCGCGGCTACGGCGCGCCGAGGTTGGCACACATCACCATATCAGCGGGCCGTATCTCCACTCATATGCGGCGGAAATGGTATGGCGCGAGGATAACCGGCGCATATCGAACGGTGAGCAATTCGGGATGGTAGTTGCTTCCACTCTAGCGCATCCGGTTTCGCGCCAGTGGAAGGGCTATTGGCAACGCGCAAATCAGGGAGAGGCGTGATGGCGGAACCGCATGTCGTAACGGCATTGAGGCAAAAGCGATCTGAGTTGGCTGGGAAGATCGAACATCATCAAACGGTGTTGCGCCAACTTATTATTGACTTGGATAACCTCGATGCGACGCTTCGATTGTTCGAGCCGGACATTGAACTTGAGGACATCAAACCCAAGCCATTCCCGCCGCGCCATGCGGCGTTCAAGGGTGAGGTTGCCCGCGTCATATTCTCGGCGTTGCGCCAATCGGATCGTCCATTGAGCACGCACGAATTAACACAGATGTTCATGGCTGAGCGTGGGCTCAATACCGCTGATCGGAAGTTGGTCAAAACAATCGGTAAGCGCGTGGGATCGTCTCTGCGGCACCACCGAAACAAAGGAACGGTGCGCTCGATCAAGGGGCCTGAGAGCTTCTTGCTGTGGGAGATCGTAGGCTAGGGGCTTGGGATCTCCGTGAAATGGTATTTTTCGCGGAGCATTTCCTCGATCCGTTGAGTCAGTAAGTAGGCCGCGACGGCGTTGGCGGTCGGCCCGAGCCCCTTATCTCGCGCCAGCAGCCTTAGATAATCGTAATACTTTTGCGAGATGGTCACGTCCAAGGAATGACTCTCGCCCTCGTTTGGCCCTCGCGGCATATAGCGGCCCCCGTTTAAACGGCGTTATAATGGCGTTTAAACGCTTGCAATGCGAGTCCTGTTCGGGCAAGATTCCAAATGAAAGGGGCGGCCCCGAAGGACCGCCCCCATCGCTAGAAGCCCGTGCTTACTTGCGCTTTTTCGGCTTAGGCTTCGTCTTCACGGTCTCAACGACAGTCGTTCTGGGACGTCGTTGTGCTTCCTTAACCGGAATGTATTTACCGGTTATGGCGTCTCGACCAATCTTCCTACCCATGGGATTTCTCCTTTCGGGTCAGAAAGAGCGGAACCAGCCGCTCACTCCGAAACGCTTCGTGCGCCTCGCCCGTTCAAGACGCTACTAGGCGAGGGAGTGAACTTATGCCGTTTCCACAACCGGATAGATTCCAGAGGTAGGTTAACAAGTCAACGCTATTTTGGGGATAGGCGAAAATTTAACGCAACATATTGTATGAAAGCCGCTTGTTTTAAACAGGTGTGCTTGCTACCTAATACCGGAATTCTCGCGCCCCGTGCTGGATGCCCTGCGCCAGCCGACCGAATCGGGGCAGATCTCGATCGCCCGGGTCAACGCCCATGTCAGCTATCCGGCGCGTTTTCAGCTCATTGCCGCGATGAACCCCTGCCGCTGCGGCTATTTCGCCGATCCAGAGCGCGCTTGCACAAGGGTGCCGCGCTGTGCGCGCGAATATCAATCGCGCATTTCCGGGCCGCTTTACGACCGCATCGATCTCCATGTCGATGTGCCGGAGCTTTCCGCCGCCGACCTCTCCCTGCCGCCGCCGGCGGAGGGCTCGGTGGAGGTCGCGCTCCGCGTGGCGCAGGCGCGGGAAGTGCAGCGCAACCGCTTCGAGGCCCTTGATAACGGCGTGCGCACCAATGCCGAGGCCGAAGGCGAATTGCTCGATCAGGTCGCCGAGCCGGATAAAGACGGCAAGGCGCTCTTGACCCAGGCGGTGGAGCGGATGAAACTTTCGGCGCGGGGCTATCACCGGGTGATGCGCGTCGCCCGCACCCTGGCCGATCTCGAAGGCCGGCCCGGGGTGGGGCGGATTCACATCGCCGAGGCGCTCTCCTATCGGAGGCTCAATTTGCAGGTCTAGCTTCGCGGGCGTGAAAACATAACGAATCAGCGGAGCGGAGCGAATCAATGGCCTGGCACGAGAAAATCCTACGCGTCGACCTCACCAAGGGAACCTGCACGGCGGAGGCCATGAATATGGATTGGGCCGGGCAATATCTCGGCTCGCGCGGCCTCGCCGGCAAATATCTCACCGAGAATATGGACCCCAAGGCCGATGCCCTGTCGCCGAAGAATGTGCTGATCTTCGCCACCGGCCCCTTGACCGGCACCAGCGCCGCCACCGGCGGGCGCTATGCGGTGATCAC
>CAZUVO010000023.1:0-8707 GCA_964623955.1 uncultured Rhizobiaceae bacterium
CCTGCCATCAGGTGGCGGTCAATCTCGGCATCAAGCTCGAAGTGGTGTGGGAGCAGTACCGCGATTCACCGGCCCATAAGGAAGGCGTGACCTGCCAAGAATGTCATATGAGCTATACGCCGGGCATCGCCGGCAACTTCAAAAAGGGCCCGGTCGCCGTGGTCGACGGCCGGCCGGTCAATCCCGACCGTATCCGTCACGATCATTCCTTTGCCGGTCCGGGCTATCCGATCGCCCATCCCGGCATCTTCCCGCACAATCCGGACGCGGAAAATTGGACCGTGAAGGAGTGGCTGGAATTCAATTGGCGCGAGCCGTGGGGCGACCCGGACTGGGAAGACGCCTATGAAGAAGCGGTCGACGAAGGCGAACGCGAGGAAATCGAATTTCCGGAAATCTGGGAAGACCGCTTCGACCGCGAGGAAGCGCGCTTGGTGGTGGAATATAATCTCGAGCTGATCGAGGAAAAACGCGAACTGCGCAAGGCGGTGATGGAAAACGGCTCGCACATGGACGGACCGTTCTTCGATTCAGTCCTGGCGCTGGGCAGCGACCTTGATTTCCACTACACCCTTACCAATACCAATCCCGGCCACAATCTGCCGTCCGGCTCGCTCGGCGCGCAGCCCGAGCTGTGGATCAACGTCGCGCTGATCGATCCCAGCGGCAACAATATCTGGGAGACGGGCTATGTCGACAGCAATGGCGATATGGCCGACAACCACAGCCTCGACGTGCTCGCCGGCAAGATCGAATATGACGATCAGCTGGTCAATTTCCAGACCAAGTTCCTGACCACCAACGTCAAGGGCACCGACCGCGAGATGTATCTGCCGGTTAATTTCGACGTCGATCAGCTGCCCTTCCTGCGCCCGGCGCAACAGCCGACGACGGTGATCAACCATCCGCCGTTCGTGCGTATGGAGGGCCGGTCCATCCCGCCGCTTGCCAGCCGGGACGCCAACTATTCCGTGCCGGGAGAGCTCCTTACGGAGCCGGGCACCTATAAGCTGGCGATCCGCATGCGCAGCCGGGCGGAGCCGATCTACTTCATGCGCTTTGTCGGCGCGACGGCCGAGATGGAGCGCACCATGAATGAGTGGATGCTCGACATCGATGCCTACACCGTCGAATTCGAAATAGGGGGTTAGTCGTGATTAAGTCAACGCAAACTCGGTTTGCTTTTCGTCCATGGCAGGGGGGCGGTCTTGCTCTCCTCGCCGGCGCCGTGGCGCTGGCGGGAGTTCAGGTCGCGGCCGCGGATGAAATCGTCACCGATCCGGCGGCGAGCAAGGTCGAGCATGACGCTAGCGTGTTTCAGGCGGATCCCGCCTATGAAGATGCCGGCTACGATACCGATGCGCAGCTCGAGATCTATGGCGGCAAATCGGCCTTCCCCACACCCCGCCCTTTGATCGAAGCGGGCCGCGAACTTTACACCGCCGGCCCCTTGAGCGAAGCGGGCACCTTCCTGGGGACGCTCAATCCGACCTATGACCAGTTCTATATTTATGGCGATTGGCGCACGGCGATCGCCTTCAACGACAATGGCGCGGTGGAAGTCGGCCAGGTGGCGACGCGGCTCAATCTCGATTTCGACTACCGTTTCACCTCGACGGAACGTGTTCACGCAATCATGGGGCCGCTCGACGGCCAGGGCGAGTTTACGCGCTGCGAATTTTTCGGCGACGATGCGCCCAACAACGATCCGGACCGGAAATGCGAAGTCCAGGCTGACGGCAATCTCGACGCACTCTTCTTCGAGGGCGATGGCGGCGCGATCTATTCGGGTCTCGCCGGCGAATATTCCTCGATTGACCTGCCCTTCTCGTTCGGCCTGATGCCGCTCCTGTTCCAGAACGGCGTTTGGATCGAAGATGCCTTCACCGGTTTTGCCTTCGCCATTCCGGCGCTCAACAGCCCGTCGCTCGACATCTCGAACATGGATTTCACCTTCTTCGCCGGTTTCGACAAGGTGACCAATCCGGGCATCGTCGACAATGATGGCGCGGCGGCGGATCACAATGTGAATATCTACGGTGCGGCGACCTATATCGAGGCGAGAGAAGCCTATTTCGAAGCCGGCTTCGCCCATCTCGACGGCGAATCGGGCCTCGACGATCAGAGCTTCTCAAGCCTCACTTTCGCCATGTCCAAGCGTTACCGGGCGTGGCTCTCGAACAGCTCCCGCGTGATCTGGTCCTTCGGCCAGGATCCCGACAATAACGGGCAGCAGACGGCGGACGGCGTGATCTTCCTGATCGAAAATTCCCTGATCACCCGCAAACCGTCGACCTGGGTGCCCTATATGAACTTCTTTGCCGGAATCGACCGGCCGCAATCGGCGGCGCGCGCGGGCGGCGCCGGCGGCATTCTCAAGAATACCGGTATCAATTTCGAGACCGATGGCCTGACCGGCTTTCCCAAGCTCGACGATACCGGCCAGAACACCTTTGGCGGGGCGCTCGGCATGGAATATCTCTTCGCCCTCAACCGTCAGCTCGTTGTCGAGGCTGCGGCGCTTCAGGTCATAGATGGCGAGAACGAGAATGGGCGCGCGGCGCGGGGCGATGAATACGCCCTCGGTCTGCGCTACCAGTTCCCGCTGAACGAGGCTTGGATTTTCCGCTCCGACGCCATGCATGGCTGGCGCATGGAGGACGAGAATTTGGCCGGGTTGCGCTTCGAAATCAGGCGTAAGTTCTAGCCGCGCTTATCGGGGGGGAGGAGCGAGAATATGGGTATTGCCATTAGTGTCATCGCCATCATTCTGTTGGCGGCGCTGACGATCTATCTGTTCCTGGCCATTGCCGGAAATGCCCGGCGCGTGGCGTTCGCCGGCGGCAGCGCCGAAATCGAAGAAGAAAGACTGCGCGCAGAGATCGACCGCATCATGGATCAGCGGCGCTTCGAGCGCGAATCGAACGAGCTGTCGTGGAACGGCTTCCGCAAATTCGAGATCAAGCGCAAGGTTCCGGAAGGCGGCGGCATTTGCTCATTCTATTTCGCGCCGCATGACGGCAAGGATCTGCCGCCCTTCATGCCGGGGCAATACCTCACCTTCGGGCTCGATATTCCGGGCGAGAAGAAGCAGGTCATCCGCTGCTATTCGCTGTCCGACAGCCCGCACCATCCCGATTATTACCGCTGCTCGATCAAGGCGGTGCCGCCGCCCCGCGACATGCCGGACGTGCCGCCGGGCCTGTCGTCCAACCATTTCCACAATAATATCAATGAAGGCGACATCATCGACATCAAGGCGCCGGGCGGCCATTTCTACATGGACACCAGCAAGCAGACCCCGGTGGTGCTGATCGGCGGCGGCATCGGCCTGACGCCGGTACTCAGCATGCTCAACCAGATCGTCGAGAGTGGCTCGAAGCGCGAAACGTGGTTTTTCTACGGCGTACGCGACAGCCGCGAACAAGTCATGAAGGAGCATCTCGAGCAGGTTGCGCGGGAGAACGAGAACGTCCGCATGTGCGTATGCTATTCCAAGCCCGGCGAAAACGACGTCGAAGGCAAGGATTATCAATATGCCGAGCGCGTCAGCGTCGAGCTGTTCAAGCGCATTCTGCCGTCCAACAATTACGATTATTACATGTGCGGCCCGCCTCCGATGATGAACACCATCGTTCCCGCCCTCGAAGAATGGGGTGTGCCGGAAAAGCACGTGCATTTCGAGGCATTTGGCCCGGCCACGGTGAAAAAGACCAAAACCAAGGACAACAAAGAAGCGACCGAGGCCTCCTCCGCCAGCGCCGGCGTGCAGGTCACCTTCTCCAAATCGGGCAAGACGCTCGATTGGGACCCGGATATCGGCTCGATTCTGGACTTCGCCGAGGAAAACGATGTCGACATCGATTTCGGCTGCCGCGCCGGCAATTGCGGGACCTGCATCACCGCCGTCAAAGACGGCGAAGTCGATTATCTCAACGAGCCGGGGGCGGAACCCGAAGCGGGCTCCTGCCTGCCCTGCATCTCGGTGCCCAAGGGCAATATCTCGATCGACGCCTAAACGGTTCGAATTGAAACCCGGCAATCGAATGTCCGGGACTTCTCCGGGATGGCGTTGCGGTACCTTCTTGCCATTCAAATGTTTGGCAACGGACTGAGATAGCTTGCAGAATCATAAACTTGTGATAATGTGAAACTAGTTTGGGGGGGGGTCGCCGTCTGCCGAGTCTTGGCTGCGGCCCAGCGCGATTTAGTGATATCGGTGACATTACGGGCGGGCAGAACACCATGAAAAAGCGTCTTTGCGTTTTTGCGCTCTCCGCTGCGCTTCTTGGTACGACATCAATCATCTCAATTCCGCAACAGGCAGGCGCGCAATCGCTGCAAGACGAAGTGGCACAGCTGCTTGTCAGCCATCCGCAAATACGCGCGGCGCGCAAGAATGTCGCCGCGAGCGCCGAAGGCGTCAACGCCGCCTTCGCGCAATATCTGCCGACCGTCGCCGCCTTCGGCGATTTCGGCTATGAGCGAATTGACAGCCCCGGCCGAACAACGGCAACGCCGGGCCAAGGCCCCTTCACCACCGGACAAGCACGCCAGACTTCCGTCACCATCACGCAAACGCTGTTTAACGGCTATCTCAACGACTCCAACAACGTCAATGCCGAGCTGACGCAGAAAGCGTCCGAAATCACGCTGGAAGAAACTCAGCAAGGCATTCTGTTCGAAGGTGTCTCGATCTATCTCTCGGTGTTACGCGATCTTCGTCTCATTCAGTTGGCGGGTGAAAACGAGGCCACCATCCAGCGCCAGTTCGAGCTTGAGGATGAACGGGTGCGGCGCGGCGCGGGCATCACCTTGGACGTGCTCGAATCGAAAAAACGCCTGCAGGTCGCCAAGGAGCGCCGGGTGGCGTTCGAAGGGGGATTGCGCGATTCGATCAGCCGCTTCGACCAGGTGTTCGGCCACGAGCCGACCGTTGACGATATGATTATGCCGACGCCGCCCCTCGGCCTGTTGCCCGAAAATCTCGATAGCGCGATTTCGGCCGCTATGGACCGTCACCCCGCCATTCGCAACAGCGAAACCCGCATCGACATCGCCCAGGAGCAGCGCACGATCGCTAAGGCGGCGTTTTATCCGACCATCGATATCGTCGCGGAATGGTCCTATGAGGATGATCTCGCCGCCGTCCGCGGCAGCCGTCGTGATTATACGGCCAAGGTTCAGGCCAATTGGGATCTCTTCAACGGCTTTGCCACCCGCGCCGGCGTCGCCCAGGCGTCGCACAACTATCTCTCCAGCGTTGACGCCAGTAATTTCGTCAAGCGCAAGATCGGCGAGGAAACCCGCCTGGCTTGGTCCGGGCTGGATACCGCGCGCCAGCGCGTGACCCTGTTGCAGAACGCGGTCAATATCGCCGCCGAGGTGTTCAGCGGGCGGCGCAAGCTGCGCGAAGCCGGCAAGGAAACCGTGATCAACGTGCTCGACGCCGAAAGTCAGATGTTCGATGCGCGCATCCAATTGGTCGCTGCCCAGCATGATGCCCGCATCGCGGTCTACCGCTTGCTGGCCGCAATGGGCCAATTGAATGTCGACACCATATCGCAATATGCCGCGGCGCCTGCACGGCGAAATGTGGCCGCGGCGGAGCCGCAGCCCGAGCCGAAATCAGAGCCGCAACCGGAGCCGAGCGTGACGGTGGCCAAGGCCGAACCGGCGCCAAAGCCGGAGGCCAAGCCCGCACCCAAGCCGGTAGCGGCGAAAGAACCCGCCGCACCCGTCCAGACGGCCGCGGCCGAACCTGAAGCAGCACTCCCGGTCGAGACGGCCCCAGTTGAGACGGCCAAACCCGTCAAGGCGGAACGTGTCGAGAAACCGGCCGCCCCGGAGAAACAAATCGCCAGCACCGAGGAAATCGAACGCGTCAAGCAGGACGCAGCACCGAAGGAGAGCAGCGTCAAGATCGCCAAGACGAGCGCGCCGGCGGAGACCGCCAGCAAGCTCACCGCCAAGAGCGCCGATGCCACGCCCAAGCCCAAAGCCAAGGCCAAGCTTGCATCGCGCGACAACTCGACCGTCTCGCCGATCGTCAAGGCGAGCTATCCGGTCGACGGCGATCCCAACTTTATACGCGCCTGGCCCTACGAGTAATCAGGGCCGGCTCCAGCCGGAAATAAAAAAGGCGGTGTGATCGAACACACCGCCTTTTTTACTATCTTGTTTGCGAAAGACTAGAGCAAATCCCGAGCAGGTGAAATCACCTGCGACGACGCATTTGCTTGAATCAAAAAGAGCTAGAGCAGTTCGCGTGAACGCAAGTGAACGTGAAATGCTCTAGCCTGGGCTTACTTGCTCGTCGCGACGAACACGCCGTCCCAATCCTCGCCGGGTGGGTTGGCAAGATATTCGTCGCGCCGCTCGACATAAAGGTCGTAGAGCACGTCGAGTTTTAAATCCTTGCCCATTTCGCGGCATTCATCGATTTTCCGCGACATGGCTGTCCAGTCCTGCGCTTTGTAGGCGTTGAGCATTTCGCCGTGGCGCTCGCGCAAGGCCTGGAATTCCGGCGTTTCGTTCACCGTCTCGTCGCCCAGCACGCAATAGATATCGACCGGTACGGTCTTGCCTTTTACCTGGATGCGGTCGAGCTGGATCACGGCGAAATCCTCCACATAGGCGTAAGTATTTTCGCCGATCACGATATCGACACCGTAATTCTTCGATTGCGCTTCGAGGCGGGCGCCGAGATTCACGCCGTCGCCCAACACCGAATAGTCGAAGCGCATATCGGAGCCCATATTGCCGACGCAGATGGTGGCCGTATTGAGGCCCGAGCCGCTCTTGAGCGGAATATAGGGCCGGTTTTCCTCCTCCGCCAGAGCCGAACGCACACCGTTCACGGCATGGTCCGGATCGTCGAGCGGCGCGTTCCAGAACGCCATGATGCAGTCGCCCATATATTTATCGATGGTGCCTTTGCGCTCGATGATCACATTGGTCATAGGCGTAAGATAGCGGTTGATAAACTTGGTCAGGCCGACGGCATCGAACTGTTCGGAAATGGTGGTGAAGCCGCGAATATCGGCAAACAGCACCGTCATCTCGCGCATCTCGCCGCCGAGCGCCAACCGGCTCGGATCCTCGGCGAGCTGGGCCACCAGGGCGGGCGACATGTAGCGGCTGAAGGCGCCGCGGACCTCGCGCCGCTGACGTTCCTCGCGCATATAGTTGAGATAGGTCAGCACCACGGTGACGATAAATATGCCGATCGCCGGGAACACCATGTCGAGCAGCAGGCCGTGCGCGTCATAGACCCACCAGGAGAGGGCGAGCAAAATGGCCATGGTCACAACGGCGAATGCGAGTGTGAATAGGGCGCCGAGGAACGGCACCAAAATAATCGTCAGCACGCCGATCAGAATCATGGCGACGAGTTCGGCGCCGAGCGACCAGGGGGGGCGCGCCAAATAATTCTTGTCCATGATGTTCTGCAGAAGCTGGGCATGGACTTCGACCCCGGGAATCGCGGCGTCGAGCGGCGTCGCCTTAATGTCGAGGAGGCCGATGGCGGAGGTGCCGAGAAAGGCCAGCTTGCCGGCGAGTCTCGCTTTCAGCGCTTTTGCCTCATCGCCCTTGGCGAAAAGTACATCCTTCGCCGAAATATAGAGGGTTCGGTCATGTTTGCCGAATTTCATCCAAATCTGACCATTGCGGTCAGTCGGCACTTTGAGGCCCTTCATATTGACCCCGGTGATGCCGGCCGGGCCGTAGTCAACCGCCATGGTCGTTTGGCGCGACGCCACCCGGAATAGTTCGAGCGCGAGCGTCGGGTACATATGGTCTCCCACCCGCACCACCAGCGGCACCTGCCGGACAATGCCGTCGACCGACGGCTTGAAGGTAAACACGCCGATTCCCTTGGCGGCATCCTCGAGCACTTCGATATTGCGTACGATGCTGGGGAAGGACCATAAATAGGGCTCGGGCTGCAGGCCCTTGACCCGGCTGCGGTTTCGTTTCGCCCACTGGGTTTTCAGCGACTTCCGCTGCTCTCCCTCGGAGAGCACGCGCTGCTGGGTCGATTGCCCGAGCACGACCTCGTATCCCTTGATGATGCGCGCCAAGGTTTCGTCATTGCTCGGCATTTTTTTCAGTTTTTCCTTGGTCGTCTTGTCGAGACCGCGCACGCTGTCGGCCAACAGGCCGGGCGAGGTGCGGTCGGGCTCGGCGAACACGATATCGTAGGCCACCGCGGCGGTACCGTATTTCTTCAGCTTCAGCATCAGTTTGGCAATTGTCGTGCGCGGCCACGGCCACTGCCCGACTTCCGCCAGACTCTCGTCGTCGAGATCGATGATGACGATCGGCTGATTGCTGTGCTCGCGCGGGGAAATCTGCTGAAAACTATCAAAGACCTTGAACCGCAGCAGCTGAATCGGCTGGGAATCGGTTGCCCGCAGGGCGATGAACGCCACCAGCACACCGAGAGCGATCAAATGCGCCCAGCTATAATGTTTGAGAAACCGCTTCAGGAATCCAAATCGGATCTTCATGCCGCACCCCCCGCGAATGAGCGCCGAAGTATAGCAGAGTTAACCTAAACAGGATGTTTACACGTCACACCTGCTGAGATGGATCCTTAGGCGATTCTCGAGGTTTCGTGCGGTCCAGTCGTAAATAATTGAGATAAAATAGTAAAACCGAAAGCAAGAAGTAAAGTTCCGGCATTGGAGCGCTCACCTCAAAA
>CAZUVO010000023.1:8717-29784 GCA_964623955.1 uncultured Rhizobiaceae bacterium
GCAAGAAGGCCGCGATAGCGGGATAGAGTGCGTCGAGCAGCAGACTGTGGGAGCTGAAGAGCCACCAGGAGAGGCCCAGCTGGGCCGCGATGACGGCAAGGCCGAATATCCATATAACTGCGGCGTTGAACCAGGGAATCAGGACGATCAACAGCAGTCCGGCAAGCAAAATCAAGACAAGTTCGGCACCGAACGTCCAGCCGGGCCGCGTCAGGAAATCCCCTTCGAGAATGCTCTGAAGAAGCTGGGCGTGCAGCTCGACGCCGGGAATCAAGGTGCCGATCGGCGTCATGTGATGATCGCCCAGCCCCACGGCCGTTGCGCCGACAAAGGCCAATCGGCCGGCGAGGCGGTCAGGTTTGACGGTGCCGTCCAGCACATCTCCGGCCGAAACATAGAGGCCGGGATCGTGAGCAGCCGATCTCAGCCATACCATTCCGTGGGGATCGGTCGGAATCGCTAGGCCCTTCAGCAAAACACCACGCACGCCGCCCACCGCGTAGTCGAGCGCGATTGTCTGTTGCCGCGTGGCGACGCGGAGCAGCTCCAGCGATAGCGTTGGATAAAACTGGTTGCCCGCCTTAACGACCAGCGGCACCTGGCGGACGATGGTGTCCGACGAATAGGCCAGGGTGAACATACCCAAGCCCTGGGCGGCATCTCGCAAAATGGCGATATTGCCAACCGCGCCGCCGCCGGTGATTAGAAAATCACTCGGCGATACCGTTTTGACCCGGCCGAGATTTCGCATGGCCCAGTAGGTTTTGGGATCGGGCACCGCGCCGCCACTATGGTTGCCCGCCGGCAGGAGCGCCTGACCGAGAACGACGAGGTGGGTTTTTATCGCGGCGGCGAAAGCTTCGTCATTGTTTCGCATCGCGCGCATTCGCTCGCGGGCATCGTCGTCGAGATCGGGCAGGGTATCGGCCAGCAGCTCCGGCGACAGGCGGTCCGGCTCGGAAAAGACGATATCGAAGGCGACCGCGGCGGTGCCATAACGTTTCAATCTGTGAATCAGCTTGCCGAGCAAAGTACGGGGCCAGGGCCATTGCCCGTATTTATCCAGGCTCGCCTCGTCGATAGCGACGATGACAATGGGACCCGAGCTCCGCTCGGCGGGTGAAATCCTCTGGAGCTCGTCGAACCATGCGTGGCGCAATTGCGTCAGCGGCTCCGGGTCCGCGCCGCGCAACAAGACAAGTCCCGCCAACAGGGCGAGCGCGATCAGATGTCCCCAGCGGTAGGGGCGGAACAATCGCCGCACCAAGCCCATAATCTACTCCCCATGGTTGATCCGGAAGTGTAGCAAAATCTCTGGAGTTGTGCGCCGGCTCCGGGGGTGCGCTCTCAGGGCAGCTTTAGGGGCGTCAGCGCGAGGGCCGCGTCGCGGATCGCTTCGCGCTCCTCATCACTCAACGGAATCAACCCTTTATCGGTCAAAAAACCATATTCGCCGCTGGCGTCTTCATGCATGAAAGCGTCGATGAATTCGTCGATTCCCGGGATGACACCGACATGGGCGGCCTTCACGTAGAAATACATCGAGCGCGAAACCGGGTAGCTGCCGTTGGAGATGCTGTCGAATTGCGGCACCACGCCGTCGATCGCGCCGCCCTGGATGATGTCGCGGTTCTGCTCGAGAAAACTGAAACCGAAGATGCCGAGGGCGCGCGGGTTGGCCTGCAGCTTCTGCACGATGAGATTGTCGTTCTCGCCCGCCTCGACATAGGCGCCGTCCTCGCGGATGGCGTGACACACCGCCTTGAAGGCCGACTTGTCGCTTTTCTTGAGAGCCAGCATTTCCTCGAATGTCTTGCAGCCGCCCTCCATCGCCAGCTCGACAAAAGCGTCGCGCGTGCCGGAGGTCGGCGGCGGCCCGAGCACTTCGATCGGCTCGGCCGGGAGAGACCCGTCGATATCCGCCCAGAGATGGTTGGGATTATCGGACAGCGCGCCGTCCACCGGCACCTGCTTGGCCAGGGCCAGCCAAAGCTGGCGCAGGCTGAGCTCGGCGATCGGCGCCGCCTTTGAATTGGCCAGGACGATGCCGTCATAGCCGATCTTGACCTCGATGATCTCATGCACGCCGTTCTTGGCGCAGTTCTTCACCTCGGAGGATTTGATGCGGCGCGAGGAATTGGCGATATCCGGATGGGCAACGCCGACGCCGGAGCAAAACAGCTTCAAGCCGCCGCCGGAGCCGGTGCTTTCAACCACCGGCGTGCGGTAATCGGTGACTTGGCCGAATTCCTCCGCCACCGCAGTCGAGAAGGGAAACACGGTGGAGGATCCGACGATGCGGATTTCCTCGCGCGCCTCGGCGGGTCCGGCGGGCGCCATCCAGAGCGCCAGCGCCAAAGCGACAAGCGCTGCGGCGAGTTTCGGCTTGAAGTTCATATCTCTTTCTCATCGGTTCCCGACCGTGCCGCGAATTTAGAATAGCCATGCGGGTAATTGGATACGGTTTTGTGACGGTTTCGTGACAGACCACCGCGTTATGCCTGCGGCCCTTGACAAAGCCGCGCAGACGCTTATATTTAACCATATGGTTAAATATCAATCCGAGGCGCTCGACGATGTCTTTTCGGCCCTTGCCGACCCGACCCGGCGCGCCATTTTGGCGCGACTCGCCGAGGGCGAGTCGTCGGTCGGCGAGCTGGCGGCGCCGTTCGACATCTCGCTGCCGGCCATATCGCGCCATTTGCGCGTGCTAAATCATGCCGGGCTCATCATGCGCGAAAAGGACGGGCGGGTGCGGCGCTGCACCCTCGATGCCGGGCCGCTCCGCGCCGCGTCGGATTGGATCGAAACATACCGGGTCTTCTGGGAAGACCAGTTCGATTCCCTAGCGGAATATCTCGAACGCACCCAGGACCCGACGGACGGAAATTCAGAGAATCAACCGCAAGGAAACACCAAGGAGGAAGAATGATGGCCCAAGCACAAAAAGTAGAGAACCTAGACCTGGAACTCAGCCGCGTGTTCCAGGCGACGCAGGAGAACGTGTTCCGCGCCTGGACCGACCGCGAGGCGCTCAGCCATTGGTGGGGGCCGAAAGGCTTCACCACGGAAATCGACACCTTCGACGCGCGGCCCGGCGGCGCCTACCGGCTCTGCATGCGCGCGCCCGACGGCAGCGGCCACTGGCTGCACGGCGAATTCAAGGAAATCTCGCCGCATGATTTTCTGTCGATGAGCTGGGTGTGGGAAGGCGGCGACATGGCCGGCCATGAGATGCTGGTGAGTGTGGCCTTTACCGCCGTCGGCGGCGCGACGGAGGTCAAACTCGTCCACAGCAATCTGCCCGGCGAAGGCGCGGTCGCGGCGCACCGCGACGGTTGGACCAGCTCGTTCGAATGCCTCGACGGGGAAATCGCGTAATCCGCTACTTCATCTCGACTTCGATGAAGATAACCTCGCTGGTCTCGCTCGGGTTGATCACGTCATGCTCGACCCCTTCCTCACGGAAATAGGGCGAGCCCAGCACGAGCTCGATGGTGCGCTCGCCTTCCGGCTCCTTCAGGTGAAGCTGGCCGTTGGTGACCGGCACGACGACATAGTCGAATTCGTGGCGATGCCAGCCGGTGTGCGATCCGGGGGTAAATTTCCACTCGGTCACGCGCACGCGCTCATTATCGATCAATTGGGTCGGCGTCGCATCGTCCATGGCTCGCTCTCCTGATGGCTCCGGGGTTTGCTCCGCGAAGGGTCTCAAACTCACTCGAGCCGGTCAATTGCGATTCAGGCACGTTTGGGCGGCTGCGCGAGGCCGAGGCTGTGGCGGTCGATGGCGACACTCTTGACCAGCGCAAAGACCTCGCAGCCCGGCTCAAGGCCGAGCTCCTTGGCGGAGCGCCGGGTGATGCGCGCCCAGAGGCGAACGCCGACATCGAGCTCGAGGTCCATCGCCGCCGGGCCGCTCTCATGCATGGCGGTGATGCGCCCGGGAAACACATTCAAGATACTGAGATCGCTCGGCCGCGCCGTGGCGATGGCGACATCGCGCGCGCGGATTCGTGCCCGCACGCTCGTGCCGTCGGCGAGATCAAGGCCGGAGACGCGGAGGATTCCGCCCTCGAAGGCAAGCTCGGTCAGGCCGAAATCGTCATGGCCGGCGACGCGGGTCTCGATCAGTGCGCCGGCCTCGTGGCGCCCGGTATGGGGGCTCAGATCCGGCCGGCCCATGATATCGACCGCCGGGCCGGCGGCGATGAGTTTGCCGTCGGCCAGCAGCACCACCTGATCGGCGAGGCGCGTCACCTCTTCGAGGGCATGGCTGACATAGACGATCGGCACGCCGAGCACATCGCGCAGACGCTCGATATAGCCCATGATCTCGCTCTTGCGCGCGGCGTCGAGGGCGGCGAGCGGCTCGTCCATCAAGATGAGACGCGGCTCGGCGAGGAGCGCCCTGCCGATCGCCACGCGCTGCTTCTCGCCGCCGGATAGGGTCGCCGGGCGGCGGCTAAGGAGAGTTTCCAGGCCAAGGAGATCGATGATCCGCGCCGGATCCTGGAAACGCTCGCCCTTGGGCGCGAAGCGCCGGCCATAGAACAGGTTCGAGCGCACGCTGAGATGGGGAAAGAGGCGGCTTTCCTGAAAGACATAGCCGACCCGGCGGCGCTCCGGGCGGAGGTTCACCCGCGCTTCGGAATCGAACAGGGTCTGGCCGCCAATCTGGATGCGCCCGGCATCGGGCTTGAGCAATCCGGCCAGCATATTGACCAGCACCGTCTTGCCGGCGCCGGAGCGGCCGAACAGTGCGGTAATGCCGCCATCCTCGGTCTCGAAGGCGACATCGAGAGCGAAATCGCCGAGCTGTTTGCGGAGGTTGAACTCAAGCATCGCCCTACCCCGCCAGCCGCGCGCGCACCCGGCGCGCCAGCAGCTCCGAAGCGAACAGCGCCAGCATGGCGATGACGATGGAGAGGATCATCAGGCGCAACGCGCCGCCCTCGCCGCCCGGCACCTGGGTCAGGCTGTAAAGCGCGATGGGCAGCGTGCGGGTCTCGCCGGGAATGTTGGAGACGAAGGTGATGGTCGCGCCGAATTCGCCGAAGCCGCGGGCGAAGGCAAGCATGGCGCCGGTCAAAATGCCGGGCAACATCAGCGGCAGGCTGACCGTGGCAAACACCCAGAGCGGCGGCGCGCCAAGCGTCCGCGCCGCGGCCTCCAGCTTCACATCGACGCTCTCCAGCGAGAGGCGGATGGCGCGCACCATCAGGGGAAAGGCCATCACCGCCGAGGCCACCGCCGCGCCGCGCCAGGTAAAGGCGACGGTGATGCCGAACCAGTCATAGAGCCAGGCGCCCATCGCGCCGTTCCGCCCCAAGAGGAGCAGGAGCAAATAACCGATCACCACCGGCGGCACGACGAGCGGCAGATGCACGAGGCCGTTCACCAGCATATGGCCGGGAAAGCGCGTGCGCGCCAGCAGCCAGGCGACGGCAATCGCCACCGGCAGGCTGATCAGCACGGACCAGAAGGCAACCCGCAAGCTGAGCAGGATGGCTTCGCTTTCAAGCGGGGTGAGGGCAAACATCACGGCAGCCCGAAGCCGTGGCGGCGAAAGAGCGCCGCCATGTCCGGCGTTGCGAGAAAATCGAGGAAGTGCCGCGCCGTCTCATTGTCCCGCCCGGCGGTGAGGGCGATCGCGTAGCGGATCGGCGCGTGATGGCCGGGCGCAATCTCGCCGGCGACACGCACGCCGTCAAAGGTGTGGGCATCGCTCGCATAGACGATGCCGAGCGGCGCCTCGCCGCGCGCCACCAGATGAAGCGCGATGCGCACATCGGCGGTGCGCACCAGCCGGTCCGCCAGCGCCGGCCACAGGCCCATCGCCTCGAGCGCCTGGCGGGCATAGATGCCGGCGGGCACATGATCGGGATCGCCCAGCGCGAGGCGCCCCTCGCCGAGCGCGGCGGTCAAATCGGTTTCAACATCGAGGGTACCCGCCGCGCCGTCCACCCGCGCGATCACCACCAGCCGGTTGGCCAAGAGATCGCGCCGTGTCGTGGCATCGATATGCCCGCGCTCGGCAAGATAATCCATCCAGGCGGGATTGGCCGAGAGGTAGATATCGGCCGGCGCGCCGTTTTCGATCTGCTTGGCGAGAATGGAAGAGCCGGCGAAGACGCCGCGCACCCGCCCTTGCCCGGCTTCGGCGAACGCGTCCGCCGCCTCGCCCAGCGCCTCAGTGGTGCTGGCGGCGGCGAAGACCAGCACCTCGCCGGCGCGCGCCGGCATGGCGGAAAAGAACAAAGCAGCAGCAACAGTTACCGCAGAAACCAATCTGACAATGCGCGCCATTCTCACAGTCCGCGACTCTCCCGGGGCGCGGCGCTTGCGCACCACCCTGCCCAACAAATTGTAAGGATCCGAAGCGATCGGGAATGCCGCCGCATCCCGGCTTCGATTGCCGAATTCCGCCGATTTGGCCCGGTCCGATCCGCCGTCCGGCCGGTCCCGCATGCCGTAAGGCATGCGCGCGGAACGGAAAATAATCTATCCCGAACGTTTGACCGTTGCAACGCGGCGCGTGGACTGCCATATGCGCCCCATGAATTTACGCAATATCGCCATCATCGCCCATGTCGACCATGGCAAAACCACCCTGGTCGATTCCCTGCTGTTTCAGAGCGGCACGCTGCGCGCCAATCAGCGGGTCGCCGAGCGCGCCCTCGATTCGAACGACCTCGAGCGCGAGCGCGGCATCACGATCCTCTCCAAATGCACCTCCGTCGCCTGGGGGGATCTGCGCATCAATATCGTCGACACGCCGGGCCATGCGGATTTCGGCGCCGAGGTCGAGCGCATCCTCTCCATGGTGGACGGCGTGCTGGTGCTGGTGGATGCCGCCGAGGGCCCCATGCCGCAGACCAAATTCGTCGTCTCCAAGGCGCTCGGTCTGGGCCTCCGCCCGATCGTCGTCGTCAACAAGGCGGACCGTCCAGACGCGCGGCCCTTCGAGGTGCATGAAGAGGTGTTCGATCTCTTCTCGGCGCTCGACGCCGACGAGGAGCAGCTCGATTT
This sequence comes from uncultured Rhizobiaceae bacterium, assembly GCA_964623955.1. Taxonomy (GTDB): domain Bacteria; phylum Pseudomonadota; class Alphaproteobacteria; order UBA828; family UBA828; genus PTKB01. Next base: position 15,750 of record CAZUVO010000023.1, read on the forward strand.
TCCCATGCTTTTCGCCTCGGCCAAGGAGGGCTGGGCCGATGCGGAGCCCGACGGCCCGCGCAAGGACCTGACGCCGCTGTTCGAGCTGATCGCCAGCCATGTGCCGCCGCCCGAGGCCGAGCCCGACGCACCCTTCGCCATGCTGGTGACGACGCTGGAGGCGGACCCGTTCCTCGGGCGTATCCTTACCGGGCGAATTCATTCCGGCGCCATCCGGCCCAATATGACGGTGCGCGCGCTCAGCCGCGACGGCACGGTGATCGAAGAAACCCGCGTCACCAAGCTCTTGGCCTTTCGCGGCCTCAAGCGGAGCGCCATCGAGGAAGCCAGCGCCGGCGATATCGTCGCCGTGGCCGGCTTCGAGCAGGCGAGCGTCGCCGATACCCTGGCCGACCCCGCCGTCAGCGAAGCGATGGCGGCCCAGCCGGTCGATCCGCCGACCCTCGCGGTAAGCTTCCTGCCCAATGACTCGCCGCTTTCCGGCACCGAGGGCAGCCGCCTGACCTCGCGCGAAATTCGCGCCCGCCTGCTGCGCGAGGCCGAGAGCAATATTGCCATCCGGGTGAGCGAGGGCGAGGGCAAGGACAGTTTCGAGGTCGCCGGGCGGGGCGAGCTGCAATTGGGCGTCCTCATCGAGACCATGCGGCGCGAGGGCTTCGAGCTCTGCATCGGCCGGCCCCGCGTCCTCCAGCGCACGGACCCGGACACGGGCGATATCCTCGAGCCGATCGAGGAAGTGCAGATCGATGTCGACGAGGAGTTTACCGGCGCCGTGGTCGAGGGCCTCTCCGCCCGGCGCGGCGAGCTGATGGATATGCGCCCCTCCGGCGGCGGGCGCACCCGCCTGATGTTCCACGCGCCGTCGCGCGGGCTGATCGGCTACAATGGCGAGCTTTTGACGGCAACCCGGGGCAGCGCGGTGATGAACCGTCTGTTCCATGCCTATGCGCCGCACCGGGGCGAGATCGCCGGCCGGCGCAACGGCGTGCTGATCTCCAACGCTCAGGGCAAGTCGGTCGCCTTTGCGCTGTGGAATTTGGAGGATCGCGGGCCGATGTTCATCGGCTCGGGCGAGCCGGTCTATACCGGCATGGTGATCGGCGAACATGCGCGCGGCAGCGACTTGATCGTCAATCCGCTCAAGACCAAGCAATTGACCAATATCCGCGCCGCCGGCTCGGACGAGGCGGTGCGCCTGACGACGCCGATCCGCATGTCGCTGGAGCAGGCCATTGCCTATGTCGAGGATGACGAGCTGGTCGAGGTAACGCCGGCATCGATACGTCTGCGCAAGCGCCTGTTGGACCCCCATGCGCGCAAACGCGCCGCCCGCGCCGAAGCCGCCGCGACGGGCTAACCTGGCGCCCCGTGCACCCATTTTCATAACGCCTTAACCAGTTTCGCTTCTAATTCACCGAGCAGCTCCGCCCGTCACCGGGCGGGGGAATTGTTCGGAACGGCACTGGAAGCGCGCTATGTCGGCTGGAACAGCACTCTTGCAGATCGGGCTTGGCTCCGCCTTGATCGCCAGGCAGCTCGGTGTCCAATTGACTCCCGACCGCATCGAAGGCGCGTACGAGACCGGCGAGCTTTCCAGTCTCAAGGCGGTCTCGTCCTTCTTCGACAAGCTCGGCATCTCGGTCCAGTTCCGCTCGATTCGCCTGCGCGACCTCAAAAAGCGCAATTATCTCTTTCCCACCGTGGCGCTGTTGCGCAATGGCCGCGCCCTGGTGCTTGCGGGCCTGCGTCATGACGAGGCGGAGGACGGCGGTAAGACCGCCAAGCTGATCGCCTTCGACCCGGCCGACCCCTCGGCCCGCCCGGTCGATATGGAACTCGACGATTTCCGCCAGGTGTGGAACGGCCGCATCGCCCTGGTGACACGCATCTCCGGCGAGGAGTCGAAGGACCGGCCGTTCAACTGGCGCTGGTTCGTACCGGAAATCGCCCGCTTCAAATGGCTGCTGGCGCTGGCGTTCGGGATATCCCTGATCCTCCATGCCCTCGCCTTCGCGCCGATCATCTTCCTGCAAACCGCGCTCGACAAGGTGATCGGCTACGAGGCAACCTCGACGCTCTTCGTGCTCACCATCGGCGTCGTATTGGCGCTTATGTTCGGCGGCGTGCTGGGATTCGCCCGCGACTATATCGTCCGCTTCATCGCCCGCGCCGTCGAAGCGCGGCTTTCCGGCGACGCCTTCGACAAAATGCTCGATCTGCCGATGCACAACTTTCTCGGCAGCGAAAGCAATTCCCTGGAGAGCGGCATCCAGGGCGTCACCTCGATCCGCTATTTCCTCGTGCGCCAGGTGCTGGGCGGCGTCTTCGATCTGAGTGCCCTCTTGGTATTCCTGCCGATTCTGATCGCTTACAGCGTCCCCTTGGGCCTGCTGGTGATCGGTTTCGCCGCGGTGATGGGCGGCGCGTCGCTCGCCTTCCGCCTCCTGGAGCGCCGCATGGCGCGCCGCGCCGGCGGCGACGAGCGCAGCCGGAATCTCGTGCTGCGCGATACCATCCGCGGCATCGACACGGTCAAGACGCTGTCGCAGGAATCCCGCCAGCGGCGCGAATGGCGGCGTACGGCGAGCGCCACCATCCGCGCCCATGAGCGCCAGGAACGGATCACCATCGCCGCCGGTCAGATCAACGGCGTACTTCAGCAGATGATGACCGTCGCCATCATTTTCATCGGTGTGCATCTCGTGTTCAGCGGCAACATGTCGGCCGGCGCCCTGATCGCGGTCACCATGGTCGGCGCGCGCGTGGTGCGGCCGATCGTGCAGGCGATCTCCGGCATCGCCGAGCTCGAGCGGGTGCGCACCGCCATGGCACAGATCGGCGAGATTTGGCATGCCCGCTCGGAACGCCAGGGATTCGGCGCCCAGCATGTCATCCGCGGCGCCTTCGAGCTCAGCAATGTCAGCGTGACCTTCGGCAATGTGCGCGCCCTGGATCAGATCGACCTCTCCATTCCGCCCTATCAGAAAATCGCCATCGTCGGCCCCTCGGCCGCCGGCAAGACGACGATGGTGCGCCTGCTGCAGGGGCTGGTGCGCGCGACGGAAGGTTCGTTCGAGATCGATGGGCGGCCGCTCACCACCCTCGATTTGCAGAATTTCCGCCGTCAGGTGGCCTTGGTCCACCCGCAGCCGACCTTCTTTGCCGGCACGGTGGAGGAAAATCTTCGCCGGGCGAAACCCAATGTCGGCCTGCGCGACCATGAAGAGGCCTGCGAGCTCTCCGGCTTCGCGAATATCCTGCCCAATCTCCCGGACGGCCTGGCGACGGAAATCAATCACGGCGCCCATTCGCTGCCCGCCACCCATCGCCAGCTCTTGGCCCTGACCCGGGCGCTGATGGCGGACCCCAAGGTGCTGCTCCTGGATGAGATCTATGCCAATCTCGACAAGGACGCGCAGCTCCATCTCCATGGCAATCTGGATCGCATCGCCGAGGGGCGCACCCTGGTGATGATCACCCACGACCTGAAATTCACCGCCGGGTTCGATCATATCTTCGTCATGGAAGGCGGGCGCATCGTCGGCCAGGGCAACCATACCGAACTGCTCGTCAAATGCGCCACCTATCAACGCCTGTGGGCGATCGAGCAGAACCTGCTGGCCATGGGAGCGGCGGCGGAATGACGGCGGCACAAAAAAAGATCCCGCGCGGCGAATATGTGTTTCGCGAGGGCGAAACCGGCGGCTTCGCCTATGTCCTGAACGAAGGCACGGTCGAGATCGTCAAATCCGGCGACGAAGGCACCACCGTCATCAGCGAGATCGCGCCCGGCACCCTGTTCGGCGAGATGGCGATCGTCGATGGCGGATCGCGCAGCGCCGGCGCCCGCGCGCGCAGCGATTCCGTGGTCACCGAGGTCGACCGCAAGAGCTTCCTCAGCCATATCTCGAAGAATCCCGAGACCACCCTTTCGCTGATGAAGCGGCTCTCGGGCTATGTCCGCTCGGCCAATCTGCGCTCGTCGGAGAGCCTGCTGTCGGTCTCCGAGGCGGATGAATCGGACGGCGATGACGGGCTCGCCTTCCCGCGCACCGCCGCCGGCGCCATCTCGGAAGATATCGGCGACACCGACGCGATTTATGACGCCCGCCCGGCGCGGGTGCTGATGTGGGCCGCGGGCGCCCTGCTCGCCTTCCTCATCGTCGCGGCGCTCTTCGTATCGCTCAGCTTCATCGATACCACGGTCTCGGTTCGCGGCAAGATGACCACCAAGGTCCCCAATATCGAAATCCAGGCGACATCCAACGCGGTGATCGAGGCGCTCCTGGTGCAGCGCGGCCAGTTCGTCGCCGAGGGCGAAGTCATCGCCCGGCTCGACGGCACCTATATCGTGGCCAACCGCAATGTGGTGCGCAAGAAGCTCGCCGCCGTCGACCAGCGCATCGTCCGCCTCGAGACCGAGCGCCACCTGACCGGCACGGACGAGGAGGTTCCCCAAGGCCTCGGCCTCAGCGCCGCCAACTGGGATATCCTGACCAAGCGGCTCGACGAGTATCGCTCGCGCCTGAGGGCCTTCGCGGCGCGAGAGTCCAAGCTCAATCAGGAAATCAGCTCCGCCGAGACGAAAATCGGGATCACGCGCAAGCAGTTGGAATCCAAGGAGCGCATCGAGGGCGTGCGCAAGGAGCTCTACGAGAAGGAGATCGGCGCGCTGCTCACTTATCTTCAGGCGACCGACGACACCTTGAGCGCGTCGCGCCGCCACACTGAGGCGATCGACGAGCGCAAGAAGCTGGTGACCGAAATTTCAGCGATTGAGGCCGAACGCCAGGCCTTCGTCGCGCAATGGTCCGCCGCGCTCTCCGACAAGCTGGCCGCCGAAGAAGAGGTCCATTTTCAGCTCAGCGAAGAGCTGGTGAAACTGGAGCGTCAGTCGAAGGATTTGATCATCCGCTCGCCGGTCGACGGCACCATTCTGGAGCTGCCGACCATCGCCGAGGGCTCCATCGTGCGCGAAGGCGAGCCCATCATGACCCTGGTGCGGGCCAATGTGCCGATCGCGCTCGAAGTCGATATCGATCCCAAGGATGTCAGCGATGTGAAGCTCGGCTCGGCGGTCAAGATCAAGCTCGACGCGCTGCCGTTCCAGCAATTCGGCGATCTGCCGGGCGAACTGATATTCATCTCCAGCGACACCATGACCGAATCGCTCTCCGGCGAGGAGGGCGCGTTCTACCGTGGCCGGGTGGATATCGACGAATCCGCCTTCGGCACCCTGCCCGAGGGCTTTCAGCTGACCCCGGGCATGCTGGCCTCCGCCGACCTCAAGGTGAGCGAGCGCCGCCTGGTCACCTATTTCACCTATCCGATCACGAAGAACTTCTCCGAAGCCTTTCGCGAGCCGGACTGAAGCCGCGCAAAACGGCGAAAAAAAAGCGGCGCCCCCGATTGAGGGCGCCGCGTTTGGTTTTGCTGGTGGAAACGCTCTTTAGGCTTCGACCGTGTCGGCGGGCTGTTCGACAACCTCTTCCTGCGCGACCTCGCCTTCGACGGCATCGTCGACCGCGAATTCGTCTCCCGCGAACGCATCGCCGGAATCCGCCGGCGTCTGTTCGGCTTCGGTTTCGCACACCGCTTGCTCGAGAGAGAGATCGGCGCTGGTCGGCTCGGCGCCCTCGTCAAGTACCGGCTCTTCGCCTTCGGTCGAAATCGCCGCGTCCAGCAAATCGCCGAGGCCGCCATCGCCGCCATCGGCCGTTGCGTCGCCCTCGGCCGGCACCGGCTCGCCTTCGGCCAGTTCGCCTTCGGCCGACAGGGTTTCGCCTTCGGCATATTCGCCTTCCGGCGGCGGCGCCTCGCCATCGGTGGTGGCGCCGTCGCCCCCGGCAAACTCGCCGTCCGGCGGCGGCATTTCGCCTTCGGTCGTCGTGCCATCGGACGTCAGGGTATCGCCTCCGGTCATGTCGCCTTCGGCCATCTCGCCATCAGGTGGCGGCATATCGCCTTCCATCATCTCGCCATCGGGCGGCATCATGTCGGCTGTCGCCTCTTCGCCGGCCTGCATGGCGGAATCGAACGCCGTCGCCGGGTCGCCGCCCTCCGACAAGGTCTGCTGAAAGGCCTGGCTGGCGGCTTCGATGCCGGCCTCGATGCCCTCGGCCGGGAAGCCAGCCTCGGCACCCGCTTCGCGGATTACATCGCCGACCGCCTCAAACGCCTGTTGCGGGTCCATGCCGTCGGCCAAGGCGCCTTCGAACGCTTCCTGAGCCATTTGGGTGATGTCCATACCATCACCGCCCGTCGAGCCGGACTCCATATCTGCCATGGTTGTGTCAGTCACTGTATTCTCCAATCCTAAGTCTGATGAATAGTCGTGAACTTACGTGGGCAGGCATGACACCGCTTTTGCTGAGGTTGGCATTCATGCTCCCAGATTCGAGCCCCGCGCTACGCCCCGAAGGATAAACACAAGGCATAAATATTTCGTTAGCGGGCCCTGTGACGAACGAACAAAGCCGCGGCGGAGAGACCGCCGGCGTCCGGGTTTACCGTGCCGCCATGGTCGAGGCTTCAACCGGTTAGAGAGAGCGCAGAAACGCCAACAGATCGCCGCGCGCCGGCGCGGCGAGGGCGCGGAAGGCATTGCGCGCCGAGGCGGCCTCGCCGCCATGCCAGAGGATCGCTTCGGCAATGCCGCGCGCGCGGCCGTCATGCAGCAGGAATTCATGGCCGTTGACCGCTTCGAGGGAACCCAGCCCCCAAAGCGGCGGGGTGCGCCATTCGCGGCCATCGGCGGCGAAATCGGGGCGCTGGTCTGCCAGGCCTTCGCCCATATCGTGCAGCAGAAAATCGCTATAGGGCTGGATGTCGCGCCCGGAGAGCGCCGTTTCGGCATGGGCGCCGGTGCGGTATTGCGGCGTATGACAGGCCGCGCAGCCGGCGGCATGGAACAGTGCCTCGCCGCGCGTTACGCCGGGGTCGCTCCGCCCCAGTCTTGCGGGCGGCGCGAGGTAGCGCAAATAGGCCGCGAGCGCCGCCAACCTGTCGCCGCTCAGCTCCGCCGCGCCCTCTCCCGCTTCCGCCGCGCGGCAGGCTGGCTGAAGGGGCGTGCAGCCCGGCCCGGGATGCAATTCGGAGCTGAGCCCCATATCGCCGAACGCGGCGGCGGCGGCCTGTTGGCGGAGCCCCGCCTGATTGGCCTTCCAGCCGAAGCGGCCGAGGCGCATGGCCTCGTCCACCGGGTCCCACACATAATTGGCCCGCCCGGAAATACCGTCGCCATCGGCGTCCTCCGAATCGGCGCGGGCAAGGATGGCGGCCTCTGGGATCGCTTCCACCAGGCCGCTTCCCGGTAGCGCCGGCGCCACGCGCGGCGAATGCATGGCTGCGGCGCCGAGCTGCAAATGCGCCATGCGATAGAAGACATAGACCGGGCGGCGCAATCGATAGGCCGTGCCGTCGTCATACGCGCCGGCCTCGGCGCTATATTCGACGAACAAGCGCCCCTCGGGCGGCACGCCGGCGATGGCGCGGTTCTGCAATTGGTCGCCATAGGCGGGATGGGGGCGCGGGCCGCCACGCGCATTTTCACCCGGAACGCTGAGGCGGATCAGCAGCGAGCTCAACTGCTCCCCCTCGCGCACCGGCGGACGGCCGCGCCCGGCGCGCACATGGCAGGCGGCGCAAGCGCGCGCGTTATAGGTCGGACCGAGCCCGGTAAAACCCGGGTCGCCCTCGCCCGCCGCCGCCTCCCGGGCGCTTGCCCAGCGTTGCCGGAAGATCGCCGCGCCATGAAGAAACTTTGCTTCCGCCTTGGCGCTCAATCCGGCGACCGGCCGGCTGAAACTCGCGCGTTCCTCGGCGGCGTGCGCTGCCGGGCCCGGCAGGGCGAGGAGCGCCGCAAGGAAGGCGCAATATGCGAGACGCCGCAGACTCATCATGACAATTTCATAGCGCATGATCCGCGCCACGCCAAATCCGTCGCACCAGCCTGTTGCGCAGGCTAAACTGGTCAAAACCAAATCGAATTACAGGAGCCGAAAAGCGCCATGGCGACCATGAAAGCAATACACATAAGCGAACCCGGTGCGGATTTCGAACTGGTCGAACTTGCGATGCCGGAGCCCGGGCCCGGCGAGGTGCGCGTCAAGGTCGAGGCCTGCGGCGTCTGCCACAGCGATGTCTTCGTCAAGGAGGGTGTCTTTCCCGGCATCGACTATCCGCGCGTGCCGGGCCATGAGGTCGCCGGGCGGATCGACAAGATCGGCGCGGGCGTGAGCGGGTGGGAAACCGGCGACCGCGTCGGCGTCGGCTGGCATGGCGGGCATTGCTTTGCCTGCGCCCCCTGCCGCGGCGGCGATTTCGTCAATTGCGAGAATGGAACGATTACCGCGATCAGCCGCGACGGCGGCTACGCCGAATATATGACGGCGGATCAGCACGCCCTGGCGCGCATCCCCGACGATCTCGCCAGCGCGGAAGCGGCGCCGCTCCTCTGTGCCGGCGTCACCACCTTCAATTCGCTGCGCAATTCCGGCGCGCGCGCCGGCGAGCTGGTCGCCATCCAGGGCATCGGCGGGCTCGGCCATCTCGCCATCCAGTTCGCCGTCCGCATGGGCTTTCGCACGGTGGCCCTGTCGCAGGGACCGGAAAAAGAGAATCTCGCCAAGAATCTGGGCGCGCATGATTATGTCGACACCGCCGCCCAGGCGCCGGGCGAAGCGCTCACCGCCATGGGCGGCGCGCGGGTCATCCTCGCCACCGCGCCCGACGCCGCCTCCATGTCGCCGCTGTTGGACGGCCTCGGGGTGGACGGCCAGGTGATCGTCGTCGGCGCCGACGGCGAATCCCTCGCCGCATCGCCGGTGCAGCTCATCCCCGGGCGGCGCGGCATCCGCGGCTGGCCGTCGGGCCATGCCAAGGATTCCGAGGACACGCTTAATTTCAGCAGTCTCTCCGGCGTGCGCCCGACGATCGAGGAATTTCCCCTCGAGCGCGCCGCCGAGGCTTATGAGCGCATGATGGCCAATGAGGCGCGCTTCCGCGCCGTGCTGAAAATATCCTGAGGAGGTAGCGGCAATGTCAGAACTTCCCACCGTCGTCAGCGATAGCGAGCTGAGCAATTCCTTCCTGAGCGAGACCATTCAGGTCTGCATCGTGAGCCGCGACCACAAACGCACCATGGAAGGCATGGTGCGCCTCGGCATCGGCCCGTGGCGGGTTTACCACTACACCGATGCGCCGGGCCTCAAAGACACGGTCTATCGCGGCGAGGACGAAAAATTCAAAATGACCCTCTGCCTCGCCTGGACCGGCGCGATGATGTGGGAAATCGTCGAGCCTCTCGGCGGGCGCACGATCTATGACGATTTTCTCGCGGAGCATGGCGAGGGTATCCATCATGTCGCTTTCGCCGGCCGCGAGGAGGAAGGCGAGGAAATGCCCTATGACGACCAGATTGCCGAGTTCGCCAAGCGCGGCTTCCCGGTGATCCAATCGGGCCTGATCAAGGAGATCGCCAAGTTTCACTATTTCGACACGGAAGCGGCGACCGGCACGACCTTCGAAATCTACAGCCTGAAAGGCCGCGACCTGCCCGAGCCCGACGAATGGTTCCCCGCGCCACCGCCCGGCTGACTCGCGGCCAAGCCATATACCTCAATTCATTACGGTTAACAGATCAGCAATCTGTTTGGGCTAAGAAGAGAGGCATAAGCAATATTTTAAAACTGCTCGTTTGGGCGGATTTTGGCGCCATCTGGGGGTGGATTTATGTTCGGGCTCGCCAAGAAATCAATTTCAGAAGACATTGATATAGTTAACGAATCGCGAGGTACGGCGTTTGGCGACGAGGCGCATGAACTCCACACAATTCTCGATGCATTGCCGATCAACATCATGATTGCCGATGCCGGCGACGAATTTAAAATCATCTACGCAAATCAGCGAAGCCTCGAAACTCTTGATTCCATTAAGCATTTGCTCCCGGTACCACCGGAAGAGGTGATCGGCAGCAGCTTCGACATCTTCCACAGGCACCCGGAACAACAGCGCCACATGATGAGCGATCCGGCCAATCTGCCGCATCATGCGAAAATCAAGGTCGGTGATGAAATTCTCGACCTCAAGGTCGCGGCAATTATTAACCGCGACGGCACCTATGTCGGGCCTATGGTCACGTGGAGCGTCGTGACCCCGCTCGCCCGGCTGACCGATACGTTCGAGCAGGAAATGCGCGGCGTCATCGAAAGCACCGCCACGGCCTCCGGCAAAATGCAAACCACATCTGAAGCGGTGGCGAATAGTGCCGAGACGACCAGCCGGCAGAGCGACAACGTCGCCGCCGCCGCCGAGACCGCCAGCACCAACGCGGAAAGCGCCGCGGGCGCGGCCGAGGAACTTTCGGCCTCGATCGCGGAAATCGGCCGCCAAGTGGCGGAATCGACCAAGATCGCGCATGACGCGGTAGCTGAAGCGGAGCGCACGAACGAAGCCGTGCAGGGCCTGGCCGAGGCGGGGCAGAAGATCGGCGAAGTCATCGACCTCATCAGCGATATTGCCGGCCAGACGAATTTGCTGGCCCTCAACGCCACCATCGAGGCGGCGCGCGCCGGCGAGGCGGGCAAGGGCTTTGCCGTCGTCGCCTCGCAGGTGAAAAGCCTGGCCAATCAAACCGCCAAGGCAACCGGCGAAATCACGGAGCAAATCGGCGCCATCCGGGACGCGACCGGCGACGCGGTCACGGCGATCTCCGGTATCGGTGGAACGATCGGTAAGATCAGCGAGATCGCGACCACGATCTCCGCCGCCGTCGAAGAGCAGAGCGCCGCGACAAACGAAATTACCTCGAACGTCCAGGGCGCGGCAGAGGGCACCCATTCGGTCTCCACGGATATCCGCGGCGTGGCCGAGTCGGCCAAGGAATCCGGCAACACCGCCCGCCAATTGCAGGAGGCCTCCGGCGACCTCTCGCGCCAATCGACCGTGCTGCGCGACGAAGTCGAAAAATATCTGCGCGAAATCCGCGACCTCTAACCCCGCCCGCCGCGCCAACTAAGTCCGCCGGTCGGTTTTCCTACTTCGCCATTGCGAATCAGGCCCTCTCGCGTTAACCCATTCGGTAGGTATCGAACCGGATCGGAGCGGAGGGCAGCATGGCTATTCGGGTGGGCATTAACGGGTTTGGCCGGATCGGCCGCAATATCCTTCGGGCGATACATGAATCCGGACGGGACGATATCTCCGTCGTCGCGCTCAACGATTTGGGACCGGTCGAGACCAATGCGCATCTCCTGAAATATGATTCGGTGCATGGCCCCTTCCCCGGCGATATCTCGGTTCAGGGCAGCGTTCTCGATATCGGCTCGGGCGCCATCCAGGTGCTTGCCGAGCTCGACCCGGCGAAGCTGCCGTGGGGCGACCTCGGCATCGACGTGGCGCTGGAATGCACCGGTATCTTCTCGAAGCGCGACGATGCGGCGAAGCATCTGACCGCCGGCGCGCGCAAGGTGCTGATTTCGGCGCCCGGCCAGGATGCGGATTTGACCGTCGTTTACGGCGTCAATCACGACAAGCTCACCGCCGAGCATGAGGTGGTCTCCAACGCGTCCTGTACGACCAATTGCCTGGCGCCGGTGGCGAGCGTGCTGCACGAGACTTTCGGCATCGAGCATGGCTTCATGACCACCGTCCATGCCTATACCCTCGATCAATCGATCCTCGATACGCTGCACAAGGATCTCCGCCGGGCGCGCCGCCGGGACGTCGATGATCCCGACCTCGACGGGCGCCGCGCGGGCCGTGGGGCTGGTATTGCCCGAGCTCAAAGGCAAGCTCGACGGCACCGCCGTGCGCGTGCCCACCGCCAATGTGTCGATGATCGACCTCACCGTCGTCACCAAGCAAAAAACCTCGGCCGAGGCGGTCAACGCCGCCATGAAAAGCGCGTCCAGCGGCGCGCTTGCCGGCGTGCTGGGTTATACGGAGGAGCCGCTGGTCTCGATCGATTTCAACCACAATCCGGCCTCGTCGACCTTCGATGCAAGCGGCACGACGGTCATCGACGGCACCTTCTGCCGCGTGCTGTCCTGGTACGACAATGAATGGGGATTCTCCAACCGGATGGGCGATGTCGCTGCCCTTTTGGGCGGCCTCTAGGGGCAACGCGCCGCCATGGGCGCTCTTCGAACGCTCGACGGTCTCGATGTCCGCGGCAAGAAGGTTCTCGTTCGCGTCGACCTCAACGTGCCGCTCCAGGATGGCGAAGTCAGCGATGCGAGCCGCATCGAAAGCGTCGCCCCCACCCTCGCGGAACTTGCCGAAAAAGGCGCCCGGGTCATCGCCCTCAGCCATTTCGGCCGGCCCAAGGGGCGCATTGTTTCGGCCATGTCGCTCGCGCCCCTCGCGCCCCATCTGAGCGCCGCCCTGGACGGGCGCGATATCGACTTCGCCGCCGACTGCATCGGCGAGGAGGCGCGCCGCGTGGTGGATGGTCTGGGTGATGGCGATGTCGCGCTGTTGGAAAACACCCGCTTCCACGCCGGCGAGGAGGCGAATGACGGCGAATTCGCCGCCGCCCTGGCCGAGTTGGCCGATCTCTACGTCAATGACGCATTTTCCGCCGCCCACCGCGCCCACGCCTCGACCGCCGGCGTTGCCGCTCTGCTCCCCTCCGCCGCCGGGCGGCTGATGGCGCGCGAATTGGCCGCGCTCGAAAGCGTGCTGACCACGCCGGAGCGCCCGGTGATGGCGGTGGTCGGCGGCTCCAAGGTGTCGACCAAGATCGATCTCCTGACCAATCTCATCCAGCGCGTCGATATGCTCGCCATTGGCGGCGCCATGGCCAACACCTTCCTCGACGCCGCCGGCACCAATGTGGGTGCGTCGCTCAGCGAGAGGGATCTGTTCGATACGGCGCGCGTCATCTCCGCGGGAGCGGCCGAGTGCGGCTGCCGCCTGCTGCTGCCGAGCGACGGCGTGGTCGCGCGCGAATTCGTCTCCGGCGCGCCCAGCGAGGTATGTGGCGTCGGTGCGATCCCGGATGATGGCATGATCCTCGATCTCGGGCCGGAGACGGTGGCGGAAATCGGCCGCGCCATCCGCGAGGCCAAGACGCTGGTGTGGAACGGCCCGCTCGGCGCCTTCGAAATCCCGCCCTTCGACGCGGCGACCAACGACGCCGCCAGGACCGCCGCCGAGTGCACCCGGGCCGGCACGCTCTTGTCGGTCGCCGGCGGCGGCGATACGGTAGCGGCGCTCCGCCATGCCGGCGTGACGGCGGATTTCAGCTATGTCTCGATGGCCGGCGGGGCGTTTCTCGAATGGCTGGAGGGCAAGGCGCTGCCCGGCGTCGAAGCATTGAAAGATTAAAGCCAAGGCCGACAGGCACGTCATTCTCGTTCATTCCCGCGGCCATGCCGACGCGGCGCTGCAGGCGGCCCGAACTTGTGGCCAAGCCGTCACCCTGCGCTCGGCTCCGGGCGCCGCGCATTATGCCGGCCTCGCTTTCCTCAAAGCGCTGTTCGACGGCGCCGCCAAGGCCTGCCCGGAGGCGGATCATTCCGTCATTCTCGATTGCGGTGCGGACGCCGCGCTCGCGCACCGGGGGATGGCGATGGGCTTTAGCCGCATCGCCTTTTCCGGCGCCAAAGCAATGCGCGCCAAGCTCGCCGATATCGCCGCCAAATCGGGCGCCAGGCTTGCGTCCGCGCGCCCGCCGCGCGGCGCCCTCGATCTGCTCGATTCGCCCGATCCGGCGGGCGCCGCGGCGGCCTATCTGGAGCGCGGCGCGGCGGCGAAAAGCGGCAAAAACAGGGCGTTACGGAACGAGAATTGAAATGGCTCTCCCCTTCCGTTAAGCAATCTTCAAGGGGACAACAACCGGGCTTGGCGACAATGAAAATCACCCAACGCGTTCGCAAAATTCTCTCGAACTATGAGAGCGACTGTCCCGGCACCAAAGCAAACCTCGCCCGCATCTTGATGCAGGGCCGCCTCGGCGGCTCAGGCAAGCTGGTGATCCTGCCGGTCGATCAGGGTTTCGAGCACGGCCCGGCGCGGAGTTTCGCGGTCAACC
>CAZUVO010000024.1:0-29066 GCA_964623955.1 uncultured Rhizobiaceae bacterium
CGCGCCCGAGGTGCGGGCGACGAGAATGAGCTGGGCGCCCTCGGCGGCGAAGCGTTTGGCCACGGCCCGGCCGATGCCGCGCGAGGCGCCGGTTACCAGCGCGATGCGGCCTTCAAGGCGGCCACGGCTCATGAACTGTTTTCGGTGAGCAGCGAGAGCTGTGCCGGCAGGCCGCCGCCGTCGCGGTCGGAAAGCGCGATGGGATATTCGCCGGTGAAGCAGGCGTCGCAAAATTGCGGCGTGTCGGCATTGCGTCCCCTCTCGCCCATGGCGCGGTAGAGGCCGTCGATGGTGATGAAGGAGAGGCTGTCGACGCCGATCAGCTCGGCCATCTTGGCGACATCCATGCCGGCGGCGAGCAATTCGTCGCGCTCCGGCGTATCGACGCCATAGAAGCAGGAATGGGTCGTCGGCGGGCTGGCGATGCGCATATGCACTTCGGTGGCGCCGGCGCTCCTCACCATTTCGACGATCTTGGTCGAGGTGGTGCCGCGCACGATGCTGTCATCGACCAGCACGATGCGCTTGTTTTCCAGCAGGCGCTGATTGGCGTTGTGCTTGAGCTTGACGCCGAGATGGCGGATCTGGTCGGTCGGCTCGATAAAGGTACGCCCGACATAGTGGTTGCGGATGATGCCGAGCTCGAACGGCAGCCCCGCCTCGGCGGCATAGCCGATCGCCGCCGGCACGCCGGAATCGGGCACCGGCACCACCAGCTCGACGTCGCACGGCGCCTCGCGCGCGAGCTCCGCGCCGATTTCCTTGCGCGCCTCATAGACGCTTTTGCCCTGCGAGAGGCTGTCCGGGCGGGCGAAATAGATATATTCGAACACGCAGAAGCGCTCGGCCCGGCTGTCGAACGGCTTATAGCTGGTCACCTCGCCGTCGCGCACCAGCACCATCTCGCCGGGTTCGATATCGCGCACCAATTCGGCGCCGATAATGTCGAGGGCGACGGTTTCCGAGGTCAAAATATAAGCACCGTCGAGGCGGCCGAGCACCAGCGGTCGGACGCCATGCGGGTCGCGCACGCCAATCAACGCATTGTCGGTAAGCGCGACGAGGGAATAGGCGCCCTCGATCCGGCGCAGCGCATCGACCAGCCGGTCGGTCACGTCGGCCCCCTTGCTGAGCGCCATAAGGTGAATGATCACCTCCGTATCCGAGGTCGAGCGGAAGATGCTGCCATGGCCGACCAGCTCGCCGCGCAACGCCACCGCATTGGTCAGATTGCCGTTGTGCGCGATGCTCAGCCCGCCGAAGGAGAGATCGGCGAAGAGCGGCTGGATATTGCGGATTTCCGGCCGTCCGGTGGTCGAATATCGGTTGTGGCCGATGGCGGCGAAGCCCTTCAGCTCGTCGATCACCTTGGCTTCGCCGAAATTGTCGCCGACGCGCCCGAGGCCGTGATGGGAAAAGAACTGCGCGCCGGTGGTGCTGACGATGCCGGCGGATTCCTGGCCGCGATGCTGCAGCGCATGAAGGCCGAGCGCGGTATGCGCCGCCGCATCCGGGTGGCCGAAGATGCCGAAAATGCCGCACTCCTCGTGCAGCTTGTCATCGTCGAAGGGATGCGCCGTTTGTTTAGGGATCGATTGGGTCATATAGGTTGCCGCTACTCCTCGACCGAATTGGAGAGACCGTCCAGCTGCTTGCGCTGGTCCTCGTCATAGCCGTCGCGCTCTTCCCCGTCATCGTCCCTATTGGGAACCGGCTCGGAGAGCGCGCGTAGGCTGCGTTCCGCATCCTGCAATTTCTTCAGATTCTGTTCGGTGTCTTTCGCCGTTTTCTCCGTCCGGCTGCGCAACTCCTCCGGCGCGATCTGGCGAATCATCTCCGCCCCCATCTGGATATAGGGCATGGCCTGCGCCTCTTCCACCCAGGGCGGCCGGTCTTCGGGTTCCTTTACGGCCCAGACGAACAGCATATAGGCAAGACAGACCAGGACCGCGCCGCGCAACAGTCCGAAAATGAATCCGACGGAGCGGTCGAGCGCCCCCATGCGGCTGCGCTGCACATAGCCCGAGATCATCTGGTTGACAATGGTGAATAGGATCAGCGCGACGAGGAAGAGGACGAGGGCGGTTCCCGCATCCGCCAGGGTCTCGCCGAGATCGAGATCGGGCCAATTGTCGGCGACCCATTCGCGCGGATAGGGCCGGACATGGGGAAAGGCGAAGACCGCCACCAGGGCCGCGCCGACCCAGGCGCTGACGCCGAGAATTTCGCGCACCGCGCCGCGCGACAAAGCGAGCAGCGCCGAGATCAGCATCACCAGGGCGACGAGAATATCGACCGGATTGACGGGGAAGCCATCCATCGCCGTCACACCCTTCCGACGCCGACGCCGACGCCGACGTCGGCGACGTTCGCCTCGGCGGCGGGGGCGAGCAGGCCGATCAGCTCGTCGATGCGGGCAATGCCGGAGAGTGAGATTTCCGCCGGCGCGGCCTCGCGCTTCTTCTTACCGCCGCCGCTTGCCTTCGGCGTGATCGCCTGGGAGAAACCGAGCTTGGCGGCCTCCTTGAGGCGCGCGGCACCCTGCGCCACCGGGCGGACCTCGCCGGAGAGGCCGATTTCGCCGAACACCACCGTGCCTTCCGGCACCGGGCGGTTGGAATAGGACGAGACGATTGCCGCCGCCACGGCAAGATCCGCCGCCGGCTCCGCGATGCGTAAACCCCCGGCGACATTGAGGAACACATCGCTCGAGCCGAGCGAGAGCCCGGCGCGGGCTTCGAGAACGGCGAGCACCATGGCGAGGCGGCCTGAATCCCAGCCGACCACCGTGCGCCTCGGCGAGCCCGGCGGGCCCGGCGCGACGAGAGCCTGGATTTCGACCAGCACCGGGCGTGTGCCTTCAATGCCGGCGAACACCGCCGCGCCCGGCACCGGCCCGCGCTCGGGATTGAGGAACAGGGTGGAGGGGTTCGGCACCTCCGCCAGGCCGGCGCCGGTCATCTCGAACACGCCGATCTCGTCGGTCGGCCCGAAGCGGTTCTTGACCGCGCGCACGATGCGGAACTGGTGGCCGCGCTCGCCCTCGAAATAGAGCACCGCATCGACCATATGTTCGAGCACGCGGGGGCCGGCGATCTGGCCTTCCTTCGTTACGTGACCGACGAGCAGCAGCACCGAGCCCGAGCGCTTGGCGTGGCGGATCAGCTCCTGGGCGGCGCCGCGTACTTGCGAGACGGTGCCGGGCGCGGAATCGAGGGTGTCGAGATACATGGTCTGGATCGAATCGACGACGATGACATCGGCCGGCTCGGCGCTTTCCAGGCTGGTCAGGATGTCGCGCACGCTGGTCGCGGCGGCGAGGCGCACCGGCGCATTGCTAAGGCCGAGGCGCTCGGCGCGCAGGCGAATCTGCTCGATCCCTTCCTCGCCGGAAATATAGGCCGCGCGCACGCCATTGGCCGCCAGCGCGCCTGCGGCCTGCAGGAGAAGGGTGGATTTGCCGATCCCCGGGTCGCCGGCGAGGAGGATGCTGGAGCCCGCCACCAAACCGCCGCCGGTCACCCGATCAAGCTCCGCCAAGCCGCTCAAATGGCGCGCCACACTGCCTGTTGCGCCGGCCAGGTCGACGAAATCGAGGGCGCGCCCCTTGCCCTTGCCGAGACCTTTCGGCGCCGCCTCGCGCGGCGTTTCCTCGGCGATGCTGTTCCACGCGCCGCACGCGTCGCACTTGCCCGCCCAGCGCGGCCGGCTCGCGCCGCAGGTTTGACAAACAAATCTCGGATCGCTGCGCGGCAACGAACCTCCAAACGAAATTAGCGAAGCGCCTTCAGTGGCGCCCGCAGCCTAGGTGCGCGTCTTCAGGCGACGCGCGCCTTTCCGATTCGCAAATTAATTTTACCCGCTCTCGCCGCGCACGGGGAACGGAAAGCGCCATTAGTGCAGATCATGGTTTGTCGGAATCGCATTAGCGATCCGACAAGCCATGTGAATCTGCACTAACTCTTTGATGTCGATCGGATTCACACGATTAAATGGAACCACGAAGCGGTTCCATTTAATCGTGACCCGATCTAGCCGAACGGCTTCCACAACAGGATCAGCTTGGGCAGCACGGTGAGCGCCGCGAGGAGCGCGATGAACATGGCCGCCGCGATTAGTACGCCGAAATAGATCGTCGGATTGAAATTAGAAAAGACCAGGATGGAGAAGCCGGCGATGATCGTAAGCGTGGTGTAGAACACCGCCTTGCCGATATTCGAGTGGCAGATGCGCATGGTCTGGGCGTAATCCTTGGTCAGCGCATATTCCTCGCGGAAGCGATAGATATAGTGGATGCCGTTATCGACCGCGATGCCGATGGTGATGGCGGCGATGGTGATGGTCATCATGTCCATCGGAATATTGGCCCAGCCCATGATGCCGAGGACCGCCGCGGCGCCGATGAGATTGGGCAAAATGCCGATCACGGCGAGCGGGATCGAGCGGAACAGCAGCAGGAACATGATGGCGATGCCGAGCATCACCACGCCGATGGTCTTGATCTGCGATGAGAAGAGGCTCTGCAGCATATTGTTGTAAAGCACGAGGAGGCCGCTCACGGTGACGTCCTTCTCTTCGAATTGGAGTTTTTCGCCGAGGTCGCGGTGCACCGTCTCCAAAAGCTCCTTGCGGCGGATATCCGGGTCCGAATCGATGATGCGGGCGAGCAGGCGCGCCTCGTTATGCTCGATCGAGAGATAGGGGTCGATGATGTCGGCTTTGATATCGGCGGGAATCTGGGTGTAAAGCAGTGCCAGCATCATCGAATCGAGATCGCTCTTGAGCACCCCCTCGCCGACCCTGACGGCGGAGGCGAGCGACAGCACCTTGCCGACCTCGGGCAGGCTGTCGAGATAATCGTGCACCTCCTTGATGCGCTGAATCTTGTCCGGGGTGAGCCAATATTCCGGCGAGCGCGCCATGGATTCGGCGAATTCGCGCTCCAGCGCGATTTCATATTCGCTCATGCCTTCGAGATCTTCGGGGCTCAGGAAGTCCTCCGTGTTGTCCTCGAATTCGATCAGCACCTCCAAGGGCGTGGTGCCGCCGAGCTTCTCGTCGATCAGTTTGAGGCCGCGATAGATCTCGGTTTGCGAATTGAAATAGTTGATGAAGCTGTTCTCGACGCGCAACTGGCTGATGCCGAGGGCGCTCACCGCGGTCACCACCACCGCCAGCAGCAAGATCTTGTTGCCATGGTGCTGGGTCAGGCGCGCGAGATAGGCCGGCAGGAGGAAACGGTCCTGACCGGCGGGCCGGGGCGGGATTTTTCCCATCACCATCAGCAGCGTCGGAAAGAGGAGGAAGGACGTGGCGAAGGTCACCGCCAAGCCGGCGCTCATCATCCAGCCGAAATCGATCACCGGCTTGATATCGCTCACCACCAGGGAGCCGAAACCGATAATGGTGGTGAGCGCCGTATAGAGGCAGGGCTTCACCATCTTATGCGCCGTGGTGCGCACCAGGGTGAATTGGTCGTCGTCCGGATTGTCGCGGATAAGCTGGCGGTAACGCACGATCAGATGAATGTTCATCGAGATCGTGATGATCAGCATGAGGGCGAGAAAATTCGACGAGATGACGGTGACGTTCCAGCCGGTCACCCCCAATACGCCCATCATAAAGAGGCCAGCATAGAAACAACTGACAAGCGGCAGCAAGATCCAGCGCAGGCGGCGGAAAATGGCGGTCAGCACGATGATGAGAAAGGCCAGCACGCCGCCGCCGAAGATCGTCAAATCGTTGCGCACGAAGGTCACCATATCGTCGGTGATCATCGGCACGCCGCCGAGATAAAGCACGCCGCCGGAGCGGTAGCCGTCGATGATGCCGCGGATGCGGACAATATCGGCGCTGCGTTTCACGCTGATCGCGTCGCGCATCTCGACATAATCCGCTTCGACCTGGCGCAGGGTTGCGGATTCCTCGCCGCTTAGCCCGTCGCCGCGCCGCTTGGCGCGGAGATCGTTGCGCGCGCGGCCGAGCGCATTGAATTTCTCATTCTCCTCGAGAACCAGCAGCATGGCGGTCGTCTTGGCGTCGGCGCTGATGATCAGTTCGCTGAAAATCGGGCTCGAGAGCAGCTCGGCGCGCGCCTGGGCGCGGTCGACGAACGGCTTCTCCAGGTTCGGAATATCGTCGAGCATCTCGGTGAAGGACTGGTCCGAGCTTTCGAGCAGCGGCGCGTCCAGCAGGGTGAACACGGATTCGACGCTCTCCACCGTGCCGAGCTCTTCGCCCAGCCGCTTGATCGTGCCGAGCACCTCGTCGGAGAACAGGTCCTGCTCCGGCGAATAGGTGACGATCAGCAAATCGCCGCTCGGATAGCGCCGGTGGATGTCGCGGAAGGTGGCAAGGTCTTGGTCGTCTTCCAGCAGCAGCGAGTCCGCCGAGGCATCGAGCCTGAAATCCTTGGTGTGGTAGCCGAAGAAAACCAGGATCGCGAGCAGGGCGGCCAAGACCAACCAAGGGCGGCGCAGTATCAGGGTGTCATAAACCTGGGCGATGGCGCCGTTCATGAAGCCGCCGTGCCGCGCGGGCGTCCGTTTTCGATATAGCTGCGCCGGTAGCGCCGGCCGAGGGAGGTGAGGATCTCATAGCCGATGGTGCCGGCCTCGGCGGCAAGCGTGTCGATCGGGTGGGGCCCGCCGATCAAATCGACCGGCTCGCCCGGTTGGGCGTGCTCTTGAGGGATGTGGGTGACATCGAGCGTCATCATGTCCATCGACACGCGCCCGACGATTGGCGCCTGAACGCCTCTGACATAGCCACTGGCCCGGTTGCTGGCGCTGCGCAAAAATCCGTCACCGTAACCGACGGGAACGGTCGCGATTCGGCTCGGCCGCGTCACGACGTGGGCGGCACCATAGCCAACGCTCCGAGGGCTGTCAACGCGACGCACTTGCAGGATTTTTCCTTTTAATCGAACGACTTCCGCCATCGGGTTGGGCTGCTCGGGGGTCGGATTGATGCCGTAAAGCGCGGCCCCCGGACGGACCAAATCGAAGTGATAATCCTGCCCGAGAAAGATTGCCGAGGAGTTAGCGAGGCTCGCCTCGGCGGCGTGCGCGAGGGGTCCCAGCGCCGCCAACGCGGCCTTGAATTCGCTCAATTGCTCACCGTTCAGGGGATGCGCCGGCTCTTCGGAGCAGGCCATATGGCTCATCACGCAGGCCAGTGGCAGGCCCGCCAGTCGTTCGGGTTCGGCCACCAGTCGGGCGAGTTCCTCCGGCGGCAGACCGAGACGCGACATGCCGGTATCGACATGGATGATGGCGGGCTCGCCGCCGCTCCCGCCCGCACCGGCGGCGTGGGCGCGCCAGGTCTCGATCTGGCCGAGATCGTTCAGCACCGGCGTTAGGCGATGGCGCGAATATTCGCCTGTCTCGTCGGCGCCGGGGCCAAAGAAGATTGCGATCCGGCAATCGGCCAACAGGCCGCGCAAGGTGATCGCTTCATCGAGTGAGGCGGTGAAGAAATCGCGGCAGCCGGCGGCATGGAGCGCCGGCGCCACTTCGGCCATGCCGAGCCCGTAGGCGTCCGCCTTGACCACCGCGCCGGCCCTAGCGCCGTCCCGGAGGCGCGCGCCTAGGCTGCGCCAATTGGCGGCGATGGCATCGAGGTCGATGGTGAGCTCAGCGCCCGCGAAGGCGTTCCCGGGCATGTCAGAACGGCGCGTCGTCGGCCGCCTGGTTGTGCACCCGGTCGTAATCGGCAAAACGGGTGAGATATTCGTTGAAGAACATGTCGATCTTGCCGATCGGCCCGTGGCGCTGCTTGGCGACGATCACCTCCGCCAGATTGTGCACCCGCTCCATGCGCTCCATCCACTCGGCATGGTCGACGGTGCCGTCCTCGGGCTGCTTGCGGGCGAGGTAATATTGTTCGCGGTAGACGAACATGACGACATCGGCGTCCTGCTCGATCGAGCCGGATTCGCGAAGATCGGAAAGTTGTGGCCGCTTGTCGTCGCGCTGTTCCACCGCGCGCGACAATTGCGAGAGGGCGAGCACCGGGAGATCCAGCTCCTTGGCGAGCGCCTTCAGCCCTTGGGTGATCTCGGAGACTTCCTGCACCCGGTTGTTGAGGCGCATGCTGCTGCCGGGGCGCATGAGCTGGAGATAATCGACGATCACCAGCGAGAGACCATGCTGGCGCTTGAGCCGGCGCGCCCGGGCTCTGAGGCCCGCCACGCTGAGCGCCGGCGTGTCGTCGATATAGATCGGCAGGCTCTCGATTTCCTGGCTGGCGCGCACGACCTTGCTGAACTCGGCGTCGCTCAACTCGCCGCGGCGCAGCTTTTCCGAGGAAATTTCGGAGCGCTCGGCCAAAATCCGCGTCGCCAACTGCTCGGACGACATTTCAAGCGAGAAGAAGCCGACCTTGGCGCCATGTTCCGCTTCAACTTTGCCCTCGGCATCAAGCTCCTGCTTGTAGGCCAGCGCGGCGTTGAAGGCGATATTGGTGGCGAGCGCGGTCTTCCCCATGCCCGGCCGGCCGGCCAGGATGATCAGGTCGGAGGCATGCAGGCCGCCCAGGAGCTTGTCCATATCGAGGAACCCGGTGGTCGATCCGCTCAGATGGCCGTCGCGCTTGCACGCCTGGGTGATCATGTCGAGCGCCGTGCGGAGCGGCGCGTCGAGGGCGCGGAAGCCGCCTTCCGCGCCGCCTTCCTCGGCGAGATTAAAGAGCTTCTGCTCGGAATTCTCGATCTGCTCCACGGCGCTTTCGTCGAGCGAGGCGTCATAGGCCTCGTTGACCATCTCCTCGCCGATCGAGATCAATTCGCGCCGCATGGCGAGATCGTAGATCGCGCGGCCGTAATGTTCGGCATTGATGATGGTGACGGCGGAGCCGGCGAGGCGGGCGAGATATTGCGCGCCGCCCACTTCCGACAGCGAATCGTCATGATCGAAATAATGCTTGAGCGTCACCGGGCTCGCGATCTGCCCGCGCTCGACCATTTTGAGGACGGCTTCGAACACCCGGCCATGCACCGGCAGATAAAAATGCTCGGGCTCGAGAAAGGCGGCAACCTGGTTGAGCGCCTCGTTATTGATCAGAACGGCGCCGAGCAATGCTTGTTCGGCTTCCAGATTATGCGGCAGGGTCCGATAGGTCGGAAGCTGGCCGTCTTCCTCTTGGATGCTGTTTATGACCGTGCCCGTCGCCATGTCGCCTTATACAACAAAGCGCGGCGGGCGCGAAGCGCCCATACCCCGGGTGGGGAAAAATAACATGTACGGAATTGCATAACTGCGGGGATAAGTCCACACGGGAACGCTAAAGCGGGTTGGCGCGTTTCCAGTCGGTGATGTAGTCGCGAGTCAGCGGTACGGCTTCCTGGTCGCGGGCGATTTGAAATTGCGCGATCAAGTGGCCCTGGCGGCGAAACGCGGTTTCCGCGCCGGCGAGATAGAACTCCCACATGCGGCAGAAGCGTTCGTCATAAATCGCTTTCACCTTGTCGCGGTTCGCTTTGAAATTACGCGACCAATTCTTCAGCGTCTCGGCGTAATGGAGGCGGAGAATTTCCATATCGAGCACCTTGAGACCGGTCGGCTCGATGGCGCGATACACTTCCGAGAGGGACGGGGTGTAGCCGCCGGGGAAAATATATTTCCTGAGCCAGGGATTGGTGACGTCCGGGCCGTCCCAGCGCGCGATGGTGTGCAGCACCGCGACGCCGTCCTCGGTCAGGAGCGATTTCAGCTTGTTGAAAAACTGGGTGTAATATTTGACGCCGACATGCTCGAACATGCCGACCGAGACGATGCGGTCATAGGTTCCGGTCTCGAGCCGGTAATCGCGCAAATCGAAGCGCACATGGTCGCCGATGCCGAGTTTTTCCACCCGCTCCATGGCGTAGGCGCGCTGCTCGGTCGAGAGCGTCAGGCCGGTGACGTCGGCGCCCGCCTGCTGATGCATATATATGCCGAGCCCGCCCCAGCCGGAGCCGATATCCAACAGTTTCAGGCCCGGCTTGTCGATCCGGAGCTTGGCCAAAAGATGATGTTTTTTAGCCAGTTGCGCCTGTTCCAGACTGTCGTTCGGGGTCTCGAAGTAGCCGCAGGAATATTGCCGGTCGCTGTCGAGAAAGAGGTCGAACAGCTCGTCCGAGAGATCGTAATGATGGGCGACATTTTTGCGCGATTTGGCGATCGGGTTGTGTTGCTGAATGGGCCGCACCAGGGGCGTCAGCCAGTTGCGCATCCGGATCACCTGATTCTCTTCCAGACGGCTGAGATTGGCGCCGACGAGATCGATGAGATCGATGATTTCGTCGCCATTCTCCACCGTCAGCGTGCCGTCCATATAGGCTTCGCCGACATAGAGACGCGGATTCCAGAAGAGTTTGTAGTGCAGCGAGGAGTCATTCAGCCGGACGGTCACTTCCGGTCCCGGCGTGCCGGAAAAGACATGGGATTTGCCGCGCGCATCGATAATGCGCAGCGTGCCCCAACTCATCAATGACTTAAAAAGAACCCCGCAGAGCATAGCGTTGCTTCCACCCGCGAGATCAGCCGTCGGATTTTTCCGCCTCGTCGGCGGAATCCTCGCCCGCGGCTTCCTCGCCTGTATCGCCGGAACCTTCCGTCTCGGACTGCTCCGCCTGGGCTTGTTCCGCGAGGGCCTTCTGCGCGGCGGCCTGATCGGCGGCGGCCTGATCGGCTTCGGCGACGGCTTCCTCAGACTCGGCCATCGCCTGCAATTCCTTCTCCGGCGCCTCGAACACCTCTTCCGCGGCCTCGCGCGCGGCTTCCGCCGCCGCCGCTTCATCGAGCGCCTCTTGCTCATGGGCCGGCAGGATGGACCCGCCCTTGGCCTGGATTTCGGCTTCTTCCTCCGAGCGCGCCACATTGGCTTTGACAGTGACGATCACTTCCGGATGGATCGCCACGCGGACCTCGAAAATACCGAGCGTCTTGATCGGCCGGTCGAGACGCACCTGCTGGCGCTTGATATCGACCCCGGCCTCGATAATCGCATCGGCGATGTCGCGCGCCGTGACCGAGCCGTAAAGCTGCAGCGTATCGCTCGCCTGGCGGATCAGAATGAAATCCTTGCCCTCGATCTCATCGGCATTTGCCAGCGCGCCGTCGCGGCGCTCGTCATTGATCTTCTCCAGCGCATCGCGTTCGCTTTCGAAGCGTTCCTTATTCTCGTCCGTGGCGCGCAGCGCTTTCTTTTGCGGCAGCAAATAATTGCGCGCGTAGCCATCCTTGACGCGGACGATTTCTCCGAGACCGCCAAGATTCTCGATGCGCTCGAGCAAGATGATGTCCATGGCTGATATTCCTCGATCGGCGCGTTGCGCCGGTTCGGACTTAGGTCCGGGTTATTTTACAACGTAGGGCAGGAGCGCCAGATGCCTGGCGCGCTTGATGGCGCGCGCCAATTCGCGCTGCTTCTTGACCGAGACCGCGGTGATGCGGCTGGGCACGATCTTGCCGCGCTCGGACAGGAAACGGGACAGCATCTTGGTGTCCTTGTAATCGATTTTCGGCGCGTTCGGGCCGCTGAACGGGCAGGATTTGCGCCGGCGAAAGAACGGCCTGCGGGGGAAAGATACCGACGGCAGATTTCCACCGCCGCCACCCGCGCCGCCGCCACCGCCACCGCGCGGTCCGCCGCGGCCTTCAGACATATCAGCCATTCTTCAACTCCGCTCCTCGCTCATTCCTTGGCCGCTTCGGCCTTTTCCTCGGCCTTTTCCTCGACCTTTTCCTCGGCCTTTTTCTCGGCCGCGCCGCTATCGCTATCGCCGCCGCTATCGGCCTTTTTCTCGCCACCGTCCCCGGTGGGGGCCGCTTTGGCCGCGTCGGCCGGCGGTCTGGACGAACCCTCCTGCCGCTCGCCGCCGCGGCTGCGATATTCGCCCCGGCCGCGGCCGTCGCGCGGTCCTTTCGATTGCATGATCGCCGAGGGCTCCGGGTCGAGCGCGTCGACGCGGATCGTCAAATAGCGCATCACATCCTCATTGATGCGCATATTGCGCTCCATCTCGGCAATGGCATCCGCCGGCGCGTCGATCTGCATATGCAGATAGTGGCCCTTGCGGTTCTTCTTTATGCGGTAGGTCAGGCTTCTGAGACCCCAATATTCGGTCTTCGCCACTTCGCCGCCCTTGTCGCGAACGATTTCCTGAAATTGTTCGGACAGGCCCTCGACCTGTTGACCCGAAATATCCGGGCGCGCAATTAACGTGCTCTCATAGAGCGGCATGTGGCGGCGTCTCCTTAAAATCTCTTTTTCTGTCGGCCTGTTTCGCCTATTGGACGATGTCGAAAAACGGCGTCAAATACACGAAGGGCGCCGCAAACAAACCGTTCGCAGCGCTGCCGAGGCGCCGCACTATACAGGATTGCCCCCGCCGTGCAAGGGCGCTTGACAGGGCGCGGAGGCTTGTCAAGCTTTGCCCCTCCGGCGAATCGGTCGGCGGCGAGAATCGGGGAGAAATCAACGACGTGCGGCGCGCATTTGTGTTTCCGGGACAAGGCTCCCAAAAGGTCGGAATGGGAGAGGATATATCGAGCGCATTTCCGGCGGCGCGCGCGGTTTTCGAGGCGGTCGACGAGGCCCTCGGCGAGCGGCTTTCCGCCACCATGTTCCAGGGCCCCGACGAGGATCTGCGGCTGACGAAAAACACCCAGCCGGCGCTGATGGCGATGTCGATGGCGGTGATCCGGGTGATCGAGAGCGAGAGCGGACGAAATCTCGCCGATTTGGCGGCAGCGGTGGCCGGACACTCGCTCGGCGAATATTCCGCCCTCGCCGCCGCCGGCGCGATCTCCCTCGAAGATGCCGCGCGCCTGTTGCGCCGGCGCGGCGAAGCCATGCAACAGGCGGTGCCGGTCGGCGAAGGCGCCATGGCGGCCCTCCTCGGTGCCGATATGGCGCTCGCCGAGGAAATCGCCGAGGCCGCCTCGGCGGCGGGCGTTTGCGCGCTCGCCAACGACAATGCGACCGGCCAGGTGGTCTTGAGCGGCGCCAAGCCGGCGATCGACCGGGCGGTGGAACTGGCCGAGGAAAAAGGCGTGCGCAAGGCGGTGCCGCTGCCGGTCAGCGCCCCGTTTCATTGCCCGCTGATGGCGCCGGCCGCCGATATCATGGCCGGCGCCCTGGCCGAGGTGGCGATTACGCCGCCGGCAGTGCCGCTCTTCGCCAATGTGAGCGCCAAAGCCGAAACCGAGCCGGATCGGATTCGCGAGTTGCTCGTGGCTCAGGTGACGGCGATGGTGCGCTGGCGCGAATGCGTCATCGCGATGCGCGCGGCCGGCGCGGAATTGCTAGTCGAAGCCGGCGCCGGCGCGGTGCTCAAGGGCCTGACCAAGCGCATCGACAGGGAATTGCCGGCGGTCGCCGTCGGCGGCGTGGCTGAAATCGAAAGTTTTCTTGAATCACTTTAAAGACGGGGATGGGGCAATGTTCGATCTGACGGGTAAACGGGCGCTGGTGACCGGCGCGACCGGCGGCATCGGCGCCGCGATCGCGCGCGCCCTGCACGCGGCGGGCGCCGAGGTGGCGCTTTCCGGCAGCCGCGAGGCGGTGCTCGGCGAACTGGCGGCGGAACTTGGTGCGCGCGCCCATGTGCTGGCGTCGGATCTGAGCGACGGCGAAGCGGCCGCCGCGTTGCCCGGCCAGGCGGTGGAGGCCATGGGCGGTATCGACGTGCTGGTCCATTGCGCCGGCATCACGCGCGACAATCTGGCGCTCCGTATGAAGGACGAAGAATGGCAGGACGTGATCGACCTCAATCTCGGCGCCGGTTTCCGCCTCGCCCGGGCGGCGCTCCGGCCGATGATGAGGGCGCGCTGGGGGCGCATCCTCTTTATTACCTCCGTGGTCGGCACGACGGGTAATCCCGGCCAGGCCAATTACGCCGCTTCCAAGGCCGGCTTGACCGGCATGGCCAAGGCGTTGGCGGCGGAAGTTGCCGCGCGCGGGGTGACGGTCAATTGCGTCGCGCCGGGTTTCATCGAAACCGCCATGACCGAAGCGCTCAATGAAGATCAGCGCGCGCGCATCATCGCCGCCATCCCGGCGGCGCATATCGGCGCGGTGGACGATGTCGCGGCGGGCTGCGTTTATTTGGCGAGCGACGAGGCCGCCTATGTGACCGGCCAGACGCTTCACATCAATGGCGGCATGGCGATGGTCTGAGGGCCAAGGTCTGACGGCAAAGATTTGATGGCGCGAAACGCAGACTTGTGGCCATGGCCGAAAAAGTATGTTAATCAGCGCGCGCGCTGGCCGGGGGTGGCTCCGGAGTCGTGCCAGGACATGTCTGTGGTAGCGTTATTTCAAGGCTATACCTGCCGGTGTTTAAACCTATAATCCTGTTGTTCAACGGATCGCGAAGCAACATCCGAGGGAATGTTTAATGAGTGATGATATCCCTGCCCGGGTAAAGAAAATTGTCGTCGAACATTTAGGCGTCGACGAGGACAAAGTAACCGACGGCGCAAGCTTTATTGACGATTTGGGCGCAGACAGCCTCGATACGGTCGAGCTTGTCATGGCGTTCGAAGAAGAGTTCGGGTGCGAAATCCCGGACGACGCGGCGGAAAAAATTCTGACCGTCAAAGACGCGGTCAATTACATCGAGCAAATCACCTGATATTGGCTCTATTGCTCCGAAGGGTCCGGTATATGGCCGCTCCACGGAGACCGCACGAAGGCGCTGCCCCGAACATGGAAGGCGAGTGATGAGGCGCGTGGTTGTGACCGGCATGGGCCTTGTCACGCCGCTCGGCGATGGCGTGGCCCATTGCTGGGGGCGCCTGCTTCAGTCCAATTCCGGCGTGCGCCGCATCGACAGCTTCGATGTCTCGGATCTGCCGGCCAAGATTGCCGCCTTGGTGCCGACGGGCGTGGATGCGGGCCAGTTCGACACGGACAAATATGTCTCCAGCAAGGAAGTCCGGCGGATGGACAAGTTCATCGTCTTCGCGCTGGGCGCCGCCGTCCAGGCGGTCGAGGATTCCGGTTGGATGCCGGAAGGCGAGGAGGATTGCGACCGCACCGGCGTGATGATCGGCTCCGGCATCGGCGGCCTGCACACGATCGAGGAAGGCGCGATCCTGGTGCACGAAAAGGGGCCGCGCCGGCTCAGCCCGTTTTTCATTCCGTCCAGCCTGATCAATCTCGCATCTGGCCATCTTTCGATCCGCTACGGCTTTACCGGGCCCAATCATTCCGTCGTTACCGCGTGTTCGACCGGGGCGCATGCCATCGGCGACGCGGCGCGCCTGATCATGCTCGACGATGCCGACGTCATGGTGGCGGGCGGCGCGGAAGCCGGCACCAGCCGCCTCGGCATTGCCGGGTTCGCGGCGGCGCGCGCGCTGAGTACCGGTTTCAACGACGAGCCCGAACGCGCCTCGCGCCCATGGGACGAAGCGCGCGACGGATTTGTCATGGGCGAAGGCTCCGGCGTGGTGGTTTTGGAAGAATATGAACACGCCAAGAAGCGCGGCGCGAAAATTTACGCCGAAATCCTCGGCTATGGCATGAGCGGCGATGCCCACCACATTACCGCGCCCGCGCCGGATGGCGCCGGCGGCTTCAAATCGATGAGCCGGGCTCTGAAGAGCGCCGGCCTCGGCACCGGCGATATTGATTATGTCAACGCCCATGGCACCTCGACGCCGCTCGGCGACGAGATTGAATTGAACGCGGTCAAGCGGCTTTTCGGCGAGGATGCCTACCGGATTTCCATGTCGTCGACGAAATCCTCGATCGGTCATCTGCTAGGCGCCGCCGGTAGTGTGGAATGCATTTTCTCGATCCTGGCGATCCAAAACGGCGTCGTGCCGCCGACCCTCAATCTGGAGAATCCGTCCGAGGGCTGCGATCTCGATCTCGTGCCCCTCGTCGCCAAGGAGCGCAAGGTGAGCCACGCCATGTCGAATTCCTTCGGCTTCGGCGGGACCAACGCCACTCTCATCATCGGCGAGGCCGCATAGAGCAGATCATGGTTAGCCAGAATCACACCAGTGATCTGTCTAACCATGTGAATCCGATTTAGGGCCGATGGCGCTGGCGAAACCCTTTCGGCGCGCGCTGATCGGGATTGCCGCACTCATTTTTGCCGCCGCCGTAATCCTTCTCGCCGGCTGGCTCTATCTCGATCAGGCTTTCGATTCGCCCAATGAGGCGGATGCGGCGCATATCGTGCTGATCGCGCCGGGAAGCGGCGTGTGGCAGATCGCCGAGGCGCTTTACGAGGCGGGTGCGGTGGATGATCCCAATATATTCGCCGCCGGCGTCTGGCAAAACGGCGCCACGGGCGCGCTCAAGGCCGGCGAATATGAATTTCCCGCCGGCGCGACGCCGCGCCAGGCGATGGAAATCATCCTATCGGGCAAAAGCGTGGAACACCGCCTGACGATTCCCGAGGGCCTGACCAGCGCCGAGATCGGCGACCTGCTGGCGGATGCGGAGGCGCTCGGCGGCGAGGCCGGCGCCATTCCGCCCGAGGGCGCGCTGCTGCCCGAGACCTATTTCTATCGCCGCGGCGACAGCCGCGCCGAGCTGCTCGACCGCATGCAGGCCGGCATGACGGAACTGATCGCCGAGCTCTGGCCGGACCGCGCCGCGGACCTGCCCTACCGCACGCCGGAAGAGGCATTGGTGCTCGCCTCCATCGTCGAGAAGGAGACCGCCGTCGCGGCCGAACGGCGCAAGGTCGCCGGTGTCTTTATCAACCGCTTGCGCAAGGGCATGCGGCTGCAATCCGACCCGACGGTGATCTTCGCCGTGACCGGCGGCGAAGGCCCCCTCGAGCGCCCCTTGAGCAAGGCCGATCTCGCGCTCGACAGCCCGTTCAACACCTATCGCCACAAGGGTCTGCCGCCGGCGCCGATCGCCCATCCGGGGCGCGACTCGCTCGCTGCGGTGCTCGACCCCGAGGCGAGCGATGCGCTTTATTTTGTCGCCGACGGCAGCGGCGGGCATGTCTTCGCGGCGACCCTGAAGGAACACAACAAAAATGTCGCGCGCTGGCGCCGCCTGCAAAAAGAGCGCGCCGCAAATGAGCCATAAACATTCGTCCTATGCTATTTTCTCCGCGCAAACGGCATAAGGAGCGGCGGTGAGCGTCAACAGCATGACCGGTTTCGCCCGCGCTGAAGGGCGCGAGGGAAATCTCGATTGGATTTGGGAAGCGAAGAGCGTCAATGGCCGCGGTCTCGATCTGCGCTGCCGCCTCGGCACCGGGTTCGATTCTCTCGAGCCGGCGCTGCGCAAAGCGGCGGCGGCCCGATTCAAGCGCGGCAGCATCTCCATCGGCCTGCGCGTCACGCGCCAGGCCGGCACCCAGGCGGTGCGGGTCAACCGCGAACTGCTCGACGATCTGATCGCACTCGCCGGCGAATATCGCGATGCCGAGGGCATCGAGCGGCCCGGCCTGGACGGCCTGTTGGGCTTACGCGGCGTCATTGAGCCGGTGGATGAGACGGAAGGCGAGGGCGAAGCGGAGGCGCGCGACAAGGCGATCGCGGCGAGCATGGCGGAACTGCTCGATGAATTGGCCCGCGCGCGCGGCGCGGAAGGCGCCAGCCTGGCGGACATCGTCGGCGCCCAACTGGCGGAGATGGAAAGCCTCGCCACGCGCGCGGGGGAGAGCGCCGCGCTTCGCCCCGAGGCCGCCAAGGAACGCCTCGCCTCGCAAGTTGCCGCCTTGGTCGAGGCCGGCGCGCCGGTGCTGGAGGAACGCCTCGCCCAGGAGCTTGCGCTCCTCGCCGTGAAAACAGATATCCGAGAAGAGCTCGACCGCCTGACCACCCATATTGCCGCCGCCAGCGCGCTCCTCGCCGAGGGCGGCGGCATCGGGCGCAAGCTCGATTTCCTCGCTCAGGAACTGAACCGCGAGGCCAACACCCTCTGCGCCAAGGCCAATGACGCGGAGCTCAGCGATATCGGCCTCGAATTGAAGTCCGTCATCGACCAATTCCGCGAGCAGGTGCAGAACATTGAGTGACGCCACAACAGGGATCGCCCGGCGCGGGGTGTTGTTCGTGCTTTCCTCGCCCTCGGGCGCGGGCAAGACCTCGATCGCCCGCCGCCTGCTTGAGCTTGAGTCCGATACCCGCATGTCGGTCTCGGCGACCACCCGGCCCAAGCGGCCCGACGAGTTGGACGGGCGCGATTATCATTTTGTCGGCCAGGAGAAGTTCAATCGCCTGGCGGAGCAGGGCGGGTTTCTCGAACATGCCGAAGTGTTCGGCCACAGCTACGGCACGCCGCGCGATCAGGTCGAGGAGCTGCTCGCCAAGGGCTTCGATGTGATCTTCGATATTGATTGGCAGGGCGCCCAGCAATTGGCCGAAGCGGCGGGCAGCGACGTGGTGCGCGTCTTCGTGCTGCCGCCCTCGATCGGCGAATTGGAAAGCCGCCTGCATCGCCGCGCCCAGGACAGCGCCGATGTGGTCGCCGCGCGCATGGCCAAGGCGGTCGACGAGATGAGTCATTACGGCGAGTATGATTACGTTCTGGTCAACTATGCCCTCGATGACAGCGTCGCCGGCGCGCGCGCCATCCTCAACGCCGAGCGCACCCGGCGCGAGCGCTATACCGGGCTCGACGATTTCGTCGCCACCCTCACCAAGGATCGGGATTAGGCGATTTTGGCGACAGTCCCGCCGCTGAGTGTGCCCGGCACGAGTTCGAGCGCATGAAAGCTTTCCGGCGGTACCGGCGCGGGAAAATGCAGAGTGAATTCATGCGCCGGGCGGAAGCCGAAGCGGCCGAGATAGCCGCCATCGCCAATGGCGGTCACCGCGTCGTGGCCGAGGGCGCGCGCGGCGGCGAGGCTTTGTTCGATCAGCGCGCTACCGATGCCGAGCTTTCCCTGCGCCGCGTCCACCGCGATTGGCCCGAGCAGGAGCCCTGAATGCGCGCCTGGAATTGTCAGGGGCCAATAACGGATGGTGCCGACCAGCGCGCCGTCGCGCCGGGCGGTGAGGCAGAGCGCGGCGATGGCGGGGATGCCGTCGCGCAATGCATAAGACGGGCGGGCATGGCGTTCGGCGCTGAAGGCGGCGTCCAGCAGGGATTCGATGGCGGGGCCGTCCGACGGCCCTTCGCGGGAGATTTCAAACATGTCACGGGTTCCACAAAGAATGGCGGTGCAAAGAAAGGCGCACCGCGGAATCCGCCGCAATGCGCGCTAGGCCCGGTCGGGCACGGAGGCGCGTCGTCGTCG
The DNA here is from genome assembly GCA_964623955.1 of uncultured Rhizobiaceae bacterium. Classification (GTDB taxonomy): domain Bacteria; phylum Pseudomonadota; class Alphaproteobacteria; order UBA828; family UBA828; genus PTKB01. The sequence goes on from CAZUVO010000024.1 coordinate 19,208, forward strand.
CTGTTTGGAAATCTTTGTCATCGCGGGCGTGGACATAGCGGTAAGCCGCGCCGGAGGCAAGCTCTTTATTTGCTTGTTATTCGTGGGGCAAAGCCCGGGCGAGGGCGCAAAAGGCCTCGATATCGAGGGTCTCCGCACGTGCCTTGGGGTCGATCCCTTGGGCGGTGAGAAAGGCCTCGGGGTCGGCGACCAGGCCTTTCAGAGCGGCGCGCAGCATCTTGCGCCGCTGGCCGAATGCCGCCTGGGTCACGCGCGCGAGCGCCGCGGCCTCCGCCGGAAAGAGCGGCTCGCCGCGCGGCACCAGCTGAACCGCGCTGGACGTGACCTTGGGCGGCGGGGTGAACGCCTTGGCGCTGACATCGAACAGGCGGTGCGTCTCGCAGCGCCACTGCGCGAGGATCGAGAGGCGGCCGTAATCGCCCGTCCCCGGCGATGCGGTGAGGCGGGCCGCGACTTCTTTCTGGAACATCAGGGTCAGGCTTTGATAGCGCTCCGGCGCGCCGAGCCAACCGAGCAAGAGCGCGGTGCCGACATTATATGGCAGATTGGCGATGATCTTGACCGGGTCTTCTAATCGGGCCGATACATCGATCTTGAGCGCGTCCCCTTCGACAATTTCCAGCCGATCCGGCCAAGCATCGGCAAGCTCCCCCAGGGCGGCAACACAACGTTCGTCGCGTTCAATGGCGACGACGCGACGCGCGCCGGCGTCGAGCAGCGCGCGCGTCAGGCCGCCGGGGCCGGGGCCGATTTCGAGCACCGTCACCTCGTCGAGTGGCCCGGCGGCGCGGGCGATGCGCGCGCAGAGATTGCCGTCGAGCAGAAAATGCTGGCCGAGCGTTTTGCGCGCGCTCAGGCCGTGACGGGCGATGGTGTCGGAGAGGCTGGCGAGTTTGTGCTCTTGGTTAGGCACTAAACTCGAAAATCGACGAAGGCCGCGCGCCTGAGGTCGCGGAGATATCGTCTGGCCTGCAGTTCGAGCCGCCGGGTGCCGATATCCTGGCGCAAGGCCGCGCGGGTCGGTAAATCGACCTTGGCCTCGATGCGGTCACAGACCATCAAAATACGAAACCCGTTGCCGAAGGGGAGCGGCGCGCTCAACTGTCCGGCTTTCGCGTTTCGCACCGCTTCGCGCAGCTCGACCGGCATATCGCCCATGGTAAGCTCGCCGAGATCGCCCGACTGCGGCGAAGCGAATTGGTCGCTGCGCTCCAACATGTCGGCGCAATCCGCTGCTTCCCCATGCACGCCTTTGATATGGTCGATCATCAGATCCCGGTCGGCGCCGAAATCATCGATGATGAGCTGGGCGAGATGGACGCGGGTGTCCAGGGGATCCGCGGTCAGCACATTGCGCCGGTCGATAAGTTTGACGATCTGCACGCCGTCGAAGGTGCGAATCAGGCCGGAGAGTTCGCCGACCGCTAAATCCGGCAGGATGGTATCGATCTGTTTCGACAGATTGCCGAGAATCACCCAGCCGATATCGCCGCCGACCGCGGATGTGGCGCTTTCGGAAAATTGCCGGGCGATGCCGCGAAAATCGGCGCCTTGGCGCAGCTGCACCAGCAAATTTTCCGCCGTTCTCATGATCTCCCGTTCCTGCTCCGGCGATTCGATCGAGAGAAATATTTCCGCCACCCGGTATTCCGGTTGGCCGCGGCTGTCCTCAAGCCGTTCCAACGCTTCGTCGATCTCGTCCTCGCCCACCGAAATCGCGGAATTCAGACGCCGCGAGATTAATTTGTTCCAGGCGATCTCGGCTTTGATTTGCGCGAGCAAGGCATCGCGGTCGAGCCGGTGGTTGCGCACAAAACTTTCGAAACCGCCCTCTTCCATACCGCGTTTTCGCTCGATCTGGTCGATGGTGAATTCGACATCGCGCTCGGTCACCGCGATATCGAGGCGGGCGGCCTCCTGGGTTTGCAGATATTCATCGACCAGCGTGCGCAGGACCTGGGGCGCGATCTGCCGGCGCAGGTCCGGCGCGTCCCTGAGGTTTGATGACGCCACCACGATATTGATCCGCGCCGCGAGATCGTAGATCGAGATGACATCGTCATTCACCACGGCGGCGATGCGCATGATCTCCTGCCCGCGCGCCGATTGCGGCGTCGGCACCAGGAGGGCCGCCACGACCGCCGGAAAAAGCAGGGCGCCGAGGATACGGCGGAGAGGCGATATGTCGGCTCTAATCCACATAATCTTTTGTGTTATAAACCTCTCCCTCGCCGGGGCAAAATAGTTTGACGGCCAAGCATTGTTTTCCGCCTAGCCCAGGTGCTTGAACCGGATGGTGAACAGCAGGCTGGTCTCCGGCTGGACATCGCGGTCGCGGGTGAAATTCTTGTTGATGCGGGTGGCGAAGAGGAAACACTCATCTTCATAGGTGAGGCCGGTATTCCAATTGATGGTGCCGCCGGAGCCCGTCAGATCCCGCCGGGTGCCCGCATTGATACGCCAAAAACTGGCTAGGCGCACCTCGGCGGCGGCGACGATCTCTTCGCGGTTGGCGAAGGCGGTGGTGTCGCTTTCCGGCACCTGGTCTTCGAGAAGCGCATAACCGATATTGATGCGCACAGCCTTGGGTCCGGCGGCAAGTTCGATTTCGTTGCGCCGGGCGGCGAAGTTCTGACGCGCCAGGCGGAAGCGGTAGGCGAGGTCGAAAATCTCGGCCGGCGAGACCCGGATTCGTCCGACAAAATCAGAGAAATTCTCCTCCAATCCGCTGCCCTTGTTGAAGGTGTCGTCTTCCTTGGCGCGCAGACTTTGACCGATCATGCCCTGGGTGCGCCCGCCGCCGGCACCATAAAAGCCGAAGCGCAGGCCGTAATTGACGCGCGGACCGCTCTCCACCCGGTCGAGGCCGGTAAAGCGGTTGTTGCTAAAGAGCTTGGTGTCGTCGAATTCGAAATCCTGGCTGTCCTCGTTGGGAATCTCCCCCGGATTGCCGCCATAGGGGCTGAGAATGCCCTGGACGATGGGCTCGACCAATTGCCGGATGCCGCCGGTATGGCGAATGAGCGGCAGGCGCCACTCACCGATCAATTCCGGGCGCACCCGTCCGGTCAGCCCGCGGGCGCGGGTCGCGCGCGCCGTACCGGCGGTATCGACATTGTTGACGTGGTAGGCGTCGCCGCGCAGCGTCGCCGACAGACGGTAGACGCTGCCGGAGCGCCCGATATGCGGCAGATGCCAGCCGCCCTCGAGGGAGAGGCGCCGGCTGTCGGCACCGTCGACGCGATGGAGCGTCATGAAATTGGCATCGAAGGTAGTGAACCCGCCCAGCGTGTCGGGCGCCCCGACATGGTTGAAATCGAGGAGCGGCAGCACGATCGGGATTTGGTCCTGGTCGTCCTCAGCCTCCAGGCCCTGGAAGAAATAGGCGTTGCCGCTGGCATAGTTGCGCCCGTTGATGCCCTCGATATAGGGCCGGGTGGTCAGCGTGTCCTTCGAATTAATGCGATAAAAACTGAGATAGGTATCGTCGCTCGCGCGCTCGAACTCGTAGCCATAATTCCACACCGGATCGAGCTGGAAGCGGCCATTGCTGAACAGATGGCCGCGAATGCCCTTGCTGCCGGTCTCATTGCCGTCATCGTCGCGCTCATCGCCATAGGTGAGGCTGCCGTCGAGGGAGTAGCTGCCGGTCTCGGTGCGCTCGCGATATTCGCCGCCCCAGACGATCCCCTCATCGCTGGTAAATTTGGGCTTCAGCGTCGCGTCCCTGTGCGGTGCGATGTTCCAGTAATAGGGCGTGGTCAACTGCACGCCGAGGGTCGAGGACGAGCCATAGCTGGGTGCGAGGAAGCCGCTGCGCCGCTTTACCGTCGGGTCGGGATGCTCGAAATAGGGCGTGTAGAGGACCGGAATGCCGAACATTTCGAGCCACGCATCGTAATAGGCGACGTCGCGCGCCTCTTGGTCGTGCACGATGCGGACCGCCTTGATTTGCCACAGCGGCGGCTCCTCGGGATGCAGCGGGCACAGTTTGCAGGGCGAGAAGACTGCCTTGTTCATTTCCGTGCGGTTGCCGTTCGAGCGCCGTGCGCTGTTCGCCGCGATCCGCGTTTCTTCGTTGAGCAAAATTCGAATATTGCGCATCACGCCGTCGCGCAGTTCGTCGGACAGCTCAAGATAATCCGCGAACAGCACTTCGCCGGTCGGTTCCATCAGGGTCACATTGCCCGATGCCGTCATCACGTCATGGAACTCGTTATAGGTGACCGCATCGGCGATCAGCAGGCGCTGGCCCTGGGATATCTCGACATTGCCCGCCGCCGTCACCACGCCTAAAGCTTCGTCATAGGTGAGGCTGTCGGCGCTCATCACCACATTCTTGCCGGCGTCCTCGGAATCGAACTCGCGCACCAGGGTTTGCGCCTGGGCGGCGCCGGTCGACAGCAACAAAGCGGCCACAAGCGCCAGCACGGCGCGGCGGAGCATCAGCCATCCTCCATGTGGAACAGGCTGGCGACACCGATCAGGGTGAATACGCCGGCCGGGATCCAGGCAGCGAGCACCGCCGGGATCTTGCCTGAGAGGCCGAGCGCCAGCACAAGATCGGAGACGAAATAGAGCACGAAGCCGGTCAAGATGCCGGCGGCGATCAGAATCCAAGTGCCGCCGCCGCGCGAGAAGCGCAGCGAGAAGGTCGCCGCGATCAGCATCATGGCGCAGAGCAAGAGCGGCCCGGAGAGCAGCGAATGCCAATGCAGCCGGTGGCGCACGGCGGAAAAACCGGACGCCTCGAGCACATCGATAAAGGCCGGCAAGGCCCAGAAGGAGAGCGTCTCCGGCGGGGCGAAACTGTCCTCGATCTGATTGATGGTGAGCTTGGTCGGCACTTCGTAGGTATCCCTGAATTGCGCCGGCTGGTCCGGCCCGGTCAGCACCGCGTCCATCAGCGCCCAGCGGCCATCCTCGAGGCGCGCCTCATCCGCATCGATGCGCCCGGTGAACTGATCATTCTCCTGAAAGTGGAAAATGATGACATCGTGCAGCGTGAGGTCTTCCTGGCTGAGGTGCTGCGCATGAATGACGGACTGCCGGTCGCCATCATTCTGGCGCAGCCAGATGCCGGAGGGCGAGAGCGCGAGCAGGCTCGATTTGCCGCGCAGATATTTGGCGTCCATCTGCTCATAGCGCGACACCATCGCCGCGGAGAGGGGATTGAACACGGTCATCACGAAGATGCCGAGGATCAGCGCCAGAACCAGATTGGGCAGCAGGAACTGCCACACCGAGACGCCGGCGGAGCGCGCCACGACGAGCTCATGGGTACGGGTCATGCGGGCGAAGGTCCACAGCCCGGCGACGAGCGCGGCGAACGGCAGAATTTTTTGCGCCATGAAGGGAATGCGCAGCATCGCCATTTGCAGTAGGACGCCGAGGGTCGCCAGCTCGCGGCCCGGGCCCGAGCCGCGGCGCATCATCTCCACCGCATCGAACACGAAGATCGTCGCGACGAAAATGAGAAACACCATCGCCACGCCGACAAGGAATTGCCGGCCGATATAATAGGAGAAGGTGCCTGAGAGGCGCATGATCCGGGCGATCCCCTTATTCCGCCGGTACCGGCGGCGGCTCGCCGCTGGAACGCCGGCGGCGCCGGCGCGGCCGTAACAGATAAATCGAAATGCCCACCGTTACGACGACATTGAGGTAGAGCAGGAAGAAGAGGTCCGGCGTTTTTGAGACGGCGTTGACCAGGCCGAGGCCGACCGCCTCAAAGACGAAGGCGGCGATGATCCCGGCCAAGATGCGTCGCCATTGGCCGCGCCGGTTGAGCTGACCGCCGAGGAGCGCGGCGAGCGCGATGCCGGTCAACGCGAAGGCGAAGAGCGGCGTGACGATGCGCTGATGCGCCTCGGCCCAGAATTTGCCGAGATTGCGCTGATCGTCATAGCCGTCCGTGGGATTGAACAGCTCGTGCAAATAGCGCTCGCGCGGCTCGCGCCAGCGATTGGCCGGGTCCTCGGCGAAATGGCCGAGATCGAGCGCATAGCTGTCGAAATAGAGCAGCGATAGCTGGCCACGCGACTTGTTGATCTCCTGGCGGTTGCCGTTGAGCAACACGAAGCGTGGGCCTTGCTCGGTGCGCACCAGGGCGCCGCGCTCGGCCATCATGGTCACCGGCTGGGCGGCGACGCGATTGTCATGCACGAAGATGCCGTGAAGGCGCCCGCTCGCATCGCGCTCGCGCACGAAGACGGTCACGTCTTCGATCAGGTTCGTATAGACGCCCTCCTGCAACAGCACCGAGGAGAAATCGGCGCGGGCGATGAATTGCCGGCTCTTGAATTCGCGGTAGCTCGCCGGCACGAAATAAAGATTGATGGCGTAGACCAGCACGCAGACGAAGGTGGCGAGCGTCAATGCCGGCGCCGCCAGCGACCACGGCCCCTGACCGGCCGAGCGCAAACTGACCACCTCGCTGTCGATCACCAGCTTGTTGTATGTGAAGAGAATGGCGCTGAAGAGCGCGATGGGCAGGATCACACCGAGAAAGGTCGGCAGCAGCAGCATCGAAAAATAGAGAAAGGCGCTTAAGGACAGCCCCTTGTTCACGATCATATCGATGAAGCGGAGCGACTGGGTAAGCCAGATCACCGCCGTCAGCCCAACGGTGATCAGCAGGAACGGACCCAGAAGCTGACGCAAGATATAGCGTTGGTGACGATGCATCCTACTATTATACCAACGGGTCATAAGAATGACCCGTTGTAAGTTCCCTCAAGCGCCGGGCGGGGGCATCCGCCCCCTTGGCTTACCTCGCGTATGCTCGGGCGCGACTCTTTGCCGGTCCCTCAATCGCCGGGTGGGCGCATCCGCACCCTTGGCTTGGCGCGCTTGCCGGATTGTGCTGAGCGAGGCTCATCACATTTCGGTATTATAGCTGTCCTGAACGCTCTTTGTCGCGTTTCGGTGCCTTTTCGTTGCGGCAGACGAGAAACACGGAACGGCAGCCGCTGGTAAACTCGCGCCGCTCGATTCCAAAGCCGGCGCCTTCGAGTTTTCTTATAAACGCCTTCAGGCTGCGGCCGCGATAGCCGATTTCCCATTTATGGGCTTCCCATTCGCTGTCGCTTGCGATCTGGAAGCGGCGGAGAAAGCGCAATTTGCGGAAATGGCTGCGCCGGCGCCAGCGTTCGCGGTTGAAATAAAGCTCGAATCCGAATTGGAAGCCTTCATAGGGCACGGAAAGGATCAGCCAGGGCGCACCCGAAGCCGAGAGGCGCTCAAGCACCCCGTCGAGCTTCTCCCAATGAATATGTTCGAGGGTCTCGCAGCAGAGGATCGCGTCGAACCCCTGGATCGCCGCCGGGTCGACCTCGCGGATATCCGCCTGGATATGCCGCTCCGCGCCGATGCCGTGGGATTGCGCCTCGATATCGAGGGTCGTCACTTGATACCCGGCGCTTGCCGCCATTGCCGTCACCAGGCCGAGATAGGGGCCGATCTCCAGCACGCTCCAGACCGGCAGATCGCGCAACAGCGCCACCTGGAGCCACTGATGGGCGATGCGCTTTTCGCTGTAATAATCGTGCCAGGCGGCCTCGAAACCGGGATCGTTGGGCGGCGGAATTTTCATCGCCGCGAGCATAGGCGATCGCTACGCCAAATGCGAACGGGGCTGCGAATCCCGCTTCACCATTTCGCCCCGCCGGTATAGGTTCACACGCTCGCCGGTCGGGGCCGGCGCACGCCATCGTCAATCAACCGCGAGGCCGCCATGCAGATCGCCTTTTCCGAATTTTCCGTGCCCGAGAGCGGGACGCTCATCGTCGGCGTTCTCGCCGAGGGCGCCCTCACGCCGAGCGCCCAGGAGATCGACGGGCGGATGTCCGGCGCGCTGGCCAAGGCGGTCGCCGGCAGCAGCCGGTTCACCGGCAAGAAGAACAGCACACTGACCTTGAATGCCCCCGCCGGGCTCGCGCTCGGCCGCGTCATCCTGGTCGGCCTCGGCAAGGTGGCGGAGATCGACGCGCTGCAAATGCAGGCGCTCGGCGGGCGCATCGTCGGTGCCCTCAATAAACTCGGCGAAAGCTCGGCGGCGATCGTCATCGACAATCTCGACGGCTGCCAGATGCGCCCGGCGGATATGGTCGCCGAGGCCGCCTTTGGTGCGCGCCTCGCTGCCTACCGCTTCGACAAATACCGCACCAAGCAGAAAGAAGAGGACAAGCCGACGCTCACCAGCCTCACCTTTATGTCGCCGGACAGAAGCGCGGCGGAAGCGGCGGCGGCGCCGCGCCAGCGCGTCGGCGAGGGGGTGTATCTGACGCGTAATTTGGTGTCGGAGCCGAGCAATGTGAAATACCCGGCCACCATCGTCGAAGACATCCAGGCGCTGTCCGAACTCGGCATCGACATCGAGCTGCTGCATGAAGAACGCATGAAGGAACTCGGCATGGGCGCCCTCCTGGGTGTCGGCCAGGGCAGCCGGCGCGAGAGCTACATCGCCATCATGCGCTGGAACGGCGCGCCCGACCAGGACGCGCAGCCCGTCGCCTTCGTCGGCAAGGGCGTCACCTTCGATACCGGCGGCATCTCGATCAAACCGTCCGGCGGCATGGAGGAGATGAAATATGACATGGCCGGCGCCGGCGCGGTGATCGGTCTGATGAAGGCGCTGGCCGGGCGCAAGGCGCGCGCCAATGTGGTCGGTGTCGTCGGCCTGGTGGAAAACATGCCGGACGGCAACGCCCAGCGCCCGGGCGATGTGGTGACCACCATGTCGGGTCAAACCATCGAGGTGATCAACACCGATGCCGAGGGCCGGCTCGTGCTGTCGGACGCTCTCTGGTACACGCAAAAGACCTTCAAGCCGCAATTCATCGTCGATCTCGCCACCCTGACGGGCGCGATCATCGTCGCCCTCGGCACTTATCAGGCGGGGCTCTTCAGCAATAACGACGAATTGGCGGCGCGCCTGACCGCCGCCGGCAAGGCGTCGGGCGAGGAGGTCTGGCGCCTGCCGCTCGGCACCCGCTACGACAAGGACATCAACTCGGAAATCGCCGATATGAAGAATGTCGGCAAGGGGCGCGAGGCGGGAAGCATCACCGCGGCGCAGCTCCTCGAGCGCTTTGTCGGCGAGACCCCCTGGGCCCATCTCGACATCGCCGGTATGGCCTGGATGAAGCGCGGCGACGATCCCATCGTGCCGAAGGGCGCGTCGGGCTTCGGTGTACGCCTGTTGGACCGGCTGGTGGCGGATCACTACGAGAGCTAGGAGATGGCCGAAATCGGCTTCTATCAGCTACGCACCAGCCCGCTCGAAAGCGCGCTGCCGAAGCTGTTGCAAAAGGCGCTCGACGCCGGCCATCGCATCCGCGTCGTCGGCGCCTCGGAGGGGCGCATGGAGGCGCTGAGCGCCGCGCTCTGGACCCATGACCCGGCGTCTTTTTTGCCCCACGGGACCCTCAGCGACGGCGATGCCGAGCGCCAGCCGATCTATCTGACCGCCGAATCCGCCGACGGGGCGGCCAACGAGAACGCCGCCGATCTGGTGGTCACCATCGATGGCGTCGAGCCGGTCTTCATGGATGGCATCGCACGCTATCTCGATATGTTCGACGGCAATGACGAAACCGCGCTGGCTGCCGCGCGCCAGCGCTGGAAACGGCGAAAGGCGGAAGACCATAGCGTAAGTTACTGGCAGCAAAGCGAAGGCGGTGGTTGGGAAAAGCTCGGTTGAACCGTTTTGGCGAAGCGTCTATAACGCGCCATCTTATACCAAGGAACGGTGATAATGACTTATAGGGACGGCTTGCCAAGGTTTTCGGCTAGGAGCGGGGGGCGCAGCGATGCGGCACATCGGAAGCCGCGCGCGACGCCGTCCGAAAGCCTTGGC
>CAZUVO010000025.1:0-28731 GCA_964623955.1 uncultured Rhizobiaceae bacterium
CTCCGCCGGCCGGGCGACGACGTTGAGCGCGATGCCCTCGCGCCGGTGCGGCGCGGCGGCGGTCTCGGCCAACCCGCTGACCGGTAATCGGCCATAGGGCGTGTCCGCCTCGCCCTCGCCAAGCGCGCTGAGGCGGCCGAGAATCTCGCGGCAGCGGGCCACCTCGCTCACCAGCAGCCGCGCATCCTCGAGATGGGGGCTCTCGGTGGGCAGATCGCGCTCCAACTCGCGCGAAACGACGGCGATGGTGGCGAGCGGCGTGCCCAGCTGATGCGCCGCGGCGGCGGCAAGCGCGCCCAGGGCTGAGAGGCTCTGCTCGCGTGAGAGCGCAATCTGCGTCGCGCTGAGCGCATTCGCCATGCGCCGCGCCTCGCTGGCGACGCGCCAAGCATACGCGGTGATGAAAAGCGTGCCGAGCACAAGGGCGATCCAAAGCGCCAACAAATAAAGCTGCGGCAAGGCCGGCGCGTCGCCCTGCCAGGGCAGGGGCTGGTGCAGAAAGGCGACGATGGTGGCGCAGACGATGACCAGCGCGGCGAGCGCCGCAGTGGAACGCAGGCCGAGAATGGTCGCCGAGATGCCGGCGGGGACGAGGAAGAGGATCGCGAACGGGTTCTCCAGACCGCCGGTGAGTCCGATCAGAAAGGCGAGCTGGATGACGTCATAGGCGAGAAAGAGCGCCGCCTTGGCATCGCTCAGGCGGAAATCCGCCGGGCGCAGCAGGGTCGCCACCAGATTGATCGCTGCGGACAACGCCACGGCGCCCAAGAGCGGCGCGAGGTCGAGGGAAAAGCCGAGCCAGAAATGCACCACCAATATGCTGACGAGCTGGCCGCTGACCGCGACCCAGCGAATCAGGATCAGGGTGCGCAGCCGCACATAAGGCGTTTCCGTCTGCCCTTCGCGGCCTATGTCCGACGTCTGGGTATCTGTCAAATTGCGGCGTCCTTCATTGCGCGAATCGATCCGGCCCCGATCATGCGACGGATTGGCGCCAACGACAATTGGCCTCGCCTGTCCGCTGCGGCATAGTGCGCCGGTCATGCGGCAATACGCCCTCGAAATCGATAATCTCTGCAAGCGGTTCGGCGCCGTCCAGGCGGTCGAGGATTTGAGCCTCGCCGTGCCGCAAGGCCAGATCATGGCGCTGCTTGGCGGCAACGGTGCCGGCAAGACGACGACCATGGCGATGATGCTGGGTCTGGTGCTGCCGAGCTCGGGCACGGTTCGCGTCTTCGGTGAGGAATTCGCACGCAACCGGTATCGCCTGCTCGAGCGCATGAATTTTTCCTCGCCCTATGTCGATCTGCCGCACCGCCTGACCGTGCGCGAGAATCTGACCGTTTACGGCCGTATTTACGGCGTTAGCGGCGTGCACGCGCGCATTGAGCGCCTCGCCGAGGATCTCGATATCGGCGAATATCTGAAACGCCAGGTCGGCAAGCTCTCGGCCGGCCAGCGCACCCGCGTCGCCCTGGCGAAAGCGCTGATCAACGACCCGGATTTGCTCCTTCTCGACGAGCCGACCGCTTCGCTCGATCCCGACAGCGCCGATTGGGTGCGCGGCTATCTCGAAGATTGGCAGGCGCGGAGCGGCGCGACCATCCTGCTCGCGTCGCACAATATGGCGGAGGTCGAGCGCCTGTGCGGCCATGTCTTCATGCTGCGCCGGGGCCGCATGGTCGATCAAGGCGGCCCGGATGAGCTGATCGCGCGCTATGGCCGGGAGAGCCTGGAAGAGGTGTTTCTCGATATCGCCCGCGAGCGGCGCGGCGCGGCGGCGCAATGAGCGCTGTCGTGGCAAAGAGCGGCGGCCCCCGCGCCTCGGCGGTTAGAATCGCCGCCATGGCGCTACGCCACCTCTACCTTCTCCGGACATCCTGGCCGCGCCTTTTAGAGCTGATGTACTGGCCCACGGTGCAGATGATCCTGTGGGGGCTGGTGACCATGTTCCTGCTCACCAACAGCTCGTGGCTCGCCCAGGCGAGCGGCGTGCTGCTCGCCGGGGTCATATTGTGGGACGTGTTGTTCCGCGGCCAGCTCGGTTTCTCGCTGGTGTTCCTCGAAGAGATGTGGTCGCGCAATCTCGGCCATCTCTTCTCCAGCCCGCTCAGGCCCTGGGAGCTGATCGTCGCCTTGATGATGATCAGCCTGCTGCGCACCCTGATCGGCATGGCCGGCGCCGTGGGGTTCGCCTTTCTGCTCTTTCATTTTTCGATTTTCGATCTCGGTCTGCCGCTCGTCGCCTTCTTCTTCAATCTCATCATCATGGGCTGGGCGGTCGGGCTGGTCGTCAGCGGGCTGGTGCTGCGCTTCGGCCTCGGCGCGGAAAGCCTCGCCTGGTTCCTGATTTTTGCCTTCGCGCCGGTGAGCTGTATCTACTATCCGCTCGATATCCTGCCCGACTGGCTGAAATATGTCGCCGCCGCGCTGCCCTCGGCGCAAGTGTTTGAAGGCATGCGGGCAGTGCTGATCGACGGCGTCTTCCGCTACGATCTTCTCTGGCGGGCGCTCGGATTGAATGCGATCTATATGGTGGTCGCCGTCGCGGTCTTTATGGCGTTCTTCCACTCCGCCCGCAAACAGGGGCTGCTACACCAGATCGGCGAATAATTCAGTCCGCCGGGCCGCTGACCCCGGCGCTCTCGAAACTCGCCATGCCGTTATGCGCCGCCGCTGCCGCGCGCACCATGGCCGCAGCCAGGGCGGCGCCGGAGCCTTCGCCGAGGCGCATGGAAAAATCGAGCAGGGGCTCTTGGCCGATCCCCTTCAGCAGACGGGCATGGCCCGGCTCCACCGAATTATGCGCCACCAGGCAATGCGAGAGTGCGTCTGGGTTGGTGGCATGGAGCACCGCGGCGGCGGCGCTGCAGGCGAAGCCGTCGAGCATCACCGGCACCCGCGCATGGCGGGCAGCGAGTACCGTCCCCGCGATGGCGGCGAATTCGCGCCCGCCGATGCGCCGGAGCGCTTCGAGCGGATCGCCCATATTGTCCCGATGGCGGGCCAGTGCCTCGTCGATCGCCTCGGTCTTGCGTTGCAGGCCGGCATCGTCGACGCCGGTGCCCCGGCCTGCCCAATCGGCACCCGTCCCGCCGAACAAGGCTGCCGATAGAGCTGCGGCGATGGTCGTATTGCCGATCCCCATTTCGCCGAGACAGACCAGATCGGCGCTTTCGTCGAGCGCCTTCATGCCCTCCCGCCAAGCGGCGAGGCAGGCATCTTCTTCCATCGCGGCTTCCTGGGTGACGTCGCCTGTGGGCGTTTCCAGGGCGAGCGGGATGACCGTGAGCGATGCGCCGAGCCAGTCGCTGAGTTGATTGATCGCGGCGCCGCCGGCGGCGAAATTGGCCACCATCTGCGCCGTCACCTCGCTTGGATAGGCTGAGACGCCGCGTGCCGCGATACCGTGATTGGCGGCAAAAACGATGATTTGGATGCGCTCGGCACGGGGTGCGCCGCCGCCCTGCCAGGCGGCAAGCCATTCGGCGATCTCCTCCAGCCGGCCGAGCGAGCCGGCCGGTTTGGTGAGCACCGCCTGGCGCGCCTCGGCCGATTCGAGCGCCGCGCGGTCGGCGGACGGCATCGAATCTATCAGCCGACGCAGGTCCTGCAGCGTTCGTGGCGGTTCGATCACGGGGATGGCCTTTCTTGTGCCGGCGGCAGAAGCACGCTTGGCGCTCCGTCCAGCCTGACTTATAACCGGTGGCGAGGACTCCCATAGAACGTAACCGGAGGCAAGGGGGAATGCCTTTCGATTCGGAGCCCGAGGGAAAGTTCGAGCGCAGGATATTTTTTTCCGCGCGCGCCTGGTGGCAGGATTTCGGCAATGCGCTGCGTGTTCTCACGCGCCTGCCGCTGCCGCGCGCCGCCGTTCGCACCGATTTCTCGCCCGAGGCCGACGAATATTCCGAAGATACCAAGCCGGAGGAAGCGCAGGCGGAAACGGCGTTCCAGCCAATCGGCCGCGCGGTACGCGCCTTTCCGCTGATCGGCGCACTGCTCGGCATCGCCGCCGGTCTCGCCTTCGCCATCGCGACCGGAATTGGCCTGCCCGATCTCGTCGCCGGCGTTGTCGCAATCGCCCTGTTGGCGCTGCTGACTGGCGCGCTGCATGAAGACGGTCTCGCCGACATGGCGGATGGCTTCGGCGGCGGGCAGACGGCGGAGAAGAAGCTCGCCATCATGCGCGACAGCCGCATCGGCGCATACGGCGTCATGGCGCTGGTTCTGGTGCTGGCGGCAAAGGTCGGCGCGCTCGCGGATTTGAGCGATATCGGCGTGGTGATGTCGGGGCTGATCTGCGCCGCCGCGGCCTCGCGCGCGGCCATGCCGGCGATGATGCGCTGGCTGCCGGCGGCGCGAAGCGACGGCCTCGGCGCCGGCGCCGGCGTGCCCGCCGCCCAGCATGTCTGGACCGGCATCGTTATCGCCATCGTGCTTTCGGTGCTGCTGCTCACCTGGTCGGGGCTGGTGGCGCTCATCATCGCCGCGCTCGCCGCCTTCGCGGTCGGGTTGCTGGCGCGCCGCCAGGTCGGCGGACATACCGGCGATGTGCTTGGCGGCACGCAGCAAATTACCGAACTCGTCTTTCTTCTCGCCCTCGCAGCTATCCGGTGAACGGTTTGGACGATCTCACAGTTACCAGCTGGTGGTGGGTGCGCCACGCGCCGGTCACCACCTATGGCGGCCGGCTTTACGGCCAGACTGACGTGCCGGCCAATACCGAAGACCGGCCCGCCTTCGAGGGCCTGGCCGAGCAATTGCCGAAAGGCGCGCTCTGGGTCGCGAGCCATCTCCAGCGCACCCACCAGACGGCGAACGCCATCGCCGATGCCGGCCATCCGGTGGCGGAACCGCTCATCGAGGAAGGCCTCGCCGAGCAGAGCTTCGGCGATTGGCAGGGCCTGACCTATGCCGAGGTCGCCGCCGAGCGGGCCGGCGCGGACCATCCATTCTGGATTGCGCCAGCCGATTTCGCCGCACCCGGCGGCGAAAGCTTCACCACTGTGATGGATCGCGTCTCCACCGCCGTCTCGCGGCTGAGTACGGATCATGCCGGACGCGATATCGTCGCCGTTGCCCATGGCGGCTCGATTCGCGCGGCCCTTGGCCATGCCCTCGGCATCGCGCCGGCGCAGGCGCTTTCCTTCACCATCGACAATTGCTCGATCACCCGCATCGACGGCTTTCACCGCCCCGATGGCGGCCTGGATTGGTGCGTCGTCGGCGTCAATCTGCCGCCTAGCAATAGCGCCCCGCATGGGGTAGTTTTTCCTCCAAGACGCTGAGTCAGGGAAGCCGGTGAAACGCGCCCCAAGGCGCGCCATTCCGGCGCTGCCCCCGCAACTGTAAGCGGCGAGGCGGCTCCCATCCGCGCGGGACGCGAACCGCGCGCGCCACTGGCGGCGAAAGCCGCCGGGAAGGTGGGGAGCCGGCCTTTGACCCCGAGCCAGGAGACCTTCTCGGCGTCCTTTTGGAACGGTCCTCGGAGGGAGGATAATGCCGCTTTCGACCCAAACGGCAAGCACGACATTGGTGATCGGCGGCGCGCGCTCGGGCAAGAGCCGCTATGCCGAGGAACTGCTCGCGGCGCATGACGGCGTGCGCACCTATATTGCCACGGCGCAAGCGCAAGACGCGGAAATGGCTGCGCGCATCGCCGAGCACCAGGCGCGCCGCGGCGACGGCTGGCAGACGGTCGAGCAGCCGCTCGATCTGGTGGCGGCGCTCGAGGCCCATTGCCGCCCCACGGGCGCCGTTCTGGTCGATTGCCTTACCCTCTGGTTGAGCAATCTGATGGCGGCGTCGCGCGATATCGCGGCGGAGACCGCCGGGCTCACCGCTGCGCTCGGCAATTTACCGGGCCGCGCGGTGCTGGTGTCGAACGAAGTCGGCCTCGGCATCGTTCCCGACAATGAAATGGCGCGCGAATTCCGCGATCATGCCGGGCGTCTCAATCAGGCGGTGGCCGATACCGTCGATGAAGCGGTGTTTATCGCCGCCGGCCTGCCGCTCCGGCTGAAGCCATGAGTAAAACCGGGCTTCGCATCGTTTCGCTGCTGCCGAGCGCGACGGAAATCGTTTCCGCCCTTGGCCTCGGCGCGCATCTCGTCGCCCGCTCGCACGAATGCGACTGGCCGCCTCAGGTTCAGGCGCTACCCGTTTGCACCCGCCCGCGCCTCGCCCTCGACGGCAGCAGCGCTGAGATCGACCGTCAGGTTTCCGATTATGCGGCGCGCGCGCTTAGCATCTATGAACTCGATCTCGATATACTGCGCGCGGCGCGCCCCACCCATATCGTGACCCAGGACCAATGCGAGGTCTGTGCCGTCAGCCTTGCCGATGTCGAGGCGGCGGTGGCCGGGGATATCGGCAGCGCGGTCGAGATCATCTCGCTCAATCCCATGCGCCTCGGCGAGGTTTGGGCCAGCATCCGCCAGACCGGCCGGGCGCTCGGCGCCGATGCCGACGATTTCTGCCGCGAACTTACCGGGCGCATCGCGCGCATCGCCGCCGGCGGCATGGGTGGAAGCTCGGTGCCGCCTTCCGTCGCGACCATCGAATGGAGCGATCCGCTGATGGCGGCGGGAAATTGGCTGCCCGAGCTTGTCGCCATCGCCGGCGGGCATAATTTATTCGGCGACTCCGGAGAGCATTCGCCGCGCTTCGAATTCGCCGATTTACAGGCCGTCGAGCCCGATATTCTGGTGTTCATGCCGTGCGGCTACGATTTACGGAAAACGGCGGAAGAGGCTGAGACCTTGCTTGCCGAACCTCCTTGGGCCGCGCTCCCGGCGGTGCGCGCCGGGCGGGCCTTCGCGGTGGACGGCAATGCCTATTTCAACCGGCCGGGACCACGGCTCGTGGAATCGGCGGAAATTCTGGCCGAGATATGCCAGCCGGATATTTACAATTTCGGCCATGAGGGAACCGGCTGGCGCCGCCTCGCCGCCGCCGCGTAATGGGAGAAGAACAGACATGACGAGCCGCAAGATCCCCACCACTGTGATTTCCGGCTTTTTGGGCGCCGGCAAGACCAGCCTGATCCGCCATGTGCTGGCGACTGCGAACGGCCGGCGTGTGGCGCTGGTGATCAACGAGTTCGGCGATCTCGGCATCGACGAATCGATCCTGCGCGGCTGTGGCGATGAGACGTGCGAGGAGGGCGATATCGTCGAGCTTGCCAATGGCTGCATCTGTTGCACCGTGGCCGACGATTTCGTGCCCACCATCGAGGCCTTGCTGGCGCGCGATCCTGCGCCCGAGCATATCGTCATCGAAACTTCCGGCCTGGCCCTGCCCAAGCCGCTCGTCGCCGCCTTCAACTGGCCGGAAATCCGCAACCGGGTGACCGTCGATGGCGTGGTCGCGGTGGTCGACGGCCCGGCTGTGCTGGACGGTCGCTTCGCCTCCGACCCGGCGGCACTGCAGGCCCAGCGCGAGGCTGACGAGGCGCTCGATCACGAAAGCCCGCTCGAAGAGGTGTTCGAGGATCAGTTGGCCTGCGCCGATCTGGTGGTGCTCAACAAGGTCGATCAGCTCGCCGGCGATGAGCGCGCCGAGACCCGCGCGCTGTTGGCCGGCGAACTGCGCGCCGGGGTGAAACTGGTCGAGGCCGAGCGGGCGCGGATCGATGCGGATATCCTCTTGGGGCTCGCCGCTGCCGCCGAGGACGATCTCGCCGCGCGCCCCTCCCATCATGACGCCTTCGACGGCGAGCATGATCATGACGAGTTCGACAGCTTCGTCCTCAGCCTCGGCCCGGTGCCCGACCCGGACGAGTTGGAGGCGCGCCTGATGAGCGCCATCGCGGCGCATGACATTCTGCGTATCAAAGGCTTCGTCGATGTGCCGGGTAAACGCCGTCGCCAGGTCGTACAGGCGGTGGGAAGCCGTATCGACCGATACTTCGACCGCGATTGGGATGCCGGCGAGACGCGGCAAAGCCGCCTCGTGGTGATCGGTCTCAGCCCGCTCGACCGCGCCGCCATCGGCGCCGCGCTCGGCGAGGCTTGAGGACCGGCGATGCATCTCCTAGCGGCACAACCGGGCGGTATCGCCGATGGCAGCGAGGCGGTCGATCTCGGCCAGAGTCCGGGCGATATTGTCTTTGCCTCCGCCGCCGATACGGAGCTTGCCTGCCTCGCTCGCGCTCAGGCCGCCCTCGGCGACGGCGCGCCGAGCCTGCGTCTCGCCAATCTGATGAATCTTGGTCACAACCTCTCGGTCGATAATTGGCTGGAGGCGACCGTCTCCGGCGCCCGCCTGGTGATTATCCGTGTCCTCGGCGGTGAGAGTTATTGGCCCTATGGCGTCGAGCGGCTGGCGGAACTGTGCCGCAATAAAGACATCGCCCTCGCCCTTCTGCCCGGCGACGACAAGCCCGACAGCGAATTGGCCCGCCGCGCCACCCTGCCGCCGGAATCCTGCGAGCGGCTGTGGCGCTATTTCATTCATGGCGGGTTGGAGAATGCCGCCGAATGTCTCCGTTATGGCGCCGACCTGATCGGCCAACCCACCGCATGGCGCGAGCCCGCGCCGCTCGCCCGCGCCGGGCTCTACCGGACGGGCGCGCAAGAAGTCGATCTTGATGAGATCGTTGCGGTGCGTGCCGAGGAAAACCGACCGCTCGCGCTTGTTCTATTCTACCGCGCCCTGGTGCAGGCGGCGGATACCGCGCCGATCGATGCGTTGCTCGCGAGCCTGGAGAAGCGTGGGCTCGCCGCCGTGACGATGTTCGTTTCCAGCCTCAAAGACCCGCCCTCGGCGCGCTTCGTTGAAAGCGTGCTCGACGCCGCCACGCCCGACATCATCCTCAACGCCACCGGCTTTTCCGTCTCGCGCCCCGGCGCGGTGCAGGCGAGCCCGCTCGACCGCTCTGGCGCGCCGGTGTTGCAGGCGGTGCTGGCCGGCGGCACCGAAGCCGCCTGGGCGGAAGGCACGCGCGGCCTTTCGGCGCGCGATATCGCGATGAATGTGGCCCTGCCGGAAGTGGACGGCCGAATTTTGAGCCGTGCTGTTTCATTTAAGAGCGAGCGCCGCTTCGATGCAGCGACCGAATGCGGCATCGTCGCCCATGCGCCGCGCGCCGACCGCGTCGATTTCGTAGCCGAGCTCGCGGCCAACTGGGCGCGTCTTGCGCGCACCGAGGCGGGCGAGCGCCGCGTATGCCTGGTGCTCGCCAATTATCCCAACAAGGATGGCCGCATCGGCAACGGCGTCGGCCTCGACACGCCGGCAAGCGCCATCCGCCTGCTCGAAGCCATGCGGATGGAAGGTTATGGGCTGCTGGGCCTGCCGGAAGACGGCGCGGCGTTGATGGCGGCGCTGCAAGCGGGCCCGACCAACGCCCACGCGCCTTACGGCAAATCCTCCGGCGGCGTCCGGTTTAGCCTGGACGACTATCGGCAATATCTCGCGGAATTGGATGGCGATGCGCGGGCGCTTGTCGCCGACCGCTGGGGCGCGCCGGAGGATGATCCTTTCTTCCGCGCCGACGAACAGGATTTCGCTCTGCCGGTGCTGTCCCTCGGTAATGTGAGCGTGGCGATCCAGCCGGCGCGGGGCTACAACATCGATCCCACCGCGAGCTATCACGATCCCGATCTGCCGCCACCGCATGGCTATCTCGCTTTCTATGCCTGGCTGCGCCGCGCGTTCGATGCCCATGCCGTGATTCATCTCGGCAAGCATGGCAATCTCGAATGGCTGCCGGGCAAAGCGCTGGCGCTTTCCGCCGCCTGCTTCCCGGAGGCGGCGCTCGGCCCCGTGCCGCACATCTATCCCTTTATTGTCAACGATCCGGGCGAGGGCAGCCAGGCCAAGCGGCGCTCTTCCGCCGTGATCGTCGATCATCTGACGCCGCCGCTCACGCGCGCGGAAAGCTATGGGCCGCTCCGGGAATTGGAAGCGCTGGTCGATGAATTTTACGAAGCGAGCCAGCTCGACCCACGACGCTGCGCGCCCCTTGCCGAACAAATTCTCGACATCGCGCGCAGTGAAGGCATCGACATGGATTGCGGCATCGCGCCCGAGGACGGCCGCGACGCGGCCCTCACCAAGCTCGATGCCTATATGTGCGAGCTTAAGGAAATGCAGATCCGCAACGGCCTGCATATATTCGGCGAAACGCCGGAAGGCGAACTTCGCCGCGACCTGCTGCTCGCGCTCGCGCGCAGCCCGCGCGGCGCCGGCGAGGCCGAGGCTTCGCTCACCCGCGCGCTCGCGTTCGATCTCGGTCTCGATTTCGATCCGCTCGATTGCGACATGGCGGCGCCTTGGCGGGGTCTGCGCCCAGAAATTCTCGATGGCACCGATCCCTGGCGCAGCCATGGCGACAGCGTCGAGCGCCTGGAGGCGCTGGCGGCGGATTTGATTTCCGGTGCGCGCGAAGCAGATGCCTCATGGCAGCGCACCCGCACCGTTCTCGCCGAAGTGCGTGAGAGGATCGCGCCGGCTCTCGATGCCAGCGGCGCCAGCGAAATGGCGGGCGTTGCGCGCGGCCTTGCCGGGCGCTTCGTCATGCCGGGGCCGTCCGGCGCGCCGAGCCGGGGGCGGCCCGAAGTGCTGCCCACCGGGCGTAATTTCTATTCCCTCGACAGCCGCGCCGTGCCGACGCCGGCGGCCTGGCAGCTCGGCTGGAAATCGGCCCAGCGCCTGGTCGAATATCACGCCCAGCGTCATGGCGACTGGCCCAGGCGCATGGCGCTCAGCGCGTGGGGTACCTCCAATATGCGCACCGGCGGCGACGATATCGCCCAGGCGCTCGCGCTGATGGGCGCGCGTCCGCGTTGGGAGACCGCGAGCGGGCGGGTGGTCGGTTTCGAAATCCTGCCGCTGACGCTCTTGGACCGCCCGCGCGTCGACGTTACCTTGCGCATCTCGGGCTTCTTCCGCGACGCCTTTCCCGCCCTGATCGATCTGTTCGATTCGGCGGTCCGCGCCGTCGCGGCGCTCGATGAGAGCGAGGACGACAATCCGCTCGCCGCCGCGGTGGCGCGGGAAACGTCCGCCTTGGTGGCGGCTGGTAAAACCCCGGAGGGCGCGGCGCGGCGAGCCGCCTGGCGCGTGTTCGGCTCCAAGCCCGGTGCCTATGGCGCGGGCCTACAGGCGCTGATCGACGAAGGCGGATGGCAGGGGCCGGAGGATCTGGCCGATGCTTATCTCGCTTGGGGGGGATGGGCCTACGGCGCGGGTTCCGAGGGTGAGTCCGAGCGTGCCGGCTTCGAGCGCCGCCTCGGCGCCGTCGAGGCGGTGGTGCAGAATCAGGACAATCGCGAGCACGATCTGCTCGACAGCGACGATTATTATCAGTTTGAGGGTGGCCTGGCGGCGGCGGTGACGGCGCTATCGGGGCGCGCGCCGGCAAGCTATCACAATGATCATTCGCTGCCCGAGAGTCCCAAGATCCGCACCCTCGAAGACGAGATCGGCCGCGTCGTCAGGGCCCGCGCGGTCAATCCCAAATG
This sequence comes from uncultured Rhizobiaceae bacterium, assembly GCA_964623955.1. Classification (GTDB taxonomy): domain Bacteria; phylum Pseudomonadota; class Alphaproteobacteria; order UBA828; family UBA828; genus PTKB01. The sequence continues at coordinate 11,472 of CAZUVO010000025.1, forward strand.
GCTCGCCGGCGTGATGCGCCATGGCTATAAGGGCGCCTTCGAGATCGCCGCGACTGTGGATTATCTCTTCGCCTTCGCCGCGACCACCGGGGCTGTCAAGGATCATCATTTCGACGCGGTGTTCGATGCCTATATCGCCGACGACGCGGTGCGCGGCTTCATGGCCGAGGCCAATCCGGCGGCGCTCAAGGAGACGGCGGCCCGGCTCGCCGAGGCGCTCCGCCGCGATCTCTGGAAACCGCGCTCCAACCGGGCGCATGATCTTCTGGGCCGGTTGAGTCAAACGAATTATGGGGAGGCGGCGCAATGAGTAACAAGAAAGAGATGAGCGAGGCGGAACGCGACCGCCACCATGCCGAGCGCATGGGCAAACGCAAGGCCGCGCGCGACCGCATGTTGGCCACCAAGACCAAGGAGAAGGGCTTGTTGATGGTCCATACCGGCAAGGGCAAGGGCAAATCGACGGCCGCTTTCGGCCTCGCCATGCGCGCCATGGGCAACGATATGCGCGTCGGCATCGTGCAATTCGTCAAAGGCAAATGGCAGACCGGCGAGCGCGCCATTTTGGAGAAATTTCCCGCCCAGGCGACGATCCGCACCATGGGCGAGGGCTTCACCTGGGACACCCAGGACCGCCAGCGCGACATCGCCGCGGCAAAAGCCGCGTGGCAGGCGGCGTGCGAGATGATGGCGGATGAGAGCTACGATCTGATCGTCCTCGACGAGCTCAACATCGTGCTGCGCTACGATTATCTGCCGCTCGATGAAATCGTCAGCACTCTCGAAGCGCGGCGTGACGGCCTTCATGTCATGGTTACCGGGCGCAACGCCAAGGAAGAGCTGATCGAGGCCGCCGATCTGGTGACCGAAATGAGCGAGATCAAGCATCACTTCAAGGCCGGCGTGAAAGCGCAGACCGGCATCGAGTTTTGAGGCGCTGATGGCCGCACGCACCCCTTCTCTCATGCTGCAGGGCACCGGCTCTCATGTCGGCAAGTCGCTGCTCGTGGCGGGTTTGTGCCGCGCCTACCGCAATCGCGGCTTGGCGGTGCGTCCGTTCAAGGCGCAGAACATGTCGAACAATGCGGCGGTGACGGGCTCCGGCACCGAGATCGGCCGCGCCCAGGCTCTGCAGGCGCGCGCCGCCGGCGTGCCGCCGACAAGCGATATGAACCCGGTGCTGCTCAAGCCGGAAAGCGAGACCGGTGCCCAGGTGATCGTCCAAGGCAGGGTGAGCGGTCGGGCCGATGCCCGCGCCTATCACGATCTGAAACCCACCCTGATGCCCGCCGTGCTCGAGAGCTTCGAGCGCCTGGCGGGCGAAGCCGATCTCGTGCTGGTGGAAGGCGCGGGCAGCCCTGCGGAAGTCAATCTCCGCGACGGCGATATCGCCAATATGGGTTTTGCGTTGGCGGCGGAGGTGCCGGTTCTGCTCGTCGGCGATATCGAACGCGGCGGTGTCATCGCTAGCCTGATCGGCACGGTTGCGCTTCTCGAAGACGACGAACGCGCCCTGGTGAAGGGCTGCGTGGTTAATAAATTCCGTGGTGATGTGAGTCTATTCGACGATGCCCTGCCGGTGATCGAGGAAGGGCTGGGCGCGCCCTGTCTCGGCGTCGTGCCTTATTTTCCGCAGGCGCGCCTGCTGCCGGCGGAAGATGCGGTCGGCCTCGACGGAGCATCCACGCGGCTTGCCCCGGAGAGCGGGCGCACCATCCGCATCGCCGTGCCGCGCTTGGCGCGCATCGCCAATTTCGACGATCTCGATCCGCTTCGCGCCGAGCCCGATGTCGATTTGGTGATCGTCGAGCCCGGCGAGGCCTTGCCGGGCGATGCGGATCTTGTTCTGCTGCCGGGCTCCAAAGCGACGCGCGCCGATCTCGCCCATCTTCGCGCGCAAGGCTGGGATATCGATATCGAAGCGCATGTAAGGCGCGGCGGCAGCGTGCTCGGCCTCTGCGGCGGTTATCAGATGCTCGGAAAATCCATCGCCGATCCCGCCGCTATCGAGGGCGATGCCGGCGTCTCGGAAGGGCTCGGCCATCTCGACGTGACGACGGAACTGGCGGGCGAGAAGCGCCTCGAAGCGGTTGCCGGGCGCGAGCTCGAAAGCGGCGAGGAGGTCCACGGCTATGAAATGCATATGGGTGCGACCGACGGGCCCGACCGGGCACGGCCGATGCTGGAGCTGGCCCATGGTGGAGAATATGGCGCGGAAGGTGCGCGCTCCGGCGACGGCAGGGTCGCCGGCAGCTATGTCCATGGCATCTTTGCCGCCGATGGCTTCCGCCACGCTTATCTCAGCCGCCTCGCGGAGCGCCAAAGCTCGGGTGTCGCCTGGGAGGCGCGCATCGACGAGACTCTCGACGCGTTTGCCAGCCACCTCGAAGCCGCGCTCGATCTCGACCGGCTGATGGAGATCGCCCGTGGCCGCTAGATTCGTCTCAGCGCAATTGCAGCGCTATCGCGATCAGCGCCACCAGCCCGGCGGCGAGAAAACACGCGACCGCAAAAAGCGCCAGCATGCGGCGGATATCCACCGGCGTGGCGCGGGCGCGACCGTCGCCGAGCCATGCCGATTTGCTGACACCGCCGGCATAGCGTGTCGGGCCGATCAGCGCGAGGCCGAGGGCGCCGGCGCTCGCCGCTTCCGGCCAACCGGCATTGGGCGAGACATGCTTCTTCGCGTCGCGCAGCATAATGCGGAGCGCCTTGACCGGCGCCGCGCCCGGCACGAAGCAGGCGGCGATCACCAGGATCGCGCCAGCCAGCCGCGCCGGCAGCCAGTTCACCGCATCGTCGAGCTTTGCTGCGACCATGCCGAAGGCGGCATAGCGCTCGCTGCGGTGGCCGATCATGCTGTCCATGGTGCTGATCGCCTTATAGGCCATGAGGCCCGGCAGCCCGAGCAGGAGATACCAGAAGATCGGCGCCACCACGCCGTCGGAATAGCTCTCGGCGCAGCTTTCGATCGCCGCGCGGGCGACGCCATGCTCGTCGAGCTCCTCGGTTTCGCGGCCGACGATCCGCGCCACCGCCTTGCGCCCGCCCGCCACGCCGTCCTGCTTGAGGGCGCTAAGGACTCGAAGGGTGTGGCCCATCATGCCGCGCTGGGCCAGCAACAGGCTCACAAGCGCAAGCTCGGCGACCCAGCCATAGGGAAAGGCGCCGACGAAATTCGCCACCGCCCATCCCGCCAAGGCGCTCAAGCCGGTAACGGCAAGCACCGCGAGGAGGCCGCGGACAATCCGCTCGCTTTCGCTCCGTTTGGCGCGGTTGAGGCGGGCCTCGAGAAATGCCGTGACGCCGCCCATCAGGCGTACCGGATGCGGCAGCCAGCGCGGATCGCCGATCAACCAATCGAGGGCGAGCGCGATCAGCAGCAATATGGCGCCGCCCGGCCCCGCCGCCCAGTCGAGACCGGCGAGCGATGGCAGCCGCCACACGCCCCAAATATCCGCCGCGAATTCCATGGCGCGAGAATGGGTGCGGGAGAGCCAACCGTCAACGCAACAAAGAAAAGAGCACCACGATGAACAACTCCGCCATTCTCTTATGCGGCCATGGCAGCCGCGATGTGCAGGCGATCTCCGAGTTCGAGGCATTGGCCGTGCATATCTCGCGCCAGCTACCCGAACGCCAAGTGGCGCACGGCTTTCTCGAATTCGCCCGCCCGACCATCGGCGAGCGGCTCGACGATCTACGCGCCGCTGGCGCCAATGATGTGCTCGCCGTGCCCGGCATGCTGTTCGCCGCCGGCCATGCCAAGAACGACATCCCTTCGGTGCTGAACGATTACGCCGCGCGCCATGACGGTTTCTCGATTCGCTATGGCCGCGAGCTCGCCGTCGACCTTAAGTTGCTCGCCGCCGCGCAGGAGCGCATCAGGGCCGCCGAGGCCGCGGCCGGCGATAGCGTATCCCGCGCCGATACCCTGCTCGTCGTGGTCGGGCGCGGCACCAACGATCCGGATGCCAATTCCAAGGTCGCGCGCATGTTGTGGGAAGGCATGGGGTTCGGCTGGGCCGAGACCTGCTACTCCGGCGTCGCCCAGCCGCTCGTCGGCGATGCGCTGAAGCGCGTCGTCCGTCTTGGCTTCAAGCGCATCATCGTGTTTCCCTATTTCCTCTTCACCGGGGTTCTAGTGAAGCGCATCTATTCAGCTGCCGATGCGCTGGCCGAAGATCATCCCGAGATCGAAATGATCAAGGCGGAATATCTCAACGACCATCCGCTGGTCATCGATTCCTTTCTCGAACGGCTCGACGAGATTCCGCGCGGCGACAATCTGATGAATTGCCAATTGTGCAAATACCGCGAACAGATCATCGGTTATGAAGGCGATCAGGGCGCGGCTCAGGTCGGTCATCATCATCATGTCGAGGGCATCGGCACGGATGCAGACCATGCTCACGGCCACCACCACCATCATCACGGCGACGCGCCGGACAAGCATGAATGACTATGTACGCGACCCGGCGGAGATTACCCGGCTGTCCTTCGCCGCGATCAAGCGCGAGGCCGATCTCTCGCGCCTGCCGGCGGACATCGAGCCGCTGGCGCTCCGGATGATTCACGCTTGCGGCATGGTCGACCTGCCGGATGATCTCGATTTTTCTCCGGGCGCGGGCAAGGCTGGTCGCGACGCCCTGGCGGCAGGCGCGCCGATTCTCACCGATGTTAAAATGGTCGCTCACGGTATCGCCGCCCGCCGCTTGCCTGCCGGCAATGAAGTACTCTGCATGCTGGGCGAAGACGGTGTCGAGGCCCGCGCGCGCGAAGCCGGCATTACCCGTTCGGCTGCGGCGGTCGAGTTGTGGCGGCCAATTCTCGACGGCGCCATCGTCGCTATCGGCAACGCGCCGACCGCGCTCTTCCGCCTGCTGGAGATACTCGCCGCCGAGGCCGCGCGGCCCGCTCTCGTCATCGCCACGCCGCCGGGCTTTATCGGTGCGGCGGAATCGAAGGAGGCGCTGATCGCCAACGATCTCGGCCTGCCTTATGTTGCGCTCACGGGCCGGCGCGGCGGCAGCGCGCTCGCCGCCGCCGCCGTCAACGCCCTTGCCATCGCGGAGGATATGGCATGACTACCCCCTGGTTGACCGTGATCGGCCTCGGCGAGGACGGCCTTGATGCCCTGCCGGCTTCCTCCCGCGCCCTGGTGGAGAGCGCCGAAGTGCTGCTCGGTGGCAAGCGCCATCTCGCCATGGTGCCTTCAAGCGACGCCGAGCGCCTGACTTGGCGTGTGCCGCTGTTGGACAGCATGGCGGATATCGAAGCCCATCGCGGCAAGCGCTTCGTGGTATTGGCCACAGGCGATCCGATGCATTACGGCATCGCGGTCACGCTTGCGCGTCATTTCTCCGCAGACGAGATGCTGATTCTGCCCACCGCCGGTGCGCTCAGCCTGGCGTGCGCGCGCATGGGCTGGCCGGTGGCGGAGGTCGAATGCCTGACGCTGCATGGCCGGCCGCTCGAGACCTCGCGCGCCTATCTTGCGCCCGAACATCGCCTGGTCATCCTTTCCCATGACGGAAGCACACCTGCCGCCGTCGCCGCCGAGCTTACCGCCGCCGGCTATGGCGCGAGCGAGATCTCCGTGTTTGAGCATATGGGGGGCGACAAAGAGCGGCGCATCGACGGGCAGGCCGATAGCTGGCCCGAACAAGAAATCGCCGATCTCAACAGCATCGCCATCCGCTGCAAGGGCGGCAGCAGGGCGCGGCGTTATTTCGGCGCGCCGGGCCTGCGCGACCGCGCGTTCGAGAATGACGGCCAGCTCACCAAGCGGGAGATCCGTGCGCTCACCTTGAGCGCGCTTGCACCCGCGCCCGGCGCGCTCCTTTGGGACGGCGGCGCCGGGTCCGGCTCGGTCGCCATCGAGTGGATGCTGGGCGCGCGCGGCGCGGAGGCCATCGCGATCGAACGCGACGCCGAGCGGGTGGCGCGCATCGCCCGCAACGCCTCGGCGCTCGGCGTGCCCACCTTGAAACCGGTGCATGGCGAGGCGCCCGATGCGACCGAACTCCTGCCCGCGCCGAATGCGATCTTCATCGGCGGCGGTCTTTCGCTGCCGGGCATGGTCGAGACCTGCTGGGCGCGGCTCAAGCCGGGTGGGCGGTTGGTCGCCAACGCGGTCAGCCTGGAGAGCGAAGCGCTGCTCACGCGCTGGCGGGAAGAGCTCGGCGGCAACATGGTTCGCATCAATATTTCACGCGCCAAGGGCGTCGGCGAGCGCACCCTGTGGCGGCCGCTGACGCCGGTTACCCAATGGGCGTCGATCAAGGATTAAGGAATGAGCGACAACGAAAACAAGCCGGGCACCCTTTACGGCCTCGGTGTCGGGCCGGGCGATCCGGAACTGTTAACTCTGAAGGCGCACCGTATCTTGCGCGCGGCGCCAGTGCTGGCCTATCCCGCGCCGGTGGAAGGCGAGAGCATGGCACGCGCCATCGCGGCCCCGCATTTGCCCGGCGGTCAGACCGAGATCGCCATCCGCATGCCGCTCGACGCGGCACGTTTTCCGGCCGAGGATGTTTATGCCGCCGCCGCGAGCGATATCTCGGATCATCTCCGCGCCGGCCGCGATGTCGCGGCGCTGTGCGAAGGCGATCCGTTTTTCTACGGCTCCTTCATGTATCTTTTCGCCCGCCTGGCGGACGATCATAAGGTCGAAATCGTGCCCGGCGTGTCCTCGCCGATGGCCTGCGCCGCCGCGCTTCGCGCGCCGCTCGCGGCGAAAAACGATGTGCTCAGCGTGTTGCCGGCGCCGCTCGACGAAGAGGTCCTGCGCGCGCGGCTTGAGGCCTGCGACGCGGCAGCCATCGTCAAGGTCGGGCGCCATATCGCCAAGGTGCGCCGCGTACTTGGCGATCTCGGCCTGGAGGCGCGGGCGCGCTATATCGAGCGCGCCAGCCTCGCCGCCGAGCGTATCCTGCCGCTGGCGGAGGCGGAGGACCCCGCGCCCTATTTCTCCATGATCCTGGTGCACCGGCGCGGCGAGGCCTGGGTATGAGCGTGCCCGCCATCCTCTTGCTCGGACCGTCCGGACTGGAAACCGCGCGGCATGCCAAGGCCGCTTTTCCCGGTGCCGAACTGCACGGTTATGCCAAGCGGATCGAGCACGCGGATGTCTATTTCGACGATACCGCAAGCCATCTCGCCGCCCTCTTTCTTGCGGGCCGGCCGATCATTGCCATTGCGGCCGCCGGCATCGTCATCCGTTGCCTGGCGCCCCATCTCGGCGACAAGAGAGGCGAGCCACCGGTCATCGCGCTCGCCGAAGACGGCAGCTATGCCGTGCCGCTTTTGGGTGGCCATCGCGGCGCCAACCGCATGGCCCGGCAATTGGCCGAAGCGCTCGGCGGCGTTGCCGCGATCACCACGGCGGGGGATATCGGCCTCGGCTTCGCCCTCGACGATCCACCGGAAGGCTGGCGGTTGGAGCCGGGCAGCGAGGTAAAGAGTGTGGCGGCGGCGCTCTTGGCGGGCGATGCAGTCGCGCTCGACGATGCGCAGGGCCTCGGCGCTTGGCTGCGGGACGGGCCGGCGCGCTTCGAGACGGATGCGCCGCGCCGCATCGTCATATCGGATAGCGCCGAAGTGCGGGGCGATGTCACTCTTCGCCCGCCGATATTGGCCGTCGGCATGGGTTGCGAACGCGGCGCGGCGACGGCGGAAGTCGCGGCCCTCCTCGATCAGACGTTGGGCGCTGCCGGCCTCAGCCCGCTCTCGATCGCCTGCCTCGCCTCGATCGACGTCAAGATGGACGAGCCCGCCTTGCGCGCCGTGGCGCATGAGCGCGGCCTGCAGCTTCGCTTTTTCGATGCTGCCCGCCTGGAGCAAGAGACTCCGCGCCTCGCCAATCCATCGGATGCCGTCTTCCGCGCCGTCGGCTGTCACGGCGTCGCCGAGGCCGCCGCCCTGGCCTGCGCCGGCGATGACGGCGAGCTCATCGTTGCCAAGACCAAATCCGCCCGCGCGACCTGCGCCGTGGCGCGGGCGCCTCAGGCGATCCGCCCGGGGCAAATCGGCCTCGGCCTCGGGCGGCTGACGATTGTCGGTCTCGGCCCAGGGTCCGCCGAATGGCGCACGCCGGCCGCTGCCGCTGCGCTCGCCCGGGCGAGCGATGTGGTCGGCTATGGCGGCTATTTCGATCTCGCCGGGCCGCTCTCTCCCGATACCGTGCGCCATGAATTCGCCCTCGGTGACGAGGAGCTGCGCGTGCGCGCCGCCCTCGACCTCGCGGCGGCGGGGCGCGAGGTGGCGCTGATCTCTTCCGGCGATGCCGGCATCTATGGCATGGCGTCGCTCGCTTTCGAGCTTGTCGATGAAGCGATGTCGCCCGGCTGGCGCGGCGTTGAGATTGCCGTCGAGCCCGGCATCTCGGCGCTGCAGGCGGCGGCGGCGCGGGCCGGCGCGCCGCTCGGCCATGATTTTTGCGCCATTTCGCTGTCCGATCTGATGACGCCCTGGGCGGTCATCGAGGAACGCTTATGCGCGGCGGCGGCGGCGGATTTCGTCACCGCGCTCTACAATCCCGCATCCAAGCGCCGCCGCGAAGGTTTGGTTCGGGCGGTGGGAATCTTTGCCGCCGAGCGCCCGGCGGATTGTCCGGTGGTCGTTGCGCGCAATCTCGGCCGGGCGGAGGAGCAGGTGCGCATCATTGCGCTCGGCGAATTCGACCCGGCTTCGATCGATATGCTCACCCTTGTGTTGATCGGCGGGCGGGAAAGCCGCGCCGTGGAGACCGGCGACGGAAAACGCGCCTACACGCCGCGCGGTTATGGCGCCGGCGCCGAATCCAAACCGAAGCGCAACCTGTCATGACCGTGCATTTCATCGGCGCCGGTCCCGGCGCGCCGGATTTGATGACCCTGCGCGGCCTCAACTATTTGCGCGTGGCGCCGTTGGTGCTCTATGCCGGCTCGTTGATTCCGGAGGCGGTTATTGCCGAGGCAATGGATTCCGCCCGGGTGATCGATACCGCGCCACTAACCCTCGACGAAATCATCGCCCATATGGAAACCGCCGATGCCGCCGGCGAGGATGTGGCGCGGCTTCATTCCGGCGATCCCTCGCTCTATGGCGCCATCGCCGAACAGATTCGCCGGCTTGGCACCCTTGGCATCGCTTACGACATCACTCCCGGCGTGCCGGCCTATGCGGCGGCGGCGGCGGCGCTCGGCCGCGAATTGACGCTGCCGGGCATTGTGCAAAGCGTCATCCTGACGCGCACCGCCGTGCGCGCTTCCGCCATGCCGGAAGGTGAGGATTTGGCGGTGCTCGGCGCGACCGGCGCGACGCTTGCGATCCATCTTTCAATCAACAATCTCGCCAAGGTGGTTCGCACGCTGACGCCCCACTATGGCGCCGACTGCCCCGCCGCCATCGCCTATCGCGTGAGCTGGCCGGACGAAAAGCTGATCCGCGGCACTCTCGGCGATATCCGCGACCAGGTGAAGCCACTCGGTCTCACCCGCACCGCGCTTATTCTTGTGGGCCGCGCGCTTCAGCCGGAAGCGTTCGAGGACAGCAAGCTCTACGATCCGGCGCATCATCATGTGCTACGCCCTGCGTCCGACGGCGAATCGTCCTAGCCCTTCATCTCCTTCGCCAGCCAGTCCAGCGCGGCGTTGATGCCGTCGGCGCTCTCGCCCGGCGGCGGGTCGGGTCGGCGCACCATCACGACCGGCAGGCCGAGGGCGCGGGCGGCGTCGATCTTTCCCCGGGTAGCCTCGCCGCCGCTCGCCCTGGTGACGACGAGGTCGATGCGGTGTTGCTCGAACAATCGGCGTTCGCTCACCGCGTCGAACGGTCCCCGGTCTATGACAAGCTCGGCTTGCGATATGGGAATTGGCGTCTCTGGCGCCGCGATCAAGCGCACCAGGAACCAGATGTCGCTGAGGCGCGAAAAATATTCGAGCGAACGGGCGCCAACGCCGAGGAAGACGCGCTTGCCCAACTCGGGCACAAGCGCCGCCGCCGCAGTCATATCCGCCGCTTCATGCCATCGGTCACCCCCTTCCGCCTGCCAGGGCGGGCGCGCGAGGGTGCAGCGCCGGGTTGCCGTGGCGGCGGCGGCCAACGCCGCGTGGCGCGAGATTTGCACGGAAAAGGGATGGGTTGCGTCGATGAGATAATCGACTTTCTCGTCGCGTAAGTAGCGTGCAAGGCCCGAATCGCCGCCGAAGCCGCCGATGCGCACTTCGCTGCCCGCCTGAGCCGGATTGCGCGTCGCCCCGGCGAGCGAATAGACCACACGCAAATTTTCGTCCCATTTGTCCTCGGCCGCGCGCGCGAGACGCAGCGCATCGCCGGTGCCGCCGAGGATAAGGAGCGTCCGCTTACGGTCCGCCATCGGGCCCAGCCCGGCCGAGCAGGCCGCCATCGCGGCCGAAGATCACCACATCGGCGGATATCGCTTCGTTCGCCACGGTCTCCCGCACCACGTCGAGCGCCCGCGCCGCAATTCGATCGCCGAGTGGCAGATCGCCGGCGAGCGCAAGCAGCGCGCCGGCAGATGGCGCGGCCTTGGCTTCGCCGAGCATCTCCGCCGGCGCGCCGAGGTCGGCGAGGTCCTGGCTGAGCGCCGCGATATCCACCTCGCCCCGCCCCGAATGCAGATCCATATGGCCCTCGGCGAGCTTGGAGATCTTGGCGAAGCCGCCGGCGATGGTGAGCCGCGCCACAGGATGTTTGCGGAGATATTTGAGCAGCCCACCGGCGAAATCGCCCATCTCCAGAAGCGCCTGCTCCTTAAGCCCGTAGAGCGCGCGCACGGCGCCTTCCGATGTTTTTCCGGTCGCGCCGGCGACATGGCCGAGCCCCGCCGCGCGCGCGACATCCACCCCCTGATGAATGGAGGCGATCCAGGCGGCGCAGGAATAGGGCGTGACGATGCCGGTGGTGCCCAAGATGGAGAGCCCGCCCTGGATGCCAAGCCGCGCATTCATGGTGCGCTCGGCAAGCTTCTCGCCTTGTGCCACGGCGATGGTGATTTCCACGTCGCCCGCCGCGCCGTGTTCAGCCGCGAGTTGGGCGATCGCCTCCTGCATCAAGCGCTTCGGCACGGGATTGATGGCGGGCTCGCCGACGGCCACCGGCAGGCCCGGCAGCGTCACCGTGCCGACACCCTCGCCGGCGCGGAAGCGGACGCCCGCGCCCGCCTCTATCGCATGCACGGTAGCGCGAATCAGCGCGCCATGGGTCACATCCGGGTCATCGCCGGCGTCTTTGACGATGGCGGCCATGGCGCTGCCGCCGTTCAGGTCGGTTTCTTGCAGCGGAAAGGACGGTGTTTCGCCGCGCGGCAAGGTAATGCATACCGGGTCCTCGAAACGCCCCGTCAACAGTGCGCCATAGGCGGCTTTCACCGCCGCCGTGGCGCAGGCGCCGGTGGTCCAGCCCTTGCGCAAGGGTCCGGATGGTTTCGTATCGAAGGAATCGCCGTCGGGCATGGCGGCAGTTTAGCTCGCCGCTCCCCTGGCGCGGGTGTAAAATCGTTTTATGTCCGAGGACAATGAAATCGTGCCGCGATTGCCCGATCTGCTGCCTTTCGAGCCCGGCAGCGTGTGGCTGGTCGGCGCCGGACCGGGCGATCCCGGCCTCTTGTCGTTGCTCGGCTATCACGCCCTCGGCGCGGCGGACGATATCGTCTATGACGCGTTGGTGGGCGACGGCATCCTCGCGCTCGCCGGCGCCGATGCCGAGCTGCACTATGCCGGCAAGCGGGGCGGCAAACCCTCGGCGAAACAGGCCGATATCAGCGATAAGCTGATTGCCCTCGCGCGCGCCGGGCGCAAGGTGCTGCGCCTCAAAGGCGGCGATCCCTTCGTCTTCGGGCGCGGCGGCGAGGAAGCGTTGGCGCTGGCGGCAGCCGGTGTGCCGTTTCGCCTGGTGCCGGGCATTACCGCGGCGGTGGCGGGCCTCGCATATGCCGGCATCCCGATCACCGATCGGCGCGTCAATTCGGCGGTGACTCTGATCACCGGCCATGAAGCGGGCGGCGGGCCGCCCGAGGGGCTCGACTGGCCGGCACTGGCATCCGGCGCGCCGGTGCTGATCCTCTATATGGCGCTCAAGCATCTCTCCTGGATTGCCGAGAGGCTCATGGCCGCCGGACGCGCCGACGACACGGCGGTAATCCTCATCGCCAAGGCGACGCTTGCCGATCAGCAAATCGTCGAGACCACCCTGGCGCGCGCCGCCGAGGACGCGGTGGCGGCCCATCTCGAAGCGCCCGCGATTATCGCCATCGGCGATGTGGTGGGGTTGCGCGCGGCGCTCGATCCCAACGCCACGCCCGAGGCGCGCGCCCGGGCGGCGCTGGAGTTTCTGGCGGCGCGCGAGGCGGAAGAAGCCGTCGAATAGCGGGCGGGCCGCTTGATGCGCCCGCCCGGGGCGCTTATCTTTGCGACTGATATGGACTTATTCCGCTGGCAAAAACCGCGTCAAGATGACGGTCTCGATCAATCCCGGGACCCACGCGGCCTGCGCCGCAACCCGCTCGTCTGGGTCGCGGTGATCGGCGCCATCGTGCTCTATACCCAGACCGATGGCGGCTCGCTGTTCGGCAATCTGAACGATGCGCAGCAGGAAGCCATCCATCTCAGCGACGTCGGCGGCCCCTTCACCCTGACCGACCACACCGGCCAGCGGGTGAGCGATCAGGATTTTCGCGGCAGCTACATGCTGATCTATTTTGGCTACACCTATTGCCCGGATATCTGCCCGACCGATCTGCTGGTGATGAGCCACGCGATAGAGATGCTGGGTGATTCCGGCAAAGAAGTGCAGCCGCTCTTCATTACCGTCGATCCGGCGCGCGATACGGTCGCATCGCTCGCTGATTATGTGCCCAACTTCCACCCGCGCCTGAAGGGGCTGACGGGCAGCGAAGCGGAAATCGCCGCGGCGGCCGAGGCCTATAAGGCCTATTTCAAGCTCGGCGAGGAAAAGGAGGCGCCGGACGATTATCCCGTCGATCACACGGATATCATCTATCTCATGGGCCCGGACGGCGAGTTTATCGATCATTTCCAGCGTGGCCGCCGCCCGGCCGAAATTGCCCAATTGATCGGGCAGCATTTGTGAGCACCGCGCCCGGACTTATTATCGCAGCGCCCAAATCGGGCTCGGGAAAAACCGTCATCACCCTCGGCCTGCTGCGCCATTGGGCGCGCTCAGGCGTGGCCGTGGCGCCGTTCAAGGCGGGGCCCGACTATATCGATGCGGCCTATCATGCCGCCGCCGCGGGCCGCCCTTGCGCCAATTTCGATATCTGGGCGATGCGCGGCGACAGCCTCGACGCATTCGCCGCCGCCCTGGCGCGGGAGGCGGATTTCATTTTGGGCGAAGGGGTGATGGGCCTCTTCGATGGCGCCGCCGGCGGCGGCGGTGCGACCGCCGATCTCGCGGCCCATCTTGATCTGCCGGTTGTGTTGGTCGTCGATGCGCGCGGTCAGGGCGCTTCCATCGCGGCCCTGGCGGAAGGTTTCGCTAACCACCGCGCCGATGTGACGGTGGCGGCGGTGATCTTCAACTATGTCGCCAGTGCGCGCCATGAGGAGATATTGCGTAATGCCATGGCGCCGACCGGTATACCGGTTCTTGGCACACTACCGCGCGACCCGGCGCTTGCCCTGCCGGAGCGTCATCTTGGTTTGGTGCAAGCCGGCGAGGCGGATAATTTAACCACCTTTCTCGATGGCGCCGCCGATACCGTCGCCCGCCATATCGATGAGGCGGCGCTCCGCGCGCTGGGGCGGCCCCTTCAGGCCTCGGCAGCGGCACCGGTGCCTTGCCCGCTCGACCCGCTCGGCAGCCATGTTGCCATTGCCCGCGATGAGGCTTTTGCGTTCAGCTATGAGGCGGTGCTGGCCGGTTGGCGCGATGCCGGCGCGGCGCTCAGTTTTTTCTCGCCCCTGGCGGATGAAGCGCCGGCCGAAAATGCGGACGCGGTCTACCTGCCCGGCGGCTATCCGGAGCTTTATGCCGAACGCCTCGCCGCCAACGGCACTTTTCTCGCCGGTCTCGGCCGTGCGGCTGAAGGCGGTGCCTGGCTCTATGGCGAATGCGGCGGCTATATGGTGCTGGGCGAGGGATTGATCGATGCGGCGGGCAAGCGCCACGCCCTGGCCGGCCTGCTGCCGCTCGAGACCAGCTTCGCCGCACCCCGTCTCCATCTCGGCTACCGCGAGGCGGAGATGCTGGGCGACGCGCCCTTTGCAGCAAATGGCGAGCATTTCCGCGGCCATGAGTTTCACTATGCGACGGTGACCCGCGAAGAGGGCGCCCGGCCGCTTTTCCGTTGTTCCGATTCGAACGGTGAGGATCTAGGCGAGGCGGGTCTTGTGGCCGGCAAAGTGATGGGCTCTTTCATCCACCTGATCGACAGGTGTTAGCGTAGAGCGCGGCTCATAAAGTCGCGCCAGATGGCGGCGGGCGCACCGCCGCCGGTGATGCCGCGCATCGGCGCGCCATCGTCATTGCCGAGCCAGACGCCGGCCACGATGGGTCCTGAGAAGCCGATAAACCAGGCATCGCGGAAATTTTGGCTGGTGCCGGTCTTGCCATGGGCCGGGCCGATCTCCGCCGGCAGGGCGGCGTTGCGGCCGGTCCCGGCACTAACCACGGCGGTGAGGAGATCGCGCATCGCGGCGGCAGCTTTGGCGGAGATTACCCGCCCGCCGCCCGAGCCTTCGCGCCTGTACAGAATATCGCCGCCGCGATTGCGTACCTCCCTGATGCCATGGGGCAGGGCGAGGGCGCCGTCGCCGGCAAGCGGCGCATAGGCGGCGGTCAGTTGAAGCAGCGAGACCTCGCCGCTGCCGAGGCTGAGACTCGCATCCGGCGGCAACTCGCTGTCGATGCCGAGACGGCGCGCGAGTTTTGCCACCTCGCCGATGCCGGCATGCTGGCCGACGCGCACGGCGACGCTGTTGATCGACCCGGCGAAGGCATCGCGTAGGGACACCGGCCCCTGATATTCGCCGCTATAATTGCGCGGCGACCAGCCGGCGATATCGATCGGCGCGTCATCGAAGATATCGTCGGGGGCGAGGCCCGCTTCCATGCCGGCGAGATAGACGATGGTCTTGAACGCCGAGCCCGGCTGGCGCAGCGCCTGGCTCGCCCGATTGAACTGGCTCGCGCCATAATCCCGCCCGCCGACCATGGCGAGCACCGCGCCCTCCGGCGATAGCGCGACCAGTGCGCCCTCGCCGGCATCGCGTTTCGATGCGTCTTTGAGACCGCGTTCGAGCGCCGCTTCCGCCGCGGCTTGCAGATCCGGGTCGAGGGTGGTGTGGACCGTCAGCGCCGCCGCGTCGCGCCCGGCATAAGCGGGCAGTTGCGACCGCACCCAATCGCTGAAATGGCGCGCGGCGCCCGAAGATTTGGCCTGCTTTACGAGCTTGGCCGGATTTTTTTTGGCGCGGGCGGCATCCGCCTCGGCGATGAACCCCGCCGCCGCCATGCTGTCGAGTACCAGAGCGGCGCGGCGGTGCGCCGCCTGGAGGTCGCGCGCTGGCGACAGGCGGGACGGCGCCTTGAGGAGGCCGGCCAAGAGCGCGGCCTGGCCAAGCGAAATCTTGCCCGCCGGTTTGCCGAAATAGCGCCGCGCCGCCGCATCGACACCGTAAGCCCCGGCGCCGAGATAGACCCGGTTGAGATAAAGGGTGAGGATCTCGTCCTTGCTGAATTCGCCTTCGAGGCGAAAGGCGAGAAAGAGCTCCTGCACTTTGCGCTTGAGGGATTTCGCCGGGGTGAGAAAGGCGATCTTGGCCAATTGCTGGGTGATGGTGCTGCCGCCCTCGCGTAACCGGCCCGAGGTGATATTGCGCCAGATCGCGCGCAGCACGCCCATTACATCCATGCCGCCATGCTCGAAAAACCGCCGGTCCTCGATGGCGATAACGGCTTGCGGCAGCACGGGCGACATGTCGCGCAAATGGACGAATTCGCCCCAATCGGCGCCGAACTTCGCCAATTGCGAGCCGTCGGCGGCAAGGATCGTGACGGCGGGCGCGCTTTTCGGGCCCGTCAGGCTGTCGCTCGACGGCAGATCGTGAGCGGCATAGGCGATAAAACCGGCGATCACCAGGGACAGCCAGATCAGCGCGATCAGCGCCACGCGGATTTCGCGCCACGGCGACTTCCGGCGCGTCTTTTGCGCTTTGGAAGTTTTGGGAGGCGCGGAGGATTTCTTTTTATCGGCGCTTTTCGTCATGGCTCCGGCGGGTTTTTTCGCCTTGCCGCCCCGGGATGCGCCCTTGGTTTTGGCCATGCCGGCCCTCGGGGTCTTAGACGTCGAGATTGACGACCTTGAGCGCGTTATTTTGGATGAAATCGCGCCTCGGCTCCACCACTTCGCCCATCAGGGTCGAAAAGATCTCGTCGGCCTCCAACGCGTCCTTGATTTCCACTTGGCGCAGGGTGCGGACGTTGGGGTCGAGAGTGGTTTCCCACAATTGATCGGGATTCATTTCGCCGAGCCCTTTATAGCGCTGAATGGAAAGCCCCTTGCGCCCGGCGGCATAGACCGCCTCCAGCAGCATGGTCGGCGAGGTAATTTCCTGCTCCGAATCCTTGCGCTTGAGGGTCGCCGGATGGCTGTAGATTTCCTGCAAGGACGCGGCGAAGCTGTCCAGCTTGCGTGCCTCCGGCGTGGTGATCAGCACCGAATCGATGATGTGGGTTTCAGTGACGCTCCTGAGCGTGCGGCTGAATTTGAAGGCGCGGCCCTCCGGCGTATCCACCGCTTCGCCGTTCCAGCCGCGTTCGATTTCGGAGGCGAGCTTGTCGAGCCGTCCGGCGATATAGGCCGCCGCCTGGGAGGCCTGTTCGGCATTGCTGAGTATGTCCGTATTGAGCGTCCCGGCGATGGCGGCTTGCTCGACGATGCGCTGGTCGATGCGCCGCGTCAGCGCTTTGACGAGCACGTCGATCTCCCGCGCCTCGTCGAGAATCTTTGCGAGGTCAGCACCGGCGCGCGCCTCGCCGCCTTGTAGCTCGAGCACCGCGTCTTCGAGGCCGGCTTCGATCAGATGGTTCTCCAATTCGCGGTCGTCCTTCAAATAGCGTTCGCTCGCGCCGCGCTTGACCCGGTAAAGCGGCGGTTGGGCGATGAAGAGATGGCCGGCATTGCCTTCCTGGGTGGGGTCGTGAATGAGCTCCGGCATGTTGCGGAAGAAGAAGGTGAGCAGCAGGGTGCGGATGTGCGAGCCGTCGACATCCGCGTCGGTCATGATGATGATCT